>CAJWTO010000138.1 GCA_913047675.1 uncultured Pseudomonadota bacterium | reverse complement strand
GTTAAAGTAGAATATTCACGTTTAGATAACGCTTCGCATAAAGGTGGCATTACGCCGTCAAATATTTGCATTTTTATGATTATTCAATTTGGTTCTATGCACCGCGCTACGGCAAGCGGATAAACGGAAGGTTGGCTAAAGCAGATTGCACCGTGATTGATACATTGTATTGCACCGCAACATAAAAAGCTACAAGACTGTTTGGTTAACGCAAAGTGGTGCCACAGCTAAACACTGAAAAAACGAAACAAAGTTGAACGATTTTTCACACATATTTTTATATTAATAGCGAATTGCAGGTTTGATATGTGTAAAATAAACTCATTCAGTAACGAAGGCGAATAAATCGCAATGGTCAAAGCGCCAACTCTAGAAGATGAGTACTTTCAAAAAGACATCCTATTCGGTGTCTCGAGAACTTTCGCCCTCACCATTCCACAGCTACCGCCAATATTAGAACGCGCTGTCGCTAATGCGTATTTACTTTGTCGAATCCAAGATACGATCGAGGATGACCCTGACTTATCGCTGGAAATAAAGTCCGACCTTTCGCGCCAATTTGTGCGGGTAATCGCAAGTGACTGCGACGCAAACCTTTTCGC
Organism: uncultured Pseudomonadota bacterium; assembly: GCA_913047675.1. Classification (GTDB taxonomy): domain Bacteria; phylum Pseudomonadota; class Gammaproteobacteria; genus UBA4457. Next base: position 1,443 of record CAJWTO010000138.1, on the reverse strand, counting down.
GGAAGTCCTAGTACAAAACTTGTCAGCGAAGACACCTCGAGATGAAATCAAGCTTATCGAGTCGACTGACAAAGTCATAAGAATTACCCACGACCTCAAGCCTGTGCAGAAAGATGCTATCACCAAATGTGTCACTAAAATGGCCAAAGGCATGATGCTGTATCAGGATCAGGAGTCCTCAGATGGACTTCTCGACCAGGATGAGATGGACCAATATTGCTATTTCGTAGCGGGTGTTGTGGGTGAAATGTTAACTCACATTTTTTGTGATTATTGCCCAGAGCTTGCTGATAAAAAAAATTACCTCCTCCAACTTTCGGTCTCTTTTGGACAGGGTTTGCAGATGACAAATATACTCAAGGATATTTGGACCGACAAGGAGAGAGGGGTTTGCTGGCTCCCGCAAAAAACCTTCCAAAACTACAACATTGAATTAAGCCAAGTCATGCCAGGAGAAGGGGGAACTCAATTCGAGTTAGGACTACAAGATCTGCTCTCTCTGGCCGCCGGCCATTTAAAAAATGCCCTAGACTTCACTTTGATACTGCCACGTAATCAGCCTGGGATAAGACGATTTTGTCTCTGGGCACTTGGAATGGCGATACTTACTCTTGTAAAAATAAACAAGAACCCATCCTTTAAAAGCAGCTCTGAAGCAAAAATTTCAAGACGTTGGGTCAAAATAACAATTGGAGCCACAAGTTTTTTATCGTGCTCGAACCAGTACCTAAAGGTTTTATTCAAACTAGGAACTAAAAGTTTGCGCGTTACCCCCGTGACTGTCCCAATTAGTAGTATTAGTGACTTAGTAGACTCACAAGATCCTTGAGCGCAATGAAAATCGGTATCGTTGTAGCCATGGCCTCTGAAGCGAAGGCTCTCGAAAATAAAATCGGTCAATTCTTTGGGGAAATTCCGTTTACTGTGCGCGTAACCAGTCCAGGTCTTAAATATGCTGAAAAAGCTGCTAGGCAACTTTTATCGGAAGGACATGATTTTCTCATAAGTTGGGGTGTCAGTGGTGGCCTAAACCCATCACTAGAACCAGGAACTCTACTGATAAGTCAGCAGGTCGCAACTACTTCGGATCAGATGCTAGAATTTACAGGTGATTTAGGAAAGCGAATTAGTGATGGGCTAAAGCCACTAAATCCAATCCTAGGCCGAATTACCTCCACCGAAAAACCGGTGATTTCGCCTTCAGAAAAATCTAAATTACGAAATATCAGTAATGCAGATACAGTAGATATGGAGTCTGTTGCTGTAGCAAAAATAGCCAAAAAAAATAACTGTGACTTTCTATCCATACGATCTATCGTTGACGGTGCAAGTTTTGAAATACCATCTTCAGCACTTGCAGGTATCGACTCTCAGCATAATCGGGTAATGCTCCAAGTAATCAAACAGTTGGCCTGCAGACCTAAGGAGCTAAAAAATATGATC
>CAJWTO010000137.1 GCA_913047675.1 uncultured Pseudomonadota bacterium | reverse complement strand
TAGAGAAGGGTACGGAAGTGTTCATCACCCAAGCACTTGGCGGCTCAGTAACAGTTAATGTCATGGGAAACTTAGCGAGGATAAATGAAGCAGATATCTCTGCATTAGGAATGGAGGCAGCAGAAAAAGATGCCAGATTCGAGACCGCGCTTAACTCACCTTTGATCGATGATGAGCTAATCTGGGAGCAGCTCAGTACTTGCTATGATCCCGAAATCCCAATCAATATAGTAGAACTAGGACTAATTTACCGCTGCGATATAATCTATGAAGATACCGGAAACCGAGTAGAAATAGATTTAACGCTAACAGCACCTGGCTGTGGGATGGGTCCTTTCCTAGTCGAAGACATCATATCAAAGGTTAGTCAAATACCTAACATATCGTCAGTTGACGTTGAACTAGTATTTGACCCTCCTTGGAATCAAGAGATGATGTCTGAGGCGGCTAGGCTTGAAACTGGCCTGTACTAAGCCGATCAAACGGTTCGATCAATACCTGAGAATGCTATCATGTTAAGAGTGATTGCAGGTATAATGCCGCTCCATTTTTAATTCTTTTAAGAATAATTTAACGGAGACTTTCTAATAATGCCTCAAGAACAAACACTATCTCTTATAAAGCCAAGCTCAGTCAGGGCAAATCAGATCGGCAGAATAATAAATAAATTCGAAAAAGGGGGGTTAAAAGTGGTGGCTGCGAAAATGATACGCCTAACCGAAAACCAAGCTCAGGATTTCTACGGGGTACATCAAGGCAAGCCATTTTTTAAAGAATTAATCAGCTTTATGACCACAGGCCCAATATTGGCACAAGTTCTTGAAGGCGAAGATGCAATTCAAAAGAATCGAGATATTATGGGTGCCACCAACCCAGCAGAGGCTGCCCCAGGAACAATAAGAGCCGAATTCGCGCATAGTATGACTGAAAATGCGGTACACGGTTCAGATGCACCCGAAACTGCGGAAAAAGAAATTGCTTTTTTTTTCGACAAGAAAGACATATATAGCAATATTTAACCGATCAAAATGGAAAAAGCACCCATAAACTTGATGAATTATGACGCACAAGGTTTAGCTGGCTACTTTAGAGAGCTTGGTGAGACCAGCTTTCGTGCAACACAAATAGTAAAATGGATTCACCAACACGGTATTACCAACTTTGGGGAGATGACTAATCTAAGTAAGAAGCTGAGAGAGCAATTGAGGCAGGAAACCGAGATTCGAGTACCTAGTATAGGTGCCGAACAAATTTCTGAAGATGGCACGCGAAAATGGCTGGTAAATATCGACCCTATAAATAGCGTAGAAACGGTGTATATCCCTGAAGGCTCTCGCGGAACCTTATGCGTTTCTTCGCAAGTCGGTTGTCCGCTGAATTGTCAATTTTGCGCCACTGCTACTCAAGGGTTTAATCGAAATTTGTCAGTTAGTGAAATCATTGGACAAGTCTGGTTAGCATCGAAAAAATTATATGAATCATCTAATACAAAACGATCAATAACTAATGTTGTAATGATGGGAATGGGTGAGCCCCTGCTTAACTTTAATAATACTGTTATGGCTATGAAGCTAATGATGGACAATAACGCGTATAATTTGGGTAAAAAAAGAATCACTCTTAGCACTGCTGGAATTGTGCCAGGTATAGATAAATTAGCGGAAGCATGTCCAGTTAGTCTAGCGATATCTTTGCATGCAACGAATAACTACTTGAGAGATAAGCTTGTTCCTCTAAATAAAAAATATCCCATCGAAAGACTTCTTGAAACTTGTAAAAATTACAGTAGGGCCACCAACGATAACTACATCACTTTTGAGTACGTAATGCTTAAAGACGTGAATGACTCTGTCAAAGAAGCGTCAGTTTTGATCAAGCTACTGGATGGGATTCCGGCTAAAGTCAATCTGATACCATTTAATCCCTACAAAAATAGCTCGTTTGAACGGTCCGAAGAAAGAGCCATAAATGATTTCCGTGATAAGCTATATAAAGCGGGAATTATTACAATTACTCGGAAGACGCGAGGTAGCGATATCGATGCTGCATGTGGCCAGCTAGTGGGACAAGTTGAGAAGAGACGAAAAAATATTCAGAATACTCATTAAAACCAACAATGCTCTTGTCACTTTTTTACTTAACATACTGTGATTCAGTAACTATGAAATGAAAGAGGTTTCCTTGGCGAATTTAGCGAAATCAATTAGAGGGATGAACGACACGTTACCGTTAGATACCCCGGAATGGAGGGCAGTTGAGGGGCATGTCCTATCGGTACTGCAATGCTACGGGTATCAAGAAATTCGGCTGCCTATACTCGAGCAAACTAACGTTTTCCATAGATCCATAGGCGATCAGACAGATATTGTACAAAAAGAAATGTACTCATTTGAGGATAGAAACGGGGATAGCTTAACTCTGAGACCCGAAGGAACCGCAAGTTGTGTTAGAGCGGTTTTACAAAATAGTCTGCTACAGAATGTACCCCAACGTCTATGGTATCTGGGGCCTATGTTTCGGCATGAAAGACCGCAGCGAGGACGGCTACGACAATTTCACCAAGTGGGAATAGAAGTATTCGGCGCAGAGTCTCCACACAGCGACGCTGAGCTGATTATGCTAACTCGTAGACTCTGGGATGCGCTAGGCATCAAAAATCTGCGCTTGGAGGTAAACTCTCTGGGCAATGAGGAATCACGTGCTAACTATAGAACGGCATTAGTAGATTACTTCGGTCCCTTTGAAAAGCTTTTAGACGAGCCAAGTCTAGCGCGATTGAAATCTAATCCTTTAAGAATATTAGACAGCAAGAATCCTGAACTTAAAAACCTCATTTCTCGGGCCCCTTCGTTGTCAGATTATCTTGATCATGATTCGAAAGCTCACTTTACAA
>CAJWTO010000136.1 GCA_913047675.1 uncultured Pseudomonadota bacterium | reverse complement strand
TTTTTGTGAGTCGCTTGCCAAGTGATCTAAATGCTTTAATAGATGCGCTAGATATTGATGCAGAAAAACTAAATTCGTGAACTTAATGTCTAAGTGTAGATAACTGTTATCAAAAATATCTTTCGTTTGTAGAGACATATGTTGTAATCTCAGCAAATAACCTTAGAAAGAATTCAGGTGATGATTTGACTAAACATATAACACATACGGGCTCCACATTTGTCATTGGGGTAACTGGGGGGATCGGGTCAGGTAAGACAACTGTATGTAATTTGTTCCACGAATTATTCGCGATACCAGTGATAGACGCAGATATTATCGCAAAAGATGTAGTTAAAAAAAATCAGCCTGCATTGCAAGCAATTGTCGCTGAATTTGGAGAAGATGTCCTGACTGATTCCGGGGAACTAGACAGACCAAAAGTCAAAAAACTAGTGTTTTCACAACCCGCTAAACGAAAAATTTTAGAGCGAATCGTGCACCCGGCGGTTAGAAACGAAATGCGAGTACAAATCTCAAGGGTAGATAAAAGCTATTGCCTGCTCTCAGTACCACTGATCGCAGAAAGTACCGATAAAAGTATTTTTGATAGAATCCTGGTGGTAGATTGCGATGAAACAATTCAGATGGAAAGGGTGATTTCTAGGGACCGACTTGCTAATGAAACAGTAGTTGCTATTATGAAAGCTCAAGCAAGCAGGGAAGATAGACTCGCAATTGCAGATGATGTCATCATAAATAACGGACCTACGTCACAACTAAATGATCAAGTTCAATTACTTCATGAATCTTATCAAGATTTATTTAACGCAGATAACTAGTAAAATTTATGATGGCTCCTAGCAGACCGTTTTCTTTGCAACCAGATCTCACCTCTTACGAGCTCCCCTTGAACGAAAGAACACGAAACTTTCTCAGGCTTGAGCAATTTTTTTCTGAAATACAGAAGGGTATTGATGAAAAATCTTGCGATAGCGCTAGGATGGCGTTAATCCAGATGATAGAGCTATGTGACTTTATCCAACGTGTCGATATTAAAAAAGATTTAATACAAGAACTAGAAATTATCATATCCTCTTTTAAACAGCTGTCGGGTAATCCCAATGTCGACAGTAAAAGCCTAACGAAACTGTTATCTGAAATGAACGAAGGCTTGAATTTCCTGCGGATAAGAGACTATCAGCCAGGTAATCTGCTCCAAAAAGATGAGCTCGCCACACAAGTCAGACACCGATTAGGAATTTCGGGAGGAGCCTGTCATTTTGATATTCCTCGGCTGTACTACTGGATAAATAAAAGAGAAGTAGAAAGAACAACACAACTTAATGAATGGATGGAAGATCTCAGACCAATCCTATGGGCAAACAAGCTTATCTTAAGAGTTGTGCGGGAAAGTGGACAAGGATCGAATGCAACCGCGACTAACGGATTTTATCAAGAAACACTTAATACTAATGCAAAATACTATCTACTGAGAATACACCTCCCCAAGGAGGGATCTATTTTCCCTGAGATTAGCGGCGGTAAGCATAGGTTTACGATCCGATTCTATATGCACAGCTCAACAAAACTAAAGCCCCAAAAATCTGACGAAAATATCGAATTTCTTGTTGAGCATTGTGGTATTACAAGCTAGAAAATCATACGCGGAAAGCGAGCAACTTTTTCTCAATCTCGCCAACTGTGTAGCTGGGATCTTTGGAATTCCAGAGTTCGGACACCATACTTATGCCGTGTAAACCAACGCTACATGCTGTCGAGATATCTGATGCTGTCATACCACCCAAGCCATATATGGGTAGTTCTGAGCGATTCACTAGATCCGCTGACCTATCCCACCCTAAATATGTAGAAGCGGAATGCGAAACAGGTGAGAGAACTGGCGATAAATAGACAAAGTCGAGACCAACTTCTTGTGCTTTCAAAAGTTCCACTTGGTTGTGACACGAAGCGCTTATCAGGGTAGAACTTGGCACCGGTCTTTTACTCAACCTTAATAATTCCCGCGATGGGAAATGGACTCCATCAAAGTATTGTACAAATTCCTGAAATTGGTCAACGAACATTGCGATATTGAACATCACCAGTGCATCAAATTTTTTGCACAAAATACTGACTCTTTCAGCTAATTTCAAAAGTAAAATTTTATCTGCGATCTCGGGTCTGAATTGAATTAAACGTACCCCTCCTATGAGACATAATTCAATTCTTTTCAGGTACGCCTCTTCGTCACCTACAAAAGGTGCCGTGACCAGTGAGTGATGGGGAAGTATTGTCGCCATCTTTATCGGCTTGTTAGGCACGGGCATATCGTAATTTTTTAGTTCAGAGCTATTAATCCAACGAATCTCTTGTCCTTCTCGAGACCGTACATTCCCAGTCCATTTTAGTACGTCATAAACAAAAATATTTAAATCATAGTGTTTGTGTGCATAGCTATAGTTGAAAGTTGGTACTGCTACCGAGGGTATCACGCCGACTTCTTCATGTAACTCTCTGGTAAGCGCCTCCAAGGGCAATTCTCCAGACTCGATTTTTCCACCAGGAAACTCCCAGAGGCCCGATTCAATAGCCTCAGGTTTTCGTTTGCTGAGTAAAATATCTCGGAAAGAGCCCCGAACTATACCTATGACTGCGGAAACTAATCTTCGCAAAACGCGTCCTCTCTGACTAACTCTAGCTACTTCAGCAAACTAAGATTAAGTAGAAACCGCAAAAATTTCTACGTACGATACTCGGCGTTTATACGTATATATTCGTAGGAGTAATCACATGTCCAGACCGAAGTGCTCAAAGTGCCATCATTTAGATAAATAGAAAACTCTATCTCGCTCTGCGCAAAAGCCTGATCGATAGCATCGCTGTTTTTTGATACCACAGGCTGTCCATTTTTCACAAGCGGCAACCCAGAAACATTAATATTAACATCCTCTAATCGAGTCGTGGGCTCAATCGATCGTCCTACTGCAGCTAGTATACGCCCCCAATTTGCGTCTGAAGCAAATAATGCTGTTTTAACTAG
>CAJWTO010000135.1 GCA_913047675.1 uncultured Pseudomonadota bacterium | reverse complement strand
TTGCAGGCTGGATATTAATACTTGAATTTATATTTTGTCTGGCAATGGCTCTTAAATGCTATCCTCTGCAACCAGGTGGCTTGCTTGCCATTGAGGCCATCGCTATCGGCTTAGCTTCTCCAGAAGCAGTCTACCAGGAGACGGTAGCAAATTTTGCTGTGATTATGCTGCTAATGTTTATGGTAGCCGGGATCTACTTTTTGAAGGAATTACTTCTTTTCTCCTTCACTAAAATCCTTCTAAACGTGAAATCTAAAACAACACTATCATTCTTATTTTGCTTAGTTGCTGCTGTCCTTTCAGCCTTCTTAGATGCCCTAACCGTTACCGCAGTAGTGATCAGCGTCGCACACGGATTTTATATGGTTTACCACAAAATTGCTTCTGGAAAGAAATATCATGATGAGCACGACGCTTCGGCTGATACTGAGATCAAGACAATCCATGAAGAGGACTTAGAAAATTTCCGATCTTTTTTGTGCGGTTTAATGATGCACGCAGCGATAGGAACTGCTCTCGGTGGAGTTTGCACTCTAGTTGGAGAACCGCAGAATTTACTCATCGCGCAAATTGCGGGCTGGGAATTCGTAGAATTCTTCCTGAAAGTTGCGCCTGTCTCAATGCCTGTTCTTGTTGTGGGCCTTCTGACCTGCATCATGTTGGAGAAAACTAAAACTTTTGGTTTTGGAGCCGAACTTCCTGATGCTGTGAAAAACGTCCTTCAGGATTTTGATGATCATCAAACAGAGCAGCGAACTAAACAAGATATCGCTCAGCTATGGGTACAAGGAATAGCAGCCGGATTTCTGTGTATAGCATTAGGTCTGCACTTAGCCGAAGTCGGGGTGATCGGCCTAGCAGTTATCGTACTTGCAACAGCTTTTAATGGCGTGACTGAGGAACATAGAATTGGACATGCCTTCGAAGAAGCACTCCCTTTTACATCTTTATTAGTAGTATTCTTCGCGATAGTCGCAGTCATTCACGAGCAACACCTTTTTTCACCAGTTATCACGTGGGTGCTTACACTTGAAGGTACTACCCAAACATCCGCTTTTTATCTAGCGAATGGTTTTTTATCGATGATAAGTGATAACGTTTTCGTCGCCACGGTATATATAAAAGAGGTTTTTGAGGCCTTCGAAGCTGGCAAGATCACTAGAGACCAGTTTGATCTACTGGCTGTCGCTATTAATACTGGTACTAATATCCCAAGTGTAGCGACTCCTAATGGACAAGCTGCGTTTTTGTTTTTACTAACTTCAGCCTTAGCACCGCTTATCAGATTATCCTATGGTCGCATGGTAATAATGGCTTTCCCGTACACTGTAACAATGTCGATCACGGGACTTCTAGCAGTTATATACATACTATAAAATCTTGTATTTCGATAAGGGGAGAAAATGAACCTAACTGAGATCATACAAACAAATAATACTTGCAGATTCTATCGCAACGAAGATGTAAGTGACGAGCATATAGAAAAAATAGTCTCAGCTGCAAGATTTGGCCCTAGTGGTGGTAATCGCCAACCAGTGAGCTTCGTAGTTGTCCGCGATAAAACTGTAAAAGAAAAAATGCAAGCGTTGTACTTGCCATTTTGGAACACCTACACACAAGCAATAAATGAGGGAATGGTAAAACTAGGCACTAAAGACAAGCGAATAGTCAGTGCCGCAGATCACTTCGCACGGCACTTGGCCGAGATCCCTGTCTTCTTAATCGTATGTGCCCGGCTAGCTGACTGCCATGCAACTGACACTGAGCTGGACAGGCTGAGCATTGTCGGTGGAGCTTCGATATATCCTGCAGTACAAAATATGCTCTTAGCAGCGCGTGACATTGGGTTAGGCACCGCGCTCACGACATTACTGTGTCATGTGGAACCAGAGATTAAAAGTCTATTAGACATTCCTGACGACGTCTCAACAGCTGCGATGGTAACTGTAGGGTGGCCAGAAAAACCATTTCCGTCAAAATTGCAGAGAGTGCCTGTATCTGAGATGACCTGGTCTGAGAGGTATGGAAATCCTTTCATAGCTGGGTAAGTTAAATAAAAATAACCTGTAGGTCATTCAAAAAGCGATAGCCTAATCGGGTAGGCTTTACCCAATCGCCCTCTCTTGAGAGTAGTCCTTTATTGCAGGCCAATTCTATATTCTGCTCAAACTGTCTACCTAGGTTGGTATTATATGTTTTTACTAGGTAGTCGTTTAGCGAGAAGCCGTCCTTTAACCTTAGGGCATTTAGCATGTACTCCCCGGCCATGAGTGAAGGGTCGATTTCCGATTCGACTCCAGCTTTACCATTGAATTCAATAGCTCGCATGTAACTTTCCGGCTTAGATATTTTTTCTGTCCTAACTATCCTTGAGCCTGAACTAATTTTTCCATGCGCTCCAGCTCCGATGCCTAGATAATCTCCAAACTCCCAGTAATTCATATTATGTAATGATTTGATCATGTTTCGCGCATAAGCAGAAACTTCATATTGAACAAATCCGTTTCTCTGCAAAATACTTTGACCAATTTCAAATTCTTCGTATACATCGTTATGCGCAGGTAGGTCGGGAGGACTTCGGGCAAATGCAGTTTTCTCCTCCAACGTGAGTTGGTACCATGAGATATGCATTGGATCAAACTCTATCGAATGTTCTAAGTCTGAGATAGCATCTCCTTTCTGAGCTCCCGGTAATCCGAACATCAAATCTATATTGAAGTTAAAAAACCCAACAGATTTAGCGATGCGGATCGCATTTTCAGCTTCTTCAGCAGAGTGCTTTCGACCAATGGCCTTTAAAAGGCGATTATTAAAACTCTGTACTCCTATAGAAATACGGTTAACTCCGGCTTTGATATAATCTTCAAATCGACCTGCGTCCGCACTTCCAGGATTTGCCTCAAGCGTGATCTCACCGCTTTCTTTAAGTTCTACTCGATCTCTTATACCACCCAATAAACGTCTGATAGACTTGCCAGAAAAAAGACTCGGCGTCCCTCCCCCAATGAAAATACTCTCAAACCTCAAGCAACCAAACTTCGC
>CAJWTO010000134.1 GCA_913047675.1 uncultured Pseudomonadota bacterium | reverse complement strand
AGCAGCATTTAAAAGGGTCTGCAAAGTGGACCTTTTTAGGTGGACGTGGTTATCACCAGATCCCCTATGGCACCACCTTACCTAAAGGGGTAGACAACTTATTGGTGGCAGGGCGATGTGCCTCGACGACGCCCGAAGGTCAAGCATCGCTTCGCGTTAGTGGTCCGTGTTTCGCGATGGGACAAGCTGTTGGGACGGCAGCCGAATTAGCCAGAAAAAAGGGCGTAACGCCAACGAAAATAGGCGTAAAAGCTTTGCAAGATAAATTAGTGTCCGATGGAGCATTCATAGGTGGCATATAAATCTACTGATAGAAAATTTTGCATATTATTGCTGAATATTTATAGACATGAGCAGAAATTCGGGATTATAAAACTTTTTCTAATGTGATTGCACCACTGGTCAATTTTCCCCTTCGTTGGTTATTTCACTGCGATCTCTAGGATTAATATTAGCATTAGAGCCTGTGATTTGGTCACCCATATAAAGTCCCCTATTAGTTTACTTTTTTCTTGTCGTAGGACTTTCAGCGTGGTCTGGTTATCCTATCTCCATTTTTAAAATTAGAGGCGTCAAATGACCTTCCCTAAACTGACTCTTAAATCGCTTAACGCCCGCCCGCTAATGTTGCCGCTAAAACGTCCAGTCGTGGCGCGCATCGCGACAATTGAGTCCTGGCCAGTCATATTGATTGATTTAGAGACAGAAGAGGGAGTTTGCGGACGTGCCTATCTCGAACCATATATACCAAAATCAATGAATTATTTAGTGCCAGCGTTGCATGATATGGGTAAGATGTTGAAAGGTCAGCAAGTGGCACCGGTAGAGTTTTTTCAAGCCGCTCAAAATAGCCTACATTTTGTCGGCTATGAGGGCTTGTCGATGATTGCAGCGTCAGGCCTTGACATGGTGGCTTGGGATTGTTCAGCGCGTGCCGCTAATTTGCCTTTGTGCTCGCTGCTCGGCGGTTCGGTTGGACCGGTTGTATCCTAAAACAGTAACGCATTATGGCTTCGGTCGCCCGGGGAAGTCGCTACCGAGGCGCTGGAACTGATAGACGAAGGTGATTTTAAAACCCTGAAATTTCGTATGGGACGTGACCAACTGTCGGATGATTTAGCGACCGCTCAGGCATTACGAGACGCTGTGGGTGATAATATTGACCTTATGGTAGATTTTAACCAAGGCATGGATATGGCCGAAGCCTTATGCCGGTGCCATGCGATTGATAATTTGGGTCTATTGTGGATAGAGGAGCCAGTAATCTATGATGATTTTGCGGGCTATGCCAAACTTGCTAGTGAATTGAAAACACCACTGCAAATCGGAGAGAATTTTTATGGACCACGCGATATGAACAAAGCTCTTGAGGCCAAAGCCTGCGATCTTGTGATGCCGGATTTCATGCGTATTGGTGGAGTCACGGGTTGGATGCAGGCCGCTGGGTTAGCCGCAGCAGCAAACATCCCAATGTCGACACATCTTTATCCTGAGGTTGCCGCCCATGTGATGCGTGTGACCCGCACAGCTCATTTGTTGGGATGGCAAGATTGGGCCGAGGCTATTTTGGAAGAACCCTATCAGGTGGTTGAAGGCGAACTTCAAATCCCAGACCGTCCGGGTCTTGGTCTTGACTGGGACGAGGCCGCAGTGGCGCATTATCAAATTGATTAACATAATATTGATGTGTTACATCTTGACCTATAGAGATCTAGCAATGCGAAAGCCTACATAATCGTAACGACTACCTCTCCAAAATCGATCCCGGTATGATGAACGGTGGAATTCAGGAACAAAAAGCCATGATCCTCCTCGAACAACTCGATGCGAGCAGTCACCAATCATCCAGGCAGTTCCATCTGTCGGTGCGTTCTCATAATTTTCGTTGTAACAGTCTTGTACCCACTCCGCCACGTTACCATGAAGATCATAAAGCTTAAATTTATTGGCATCAAAGTTTCCAACTGGGAGCGTGTGTTTCAGGTAAGGACCTCGCGGAGAGCCATTATATCTGCTGTAACCTCGGAAATTGGCATTCGCATCGGAGCTTGTAATCTGCTCACCCACATAAAAAGGTGTTGAAGTACCTGCTCTAACGACATATTCCCATTCAGCTTCACTGAGAAGCCGATACGATTGACCGGTTTTTTTAGATAGCCAAGCTATATATTCCTGTGTGTCATTCCAAGTGATATTAATTGCCGGATGTCTTCCTCTTCCCCATGACTTATCCTCTGGAAGGTGACGGCAACCACCGGACTCATAACAAGCGTCCCACTCATCAAATGTGACTTCATATTTACCAACCGCGAAACTATTTACTATTGTGACTTTGTGGCGTGGCCCTTCATTATCAAAACGGCGCTCTTCCGTCTCTGGGCTCCCCATTAAGAAATCTCCAGCTGGTATCTCCAACATTACAGGGCATTCGGGGCAGTCTTTAAACTCGGTTTTGGTATCTGACAATAAGGGATTAGAAAGGACTATTGCACTCGTGATCAAAGTGAGAAAAGAGTTCATGAGTAATTTTTTCAAGTGCAATCCCCGAGTAAAATTAAACTAATGGCAGAATGATTATGGATCCGCATTATGTCTATAAAAATTTTAAACTTTATATTAAAATGAATAAGAAAAGATGAGAAATAATTTCTGGGAAACTATCTAGGTCCATCTACTCACGAATTTAGAAATACAGGCGAAAATTAAGGAGGTAAACCTACTAAAAAGGAAAAGCTATCTCTAATCCTACCCGGCAGCTTTGTGGGGGATACAAGTCTAATGGGTGGCGGTGCAGTGGAAGGCAGGCGCTGCATTGTGGTGTCTTAATAGGGTAAAAAAAATTCAAAAAAACAACTCAAGAATTACCTAACTTCATTTAGCAGGAGAACTCTTGGCATCGTATGTAGTTGATTATAATGTATTATTTCGTTTGCTCCTTAAATCGTTATTTATCAGTGACTTATTTTGCGAAAGCTCTTGTTTTCTGAGAGTTTGCGTCGTATTTTCCGATCCGTGGCTCCGTAGCTCAACTGGATAGAGCATCTGCCTTCTAAGCAGAGGGTTAC
>CAJWTO010000133.1 GCA_913047675.1 uncultured Pseudomonadota bacterium | reverse complement strand
TAGATTGGTCAGAGAGGGACTCATAATCGGTCGGTCCCCGGCTCGAACCCAGGTGGGCCCGCCATTTAAATCAAAAAGTTACACCCCTTCCTTTCAATTCGCCGCTGAAACCGCGGGACTCTGTTTTAGGTCCCGTGCTCCTGCCCACATGGAGTCGACACTTATTCTTTCCGCTGACCGCAGGAGCTTTACACTTTTGCCGAGTTCGTTTGGATAATGCATTATACAGGGGGCATGTCACGCGTCCACGGAGAGTTGTGTGGTTAGACATATCTATCTTCCGGCTTGAATCTTCCACATACAAAAGCCCTCACAAGGAGGGCTTATGTTAAAGATCATTCATAGCTATACACTGTGTGTCAACATGATTCCCATTTGAAAATCAACGGTCCAATTGTGACCACACAACTTCCACTTTGCTAGTCTTAAAATTTATTGTGACCAAAGCAACATTTATATTTCCGTCGGATATATCGTCTACGCAATAAATCTTCATTTCGTGTCCGCTCCTATCGTAGACGCCACTCAAAGAGGCGGTATTCAATTCACCATCATCGTCGATAGCCGATGCATTCCCTTTCATAACTCCTTGACCGGGCACCTTTGGATTAGGACTAAGGTTGTACGTAAGAAAAACTGCGCCGTATAAAGTTGCATCTCCTTTTGCAGTGATTGTCCCTCCGGAATCTGCCAGAACGACAGAAGTCAACTCTCCCTGGAGAGAGAGCTGTTCAGATTTCAGTTTCAAAATAGAGCTTAATGACACTTTGTTTCTCCTTGTAAATGGTGATTACTCGCCCGAGGACGCAGTTATAAACGTTGCAAATGAATTATCGCAAGAGTAAACGGACTGGTATAACTCACCGAATGCTCCGCCCTCTGGTGTTGAGGTGAACCATTCTAATGTTTTACCGTAATCCTCTGCCGTTGGCGCAATCCCAATCCAATTCACCGAGTTGGTTTTGATAGGAATCTGCTGGAATCCTGCGTGCGCGGTATAACTATCCTCTAAGCCAGCCTCACGCAGATACTCCGTGAACGTCGACATCATTTCTGACAAGTCGGCCAGTGTTTTACCTTCATTAAGCTCACACTCATAAATTTCGACAATGGGCCCGGCTACTGCGAATTGGCAAATCATGGTCAAGCCTAGCGTTGCTATGGTTTTCCTCATTTTGTGCTCCTAACATTTCATTGAGAGGTTTTTATAGTCGACCGAGTCGAAAGCCCGCTGAACTTGTTCGTCAATACGACTTGATCACAACATCAGTATTATTCCCAGATTAAGGATTATGTTGATGTTGATTGAAGCTACTCTGAACTTCCAATACTTACATGGTTTTTAATCTGCTGTATTTTCAAAAAAGTGCGAGCATCGTGATTCTATAACTCACCCGATGCGCTAGCCTCAGATTATCTGGTTAATATAGCCAATGCCTCTGCATCCTCCACCACAGGGGTGATTTTAGATTCACACAATTCGCTCCATCCATTCGCGAACTCGATGACGAGGACGGGGTCATCAGCTTCTACCAAAACTATCCCACTTCCAGTCGTTAAGTCGTGATACCTAGCGAGCTTGCGAGAACCATCGAGGAATTGTCCGTCTAATTCAGCTAAGGACATGGTGGCGAAAACTTCATATGCTTCTTGATCGCACTCGAAATCAATCATGTATACAGCCGCTTGTGTGGCATTACATAGAAAACAACTAAGCACTAGAAAAATATATTTATTCACTTGCAACTCCAAACGTATCAAAAGGTTTAGTCAACGCGAGAACGCTACACTCTCTGAAATCTATCTCAGGCTAGCGGCAGTCCACAATAAGAAAATGAAACGCCTACAAAGTTAGGCGCTAATCCTGTAACGCATAAACATCGACGGTGAGCGTGCGGTTAAGGGGGTCTATGACAATAATATCAAGATTTTGTGTTCCATCTGAAATTGATGTTACTTGGCTCATTCTGATTAGGTGTCCGTCCCTACTCCACATGCCTGCACCGGATCCTGAGAAGACGGTATCAGCATCAACGTAGCCTCGGCCTTGCATAGTAAACGAACCACCAGAACCATCCCTGTTGTACGTTAGGCTATAGGTAACATATACCCGACCATACTCACCAGTCGCACCCTCGGCTGAGACAATGCTTAAGTCTTCGCCAATTTGGATAGTGGTAATATCCAACTCTGCGCGCGGCTGTCTCGCCTCCAAGTTCAGTGCGTGATGATCTGCGAACACGGTTGTTGTAGCTATAGCTACGAGTATTAACCCTGCTAAATATTTCATTATTTTCTCCAAGAAAAACCATTGATTGAAACGGCGCGACATTACTGTGTTTAAAGCCGAAGCTTAGCTTTAAATTTTTACAGAACCGTGTCACTAGATGACGCGGCCTTGACACAGGTGACGTTGGTTGAGTCACGCAAGATATGATCACAACAGCGGCGCGTTTAGGCGCTAACAGTGTAAATATGATGGGAGAGCAATTATTTGGTTACCGTTTTGCACCAGATCTTATAAAAATCGTGACCATGCATTCTTTAAAGAACTCGCACCGTAGTCTATGCGGAGCAATTATCGAGCCAATTAAGCGCGAGCCAGTTACGGCGCGGTCGGGGCTGCAGTTCGCTCCTTGTTGGTGCGAAAAAGAGAAAATCGCACTAATAAAGTGCGCTGCAAGCAATTCGTCCGTTACTGACAAGTTAACACTCAATCTGTCGGGGTCTGGCGTATGACTCAATCGAAAGCGTACCAGCGTCACAGATTCCCGCCCGAAATCATCCAATATGCAGTTTGGCTCTACCACAGATTCAATCTCAGCCATCGTGACTTAGAGGACTTGCTCGCAGAGCGGGGCATCACAGTCAGCTATGAAGCGATACGCTTATGGTGCAACAAGTTCGGGCCTCAATTTGCGCGAAGGTTAAGGCGAAAGCATCAAGGCTATGGTGATACATTCTTCATTGATGAAGTCTTTGTGAAGATCCAGGGCAAGCGGCATTATTTATGGCGAGCCATGGATCAAGACTGTGAAGTGGTTGATGTATTCCTGCAGAAGAGACGCGATGGAAAGGCCGCAAAGCGCTTCTTTAAGAGGCTAATGAACAAACATCGAGGTGAGCCCTGGAAGATCGTCACGGATAAATTGAGAAGCTACAACGTGGCTCATAGGGAGCTGATCCCTGAAACGATTCACGATACATCTCAG
>CAJWTO010000132.1 GCA_913047675.1 uncultured Pseudomonadota bacterium | reverse complement strand
GGAAGTATTCCCTCAAAGTAAACCATTTGTTCATTCGCCGTATCTGTAAGGTTAAACCATACCCCCAGAGATTCTGCTTGTCGTACAACGCTACCTTCTACCACCATTCCACCTATCCTGAATGGACGTTTAGCGGGTGCGTCCCCCGCATGTATTTCACTTGGGCTATAGAAGTACATGAGATTTTTTTCAAACGCCGTGAGGATAAGTGCCAAAGCAACACCGATCCCCAGTATGCCTAAACAAATTAACTGCATTCTTTTTTTTCTCAAAGGATGCATCATTTTTCGTTATCCCGAGTGACTATATGCCGGCGCAGCCAGCGGAGGTGTTTTTCTCCTTGGCGCTTAGTGTGCACATACAACAAAATCATGATGCCAAAAGTAATGGCGTATGACGACCAGACGTAAGCAGCATATCCACCCATCGAAAGAAATGCGGCCATGATTTAGATTTGCTCCCTTTTGCTACTTGTGATCAGATCTTTAACCCATTGTGTCTCTTTATCATATACGAGAATGGCTGAACGGATGCGGTACAGGCTAATTATTATAAAATACAACATAAATGCTACGGTCATGGTTAGGAGAGGGATCAACATGTCTATATGAATTGAAGGGGAGTCAAACTTTGATACGGTGGGACCCTGATGTAGCGTATTCCACCACTCTACGGAGTAATGCACTATAGGGATATTGACAATTCCAATTAGGCACAAAATGGAGGCCGATCGAGCTCCAGTTCTTCTATCATCTATAGCTCTTAGTAAGGCAATTACTCCTAAGTAAAGGAAGAGAAGTACGAGCTCTGACGTAAGGCGTGCGTCCCATTCCCACCAAGTGCCCCACATTGGCTTACCCCAGATAGAGCCCGTAACTAGGGCGGCTAGGGTAAATGTAGCCCCTATTGGAGCGATTGCGCTTAGAGTTATTTCAGCTAATTTGACTCTCCAGACTAGAACTGACACGGCAGATAGTCCCATTGCCATATAAACAAGAAGGGACATCCACGCGCTCGGAACATGCACGTATATAATCCTAAAGCTATCGCCTTGCTGGTAGTCAGCCGGTGCCGAAATTAGTGCGCCATAGAGACTGTATATTATGAGACCAAGAAAGATTGTGATCAGAAATGGCATTAATTTTTCGGAAAAGAAATAGAAGTTCCGAAGCGATGAATAATGGTAGAAAAATTTGAACATTAGCCTAGGCGTGTCCTAATAGCCGAGGCAGTTGCCCATGGTGTGAGAGTCACGGTTAGTACCAGAAGTCCGGCCAGAAAATACAGTTCAGCCTCTGGGATCAAGCCAGTCTGACTATTGGAAGTGGCTACAGCCCCGAAGATTAGTATCGGGATAAAAAACGGCAAGGCTAGCACAATGACAAGCATCCCAGCAGACCTCAAGCCGACAGATAGTGCGCCGATTGATGTGCCGATTAGGCTGATGGTCGCGCTCCCTAACGTGAGGCTCAATAATAAAATTGATAGGGAGAACGTATCTATACCGAGACTTAGAGCTAAAGGGATAGCCAAAATAATTATTGGTAGTCCTGAAAGCACCCAGTTAGCTATTGCCTTCGCTAAACCTACCAGCAATAAGGAGACGCCAGACAGCACAATAGCCTCAAGCGCACCGCTTGAATAGTCTGTTTTAAACAAGTTTTCCAGCGATACACTCATAGCTAGAAGTGCGGCGATCCAGAGTAATCCGCCAGCGAAAGATCGAAGAACGAGCGTTTCTGGAGACAACGCGAATGGAAAGAGTATTGTCACTAGAACAAAAAACATAATGGGATAAAGTAGGTCTGCACTCTCACGCCAGGTCTTCAGGACATCTCGGCGGACCAATATAAAGAGAGTGTTCCAGTTGCTCCTATCAGTTCTCACTGGAGTTCTACCACTTGTTGCACTGTCGAAGACTGAAATTTTTGATGACTCGCAACGATTGCAATGCCACCATTACTCACGTGGTCGTCGATTAACGACTCTATGACATTACACGATTCGGCATCGAGGGAATTAAACGGCTCATCTAGCAGCCACAGGGGACAACTAAACATTAGTAATTGGGCTAAGCTCGCGCGCTGTTTTTGTCCGGCCGAGAGAATAGCTACTCGACAATCTTTCAAACTTTTTAGGTTCATTGTTTCTAGACTTGCTTCCACTGTTTTGTTTAACGCTTTCCTTGAGATTGATCTCAGAAAAGAGAGATTTTCGAAAGTTGTCAATTCATCCGCTAAGCCTAAACTATGGCTTACATAGTTCAACCTAGATTGGGAAAACAGGCTTTCACTGATGTTTTTCTCGTTCCAAAATATTCCCCCCTGGGCAGGACCAATAAGTCCAGCTAGCGCTCGCAAAAGGGTAGTTTTTCCACTTCCGTTCGCGCCTTTTAAATGGACTAGATGTCCCTCGGTCAAACTGAGCGATAAATCCTTAATTATTCCCCGATTACTCCGTTCCACCGAGAGGCTCTTTACCTCAAGACTATTACGCATATCGCTGTTTACATCTTTCTAAAGCACAAAATTAACGTGACAGCCCAGGCATTCCTCCACCCATCGGACTGCCTCCTTGGCCCCCTTGACCAGGCACAACGATCCTTTGAGACTCTTCTCTTGCCATCTCTTGGGCTCTTTCCTGCAATTTTTGCACTGCCTCTTTGACACCATCTGGGAATAACTCGAAAGCTGACTTTAGATCTGTCGCCTCAATCGGAAATTGCACGGGAATAGGACCCATTTGGGTCATTAAGGTGGTATCGCCGATAAATAGCATAGCGCGAGAGCTATCATCATTGCCCTCGACATCGACAGGAGTTAATCTTTTTATCGTAGCTGACCGCGTGTCTGTGATCGACTCTTCACGGTAGAGGGCAGTAGTATCAATTTTGAGAGCATCTATTTCATCCGAGTCCTGTTGCGCCATTATATTTCTCCAAGGTTATGTTCGGACTATATATTAACATGTACTTCATAAATCGATGATAAAATTGTATATAACGTATATGCCTTTGGCGACTTTAAAAATGATCTGAGGCTAGAAGTAGGTTGTAAATTTTTTGAGTTTATTAAAATTATTGCGGTTATATCATTAATTAGTCTAACTCAATTTTTGAATTAAATTGAATGGCTGGCTTCAAGTAATTGGAAAAGAGTATGAATATTGCAGTTATTGGTGCGGGATATGTCGGATTAGTGTCTGGAACATGCTTTGCTGAAATCGGAGTAAAAGTGACCTGCATAGATACAGATGCGAGTAAAATTAAAATGCTGC
>CAJWTO010000131.1 GCA_913047675.1 uncultured Pseudomonadota bacterium | reverse complement strand
AGTACGTTCCTCTTATCATGCAGATCTTCAAGCCTCTGGGAAACAAGTGAATTAGCGCTTTCTTTAGCCGAAAATTCATTTGTCTTTATCCAGATTAGTAGCAATAACTTTACTGTTAAGTGTGCCCTGGTTTAATTGTGTTTTAATGGATTGCCCAATTAATTTTTTTGAGCTTTTTCGGATAATCCTGCCCTTTTCATCGGTGACTATAGCGTAACCACGTTGCAATGTGGCTAGAGGGCCTAGTGCGGAGAGAATTTCTTGATTTTTTGATAAAGAGAACTTTGCTTCTTTGAACAGAGTTTTGATTAATCCGTTAAGGTTTTTTCTGTATGCGGAGACTAAATTTTTGCGGTGGTCAATCTGTCGTCGAAATAGCCTACTGTTGATCCGACTCAGGAAGCGATTCAAGGTCTCATTAGACAGTGAAATCTTTTGCTCTACATGATTTGCGAGTCTGGAAGCGAGGTCATCTAGTTTTTGGTTATCCATTTCCACTTTTCGCTTAGGGGAAATTAGACTTCTGTTTAGTTGTCCCAACAGGTTTTTCTTATCTTTGATAATTTTGTCTAAGTTCGTATTGAGGGTATTATATAAACGGTAGAGGTCTTTGGACCATTGCGATAGGTCGGGAGAAATTATTTCGGCAGCAGCCGATGGGGTAGCGGCCCTGGTATCTGCTACTAAGTCGCAAATTGTGATATCTTTCTCGTGCCCAACTCCACTGACTATTGGGATATCAGAATTAAAGATGGCATTGGCGACAAGTTCCTCATTAAAAGCCCAGAGATCTTCCAGAGAACCACCTCCTCTAGAGATAATAAGTACATCGCAGTCCAT
Organism: uncultured Pseudomonadota bacterium; assembly: GCA_913047675.1. GTDB lineage: Bacteria > Pseudomonadota > Gammaproteobacteria > UBA4457. Next base: position 2,505 of record CAJWTO010000131.1, on the reverse strand, counting down.
GCGTTGGTTTGCAATTTCAACAGCATTCACAATATTTGCTGAGGCAGACGGTCCTTGCACCAATGTCGGATAAATTATAACTGGTATGGTGGGGCAGCGTCTCTCGAGGACTGCCAATATATCTCGAATTGCGGCACCGGATGGAGAGGTTACCAAGCCTATTGATTTAGGCCATTTTGGGAAGTCACGTTTTTTATCCACATCAAATAGGCCTTCCCTAAATAGCTTTTCCTTTAATTTATCAAAGCGTAGTTGTAGAGCTCCGCTACCAAGTGGTTCCAGAGTATCAATAATTAACTGATATTCGCCGCGGGCAGTGTACAGTCCGACTCTTCCATAAGCGACTACCTTATCTCCATTTGTGGGAACGAATTTAAGTTTTTTTGACTGCGCTCTAAACATTGCACAGCGTAATTGACTAGTGTCGTCTTTGAGAGAAAAGTAAGAATGACCAGACTGAGCACGGATAAAGTTAGAAATTTCACCTTCCACCCAAACAGAGCCTATTACTCGTTCTAAGGTAAGTTGTACTTTTTCATTTAATTTCGAGACTGAGAATATCGTTCGCGTAGATTCCACGTCCGAAAGGTCATTATTACGAAAAGTCATTTACCAATTACCTGTGAAAATTTATACTAGAAAACCGAAATACTAGGAAATCACTAAGATTATGCGAATTATTGAAGATGGTCTTACCTTTGATGATGTCTTACTTATCCCTGGTTATTCTAAAATATTACCCCATGAGGCCAATTTAAGCACTCGTCTTACTCGAGGTATAGAACTTAATATACCCCTTGTATCGGCGGCTATGGATACTGTGACAGAATCTGCGCTCGCGATAGCTTTAGCACAGGCCGGTGGTTTAGGTGTTATACATAAGAATATGAGTCCTTTAGAGCAAGCTGCACAGGTTCGATCCGTTAAAAAGTTTGAAAGTGGTGTAATTCGAGACCCGATAATAACTACTCCTAATACTAGTATTAAAGATGTTTTGGATCTTACAACTAGTAATGGTATCTCCGGGGTACCGGTCGTGTCGGAAGGTAAGTTGGTGGGGATTGTGACTAGTCGCGATTTACGTTTTGAGAGTCGTTTCGACTCCCCGGTCAGCGAAATTATGACTCCACAAGACAAGTTAGTAACCGTGAATGAAAATGCCTCGAAAGACGTGATCATAGGTTTATTACACGAGCATCGGATAGAAAAACTATTAGTTGTAAATGACAGCTTCGAATTACGAGGATTGATCACTGTAAAAGATATCCAGAAGTCAGACGAGTACCCGAACGCTTGTAAAGACGATGACGAGCAATTGAGAGTTGGTGGAGCTGTAGGAGTCGGTGAGGCTGCTTACGAGCGAGTAGATCTTTTGATTGAGGCTGGTGTTGACGTTATTGTTATTGATACAGCGCACGGGCACTCTGCGGGTGTAATAGAAGCTGTTAGATGGCTAAAGAAAAATTATTCTGATACACAGGTTATTGCGGGGAATGTGGCGACAGGAGACGGCGCGATAGCTCTAGCCGAGGCTGGCGTTGATGGAGTGAAAGTAGGGATTGGACCGGGATCAATATGTACAACTAGAATAGTGACCGGTATAGGCGTGCCTCAAATTACTGCGGTAGCAAATGTCACTGAAGCCTTAAAGAAGTCAAATATTCCTGTTATTTCGGATGGAGGGATCCGCTATTCTGGTGATATTGCAAAAGTACTAGCGACAGGTGCTAATAGTGTAATGATCGGTTCTCTTTTTGCAGGCACTGAAGAGGCGCCCGGTGAGGTCGAATTGTTTCAAGGGCGAAGTTATAAGTCTTATCGTGGAATGGGTTCTATGGGAGCGATGACGCAACGATATAGTTCGTCAGATCGGTATTTTCAGGAAAGTAGTGAGATTGAAAAATTAGTTCCTGAGGGTATCGAGGGCAGAGTTCCTTACAAGGGGCCGATGAGCGCAATTATCCACCAAATGTTGGGTGGCATTAGGGCTGCAATGGGATACACAGGTTGCGGGGATATGAGCGAGTTCAGAACAAAGCCAGAGTTCTTGCGGGTGACGGCTGCGGGCATGCGGGAGAGTCATGCTCACGATGTTCAAATCACAAAAGAAGCTCCAAACTATAGGCTAGATTAAAAGATATATTAAGACGAGACAAATATTTAATGGTGCAAATAGCGACCAGTGAGAGAGATCTTTATAGCAGTCGAATACTCATACTGGATTTTGGCTCGCAGTATACCCAGTTGATCGGTCGTAGGGTTAGAGAAGCGCAAGTTTACTGCGAAATTGTGTCATACGAGATTAGCCATGAATTTGTTCAGGGCTTTAAACCCTCGGGAATTATTTTAAGCGGAGGACCTGAATCTGTTAATACTTCGGAAGAATTTAAGGCGCCAGATTTTATTTTTGGTTTGGAAATACCCATTTTCGGTATTTGCTATGGAATGCAGACGATGGCTCGGCAGCTTGGAGGCAGTGTCGCGCTTTCGAGTCAAAGTGAGTTT
>CAJWTO010000130.1 GCA_913047675.1 uncultured Pseudomonadota bacterium | reverse complement strand
CCGTGTATCCCTCCAAAATGTTGTATCAATTGATGCCTCTTTTTAGCGCCTATTCCGTCAACAGATTCTAAGGGCGATTTCTTTCTCTGTTTAGATCTGGCTAGTCTATGAGCCTCAATCGCAAATCGATGTGCCTCATCTCTAATATACTGTAATAACTGCAAAGCAGGAGAGTCAGTATCCAATCGCTTCACTTTGGAGCGGTCAGTCATCACTAACGTCTCTAATCCAGGTTTTCTTGACGGCCCCTTCGCGATTCCAACAACTAAAATAGTTTTGATTTCTAATGACTTTAGCACATTCTCTGCTTGTGTAACTTGTCCCTTACCTCCGTCCACTACTAGGACTTCCGGCATAGCTCGATCTTCTTTGACCAATCGGGTGTAACGCCTTTTCAGTGCTTCGTGCATAGCTCCGTAATCATCACCAGGCGCGGCATTTTTTATGTTGAATTTCCGATAATCAGATTTGCGAGGACCAGTCGCATCAAACACAACACAGGAGGCTACCGTAGATTCTCCACTGAGATGGGAAACATCAAAGCATTCTAGTCTCTGTATAGATTGTAAGAAACCTAAAAGAGATGATAAAGACTCCATTCTAGTTGTCTGATCTGCTTTTCTAGCTAACTTTTGTTCGACAGACACCATCGCATTATCTTGGGCCATCGTTAGCCACTTAGCTTTTTCCGTCCGGACATTACTTTGGATCCGAACACGAAAACCAAAATGCTCAGTAAACGAATTCTGCAACCAATCACCCTCTTCTATATCATGACTAATAACAATTGTTTTTGGCACATCTTTATCCGAGCTTCCCCCTAAATAAAATTGAGGTAAAAATGCTTGTAGTACTTCTTTTGGCGCAATCTCTGATGCATTAGTGGGATAAAACGCCTTGTTACCAAGAACTCTACCATGGCGAATAAAAAAAACTTGTACACAAGCCACCCCATTTTTAACAGCCGACGCAATGACATCAAGATCACCATCACTGCCCTCAATATTCTGTTCAATTTGCAAAGTACGTAAGGCTTCGATTTGATCCCTAAACTGTGCGGCCCGCTCATAGTCTAGCTTAGTTGCCGCAGAATTCATTCCTCCTTTCAGTAACTCAATGACATCGTCACTTTTCCCTTCCAAGAACAGACTTGCATGACTAACATCGGCTTTATAATCTTCACTGGATATCAAACCGACACACGGTGCAGAACATCGCTTGATCTGATGTTGTAAGCAAGGCCGACTACGGTTTCTAAAAAATGAATCATCACACTGTCTAATTAAAAATAATTTCTGTAACAAACTTAAAGTCTCTCTCACCGCAGTTACATTAGGGAAAGGCCCAAAATATCTACCATACTTATTCTTTTTTCCACGATGAAATTTTAGTCTAGGAAATGGATGTTTAGAATCTGCGTAAATATATGGATAGCTCTTATCGTCTCTCAGAAGAACGTTGTACCTCGGTCGTAAGTCCTTGATCAAATTGCTTTCTAAAATCAACGCTTCCGTTTCGTTCTTAGTCACAGTAATAATAAAATGGTCGGTCACTTTCACCATCGCTGACACTTTCGGAGGGTGAGAGTCGGTTTTACTGAAGTAACTTGCTACTCTCTTCTTCAATATCCGTGCTTTCCCCACATAAATAGTCACTCCTTGGGCGTCGATCATTTGATAGACCCCGGGCAAACTCGGGAGTTGTTTACTTTCCTCAAGCAACTTATTACGCGATTTTGACTGCGTACTCATTAGGGCATTCGGTCAACTATATTCCGTGCATTTTCGAAGACTTCCTCAAACATTTCCACTGTAAGGCGGCGTGTCTGAGTATTGTACCGACTACAGTGATAACTGCTAAGCAAATTTAAATCATTAAACTTCATAGAAGATAAATTGCCGTGACCAAATTTGAATGCCCGAGACGACAAGTTACAGACTTTTAACACGGCTTCATGAGCCACACGCCCTAGAGCAACCACAACTCCTCCCGACCTTACTTGCTCTAGATCGAACCGTAAATATTCAAGGCAATTATTCACCTCATCACTTTTGGGCTTATTCTGGGGTGGCACACATCGAACCGCATTTGTAATCCGACAGTCGATTAATTTCAATCCGTCAGTGAGCGATATAGAACTAGATTGGTTTGAGAAACCAAATTTATATAAGGTCGAATACAGCAGTGCTCCTGCATGATCACCCGTGAACGGACGTCCAGTTGCGTTTGCTCCGTGCATTCCGGGTGCAAGTCCGACAATAAGTACAGCAGAATTATAATCACCAAATGCCGGCACAGGACGTCCATAATACTCCGGAAATTTTTCCCGACTTGTCTTTAAAAATTTGGCTAGTCGAGGACATCGGACACAATCCGCCGAAAAACTATCACCAGAGGGATGGAAGTTCTCGCTCACAGGACTTCACATTTCCGAAGATAGGTCACAATAGTTTTAAACACTGAAGTAAAAATGTCCGGATGCCCCTGTATCCATGATTGTAGTTCATCAGAGCAACACCATCGCCAGTCAATGACTTCTTCTGGATCGGGTACAACTGTCGAATTTTCTCGACACAAAAATATATTGATAAATTCATACCCGGTATCAACCGATGCTTCCAAACAAAACATTTCCTCTAACACCACTCCGCTAAGACCAAGCTCCTCGCTCAATTCTCTCTTAGCAGCTTCCAAGGGTGTCTCGCCGGGGTCGATATGTCCGGCTGACGAGGTATCCCATTTACCTGGCTCGCTGTCTTTGTCCCATGCACGCTGCTGCACCAAGATATGATTATCGCTATTCACCAAGACAATATGCACAGACCTATGCATTAAATTAGTCGCGTGCACTACTCCTCGTCTCTCTATGCCGATGATTTCATTTTCAGCATTAACAATCTCGAGTAGATCCTCAGATTGGTTCATATGGTACCTACGACAACTCGCTACCCATCTGCATCGCCAGAAGAAACCGCTAGAGCTAAGTCTTCCTGAAATGCATCAAATACTACTTGTGAAGATGGATTGAGTAACACTTTTAAATACTCGGTCAGTTCTCGATCATCAACAACGATGTTAATAGGATGATTATCAAAAACATCTGTTTTGTCTCCATCCTTTTTACTACTTTCGCTGGCCGCATTTAGGCGCAATGAGTCCAATGATGGCTGAGCCCACTGACCCAGCGGAAAAATTACGAATAAAACAACCTGATCTAATAGTCTACCAGATGAGTTTCTCATTAATCCTCGCAAATTCGTATACACGGTCGCAAAGGCTTCACTAAGAGTATAAGTCAGCAGAACTGATGGTTCATCTGAGGACTCAGACTCCCTCTGTTGCTTTATGACAGAAACAATCAACTGTAAATGAACAATAATGGTTTCAACCCTGTT
>CAJWTO010000129.1 GCA_913047675.1 uncultured Pseudomonadota bacterium | reverse complement strand
GAAAAGAAACAAAGGCAATAATTCTTGCGGCTTCACGAGGAGAAGGACTCGACGAACTGACTAAAGATCGACCTAAGGCAATGATTCCGGTAAATGGCAAACCGTTATTGTCGAGACTTATAGAACGTTGTAAGAGACAAGGTGTTAATGCTGTGACGATAGTAGGGGGTTACAAAGCAGATACAATCCCAGCAGAAAAAGTCGACCTAGTAGTCAATCACGAATATGCAGCTAGTAGTGAACTAAGTTCATTACTGATAGCTAGTACCAGCTTTTGTGACGACATGGTTATACTTTATGGTGATTTATTGTTTAGAGGGTATGTTCTCAGGAGTTTACTTGAGTCAGATAGAGAGATGACTATAGTTGTAGATTCTCACAGCAAATCTGACAAAGCCTCAGGGATACCCGATCTGGCATACTGCTCTGCCCCAGACGACAGAACTCTTTGGGGACAAGATATTTTGCTAAAGCACCTAAGTACTGACAACACCCTCAACGAAAAGCTAACCGATGGAAGGTGGATTGGTATGCTGAGAGTTAAAGGGATCGGTCGTAAATGGCTGACAGATGCGCTAAAAAAGTTAAAGAAAAAGCAAAATTTTAATGAATTAAGTCTTCGACATCTTATCAATCAAATATTAAGTGACGGAAACCCTATTCGAGTCATATACATACACGGACACTGGATTGATGTTAATTCAATAGCAGATCTTGACAAAGCGAGTGCCTTTGCCGGGACTAATCATAAGTAAGAGTCATTAAGTGATCGACGCGAAAGATTTTATTGATGAAATGAAAAGTAAAAATGTTACTTTTTATGCGGGTGTGCCGTGCTCATTTCTGACGCCGTTAATCAACTATGTGATTAACGAAAAATCGCTGACATATATTTCTGCTGCTAACGAAGGCGATGCGATTTCTATAGCAGCCGGAGCTGCAATTGGAGGGATCCCGTCAGTTGCTATAATGCAAAATTCAGGTTTAGGGAACGCAATTAGTCCACTTACATCGCTGACCTATACCTTTAAAATACCGTTACTTATAATTTGTACCCATCGCGGAGCATCCAATCTAACGGACGAACCACAACATGAGCTTATGGGTAAGATCACGAGCAAATTATTTGAGACTATTGGTATTCCAGCGGCTAGGTTCCCAACTAGGTCAGAGGATATAAATACAACAATCGAAACCGCGCTGGCAAACATGAACGAAAGCGGTTTGCCACAGGCTTTGATAATGGAAAAAGGATCTGTGGCGCCGTGTACGTTAGAGGATCAGACAGCACCAATAATAGCGAAAAACCAAAGATATATTGAAGAACCTAGTCAAGTAAATCTACTAACACGACAGGAAGTATTAAAAAAGCTTGTTCAGGCGACAAACGCGGAGAATACAGTTCTTATCGCGACTACTGGTTATACTGGGCGAGAGCTTTACGCTATTAATGATCGTGCGAACCATCTGTATATGGTCGGCTCGATGGGGTGTGCCTCATCGCTAGCTCTGGGTTTAGCGTTAGCTAGACCGGACTTAAAAGTTGTAATTATCGATGGAGACGGTGCTGCGCTTATGCGCATGGGCAATTTAGCCACAATTGGCGCATATTCCCCTAGTAACCTGAAACATATGCTGCTTGATAATGAAGCGCATGATTCTACAGGTGGTCAACAAACCGTATCTAGAGCGACTGACTTTTCCAAAATAGCATTGGCATGCGGTTACCAAAATGTCTGGCGCAGTGACTCACTCAAGTACTTAGATGATTTCATTGGTGATAAAACTGAAAAGGGATGTCATTTTATGCACGTAAAGATTCGAACGGGCACCATAAAGAACTTACCTAGACCAGCGATTAAGCCAACGGAAGTTTTACAACGTTTAATGAGCGCTATTGCCTTGACCAACAACAATTGATAAGTAAATAAGAATTCAAAATGAATCCATTAATTCTGCTAAATCCTGGTCCAGTATCGCTATCCAAAAGAGTACGTAACGCGCTTGTCAAGGAGGACCTTTGCCACCGAGAGCCCGAGTTCAGTTCATTACAAGAGTCCATCAGAAAAAAACTTATCTCAATCTATAACCTCGATTCTACTTCCTGGGCGAGCGTTTTGCTCACCGGATCAGGTACCGCGGCGGTAGAGGCGATGATTGCGGGTCTTGTGCCCGAAAACCAGCGCATTTTGATTGTAGAAAATGGAGTGTATGGCGAACGCATGACTAAAATTGCGCGTGCTCACGGAATAAAATGCGACGTTCTAAATTCCGATTGGCTTGACGCTATAGCAGGCGATGAATTAGAAAAAATACTGAAACAAAAAAAGTTTTCCCACGTTGCGTTAGTTCATCATGAAACCACAACCGGTCGTCTGAACAAACTTGAGCAACTCGGAAAAATATGTAAGCGTCATGGAGTACGTATTTTGCTAGATGGCGTAAGTAGTTTCGGCGGCGAGAATATTGAGTTTGAAAAATGGAATCTTGATGCGTGCGCAGCTACTGCGAATAAATGTCTGCACGGAGTACCAGGAGCTGCCTTTGTATTGGTCAACAGGGCGGCTCTCGCCGCTGGGAGATCTCCTAAAACAGTTTATCTAGATTTATCCACTTATCTAAGCAAGCAAGATTGCGGTGAAACCCCTTTCACGCAGTCAGTACAATGCTTCTACGCTCTAAACGAGGCACTTGATGAGTTTATTGAATCTGGTGGCTGGAGACAAAGGAATGCAAATTTTCAACATCGTATGGATATTATTAGGAACTGCTTAGACCAGCTCGGAATAGAGCAGCTGATTGATAGAGAGGAATCCTCTTGTGTTTTAGCTAGTTTCAAACTGCCCCCCAACAAAACATACTCGGAGCTACACGACGAACTGAAAAGCTCTGGTTTTATTATTTACGCGGGGCAAGGGAAATTTTCCAGTGAAGTCTTTAGAATTTCACCTATGGGAGATATCTCCGAGCCAGATATCAGCAGATTAATCTGCGCATTGAAGAGAGCTCTAACTTAATTTAATCGGCTGCAATACGTTCTTGAATGAATGATGCAAATGCTGTCTCTGTAAGACCAGCGTCTGAGAGCATGTCATCCCGCGACCCGTGCTGTAATAGTCGATCGGGTAATCCATAATTCGCCACATGTACCAGTACATTATTTTGCGCTAGTACTTCGTTGACCGCACTCCCAGCCCCTCCCGCAACCGTATTTTCTTCGATGGTAAAAATAAAGCGGTGGTTTTTAGAGACTTCTAAAATTAACTCCTCATCAATAGGTTTCACAAATCGCATATTTACCACTGTTGCGCCGATTTCATCACCTACAGCTTTTGCTATTTCAAGCGTCGTACCAAAAGATAAAATAGCTACTTCTTTTCCATCAGACACTAATGCGCCCTTACCTATTGACAACTCATACATTTCGGCCTCGACAGTTACTCCAGGACCAGTTCCTCTGGGGTATCGAATCGCCGATGGACCCTCTCCAAGGAAGCCGGTGTATAACATTTGGCGACATTCATTTTCATCTGCTGGCACCATGATCGTCATATTGGGTAAACATCTTA
>CAJWTO010000128.1 GCA_913047675.1 uncultured Pseudomonadota bacterium | reverse complement strand
GAAACGGAAAAAGTCCATCAAAAATAAATGATAATGTACTACCCAAATCAGATATACCGTAAGTTGATAAGCTGAGGACTAAGAGATGACAATGGCAACCGCAGATTTATACGATGACTTTGGTGAGGAACTAACTGTATTAGCGCCGATTTTTTCTGACTATGGTGGTCAATCGGTTTTTGAGGGAAAGATAGCAACGCTTAAGGTATTCGAAGACAACACTTTAGTGAGAGCTGAATTAGAGAGATCGGGTGAGGACAGGGTTTTAGTAATAGATGGTGGCGGCTCGCTTAGGTGCGCACTTGTGGGAGATAACTTAGCCGTTCTAGCAAGAGAAAATGGCTGGTCAGGAATAATAGTTTTTGGGTGTATTCGGGATTCTGCTCAAATCAATGATATCGCTTTGGGAGTAAAGGCTATAGGGGTCAATCCAAGGAAGAGTGTGAAACGAGGTGAAGGACAGAGAGACGTAGCTCTGAGTTTCGCAGAGGCGACAATAGAGCCTGGAGAATATTTGTATGCTGATAGGGACGGCATAGTTATTTCTAAGAGAGTGCTACCGTAAGTCAAAGAATTATTAGTATTGGGATGTCTAAGGAAATATTTTGAGTTCTTTCAAAGCTGCTTGTATTCAAAATTGTGCTGGTAGTAATCAGGCTGCAAATATATCGAAAGTTGAAACCTTGGTTAGAAGAGCGTCTGGCGCCGGTGCTGAGTTAATATGCTTGCCAGAATTTTATTCTGTGTTAAAGCCAAATGACTCGGATTACTGGGAGCATGGCTGGGAAATGGAACGTCATCCTGCGTTACTGCAAGCGAAGTCTTTAGCTATTGAATTATCCTGTTGGTTGCTTTTAGGTTCTATTCCGGTAAAGGCGTCTAATCGCAAAGTCTATAATCGGTCTATTTTGCTTGATGCGAAGGGATATGAGGTCGGTTTTTACGATAAGCTACATTTATTCGATGTGGCCATTAAAGATGGGCAGCAATACAAAGAATCACAGAATGTGATCCCAGGTCAGCACGCAACATTATTAACAACGCCATGGGGTGGCCTTGGCCTGACGATATGCTACGACGTCCGGTTTCCTGCTCTTTACCGATCACTTGCCCAGGCGGGCGCATGTTTTATTTCTATCCCTGCCGCTTTCACTGAAAAGACAGGGTCCGCACATTGGCATACGTTAGTACGTAGTAGGGCCATAGAAACAGGGTCTTATATTTTTGCTCCCGGCCAAACCGGCGTGCGGCCATGGGGTAGGAAAACTTATGGCCACTCATTGATTGTCGATCCTTGGGGGGTTGTGTTAGCAGACGGTGGCGTAGATGAAGGTTACATAATCGCGGAGATTTATCCTGAAAAGTCTTCAGTTGCTAGGAACATGATACCGTCTTTGCAGAATGATATTCCATTCAGAGTGTCGAAAGATTAAGTATTACGCCGTATCTATAGTTCTAGTTCGTCCTATGTTACAAAACAATCGATCTATGGGATAATTAATTTTTTCGTTTATCGGAAATTTTTCCACTATTTTTCACCAAAGAAGATTCTATATGTCAGCAAAAAACTATGAGCCTCTCAATCCTGAAGCACCCATTGTAAGAGACCAAGGTTATCAGGAAGAATTTAACTACGAGGAATTGCTTCGGTGTGGTCAAGGAGATATTTTCGGTCCCGGTAACGCCCAGTTGCCGGCGCCGCCTATGCTTATGTTCGATAGAATTACACACATCGACAGTAATTCTGGAAAATATGGGCGAGGAATAGTAACCGCAGAACTCGACATTAAACCTGAACTGTGGTTTTTCGGTTGTCATTTTGACGGCGATCCTGTTATGCCTGGCTGCCTTGGTTTGGACGCTATGTGGCAGCTTGTAGGGTTTTATTTAGCATGGAGAGGTGGTCTTGGGAGAGGCAGAGCATTAGGTGGCAGTGATATTCAGTTTACCGGTCAAGTCACACCAGATCAGAAGGTTGTGCGCTATACGGTAGATGTAAGGCGAGTCATTTCTAGAGCTTTAGTGATGGGGATTGCTGACGCAACAATGGAAGTTGACGGAGAAAAAATATATGAGGGAAAGAATCTTAGAGTTGGATTATTTACTGAAGGACAACTTTAGGGCGTTTATAGCATGCTAAATGCCAATTCGGCTGCTCGCAGTGTCGCCGCTAATTCGTCTTCTCCGTGCGCAGATGAAACAAACCCAGCCTCAAACCTTGAAGGCGCCAGATTTATGCCATTTTCGAGCATAATATTAAAGAAAGATTTAAACTTTTTTTCATCACAGTTTTTGACGTCTTCTAGGTTACAGATCATTTTTTGATCAGAGAAAAAAATTCCAAACATTCCGCATACGTGGTTGACACATAAGTCCACACCTTTTTTTTGGGCCAAGGATTCCAGCCCTCGGGACAATTTGGCAGTGCTTAATTCAAGCTTTTTATGGAAATCCTTTTGGCTGACTAATTCAATTGTTGCTAAACCGCTTGCCATTGCTAGTGGATTTCCAGATAGAGTACCAGCTTGATAGACAGGACCAACTGGCGCAAAAAAATCGATGATTTGCGCTTTACCAGCAATCGCTCCCACCGGAAGGCCGCCTCCGATAATCTTTCCTAAAACTGTAAGGTCTGGCGTTATTTTAAATAACTTTTGAGCACCGCCTAATCCAACGCGAAAACCCGTCATAACTTCATCGAAGATAAGTAAAGCTTTGTTAGCTGAGGTTAGTTCGCGCAATGTTTCTAAAAATTCTGGTACCGGTGGTATACAACCCATATTACCTGCTATAGGCTCTACTATCACTGCAGCTATATTTTTGCCAAGTTTCTTAAAAGTATTAATCGCGCTAGGGATATCATTGTAGGTTAAAGTGATGGTTTTGTTGGCCAAATCTTTCGGGACGCCTGCCGAGTCGGGGACTCCCATAGTCATGGCACCTGAACCTGCTTTTACTAGCAACGAGTCGCCATGTCCGTGATAGCATCCTTCAAATTTAATTATCAACTCGCGATTAGTGTATCCTCGCGCCAAACGAATAGCGCTCATGGCCGCCTCGGTACCGGAACTGGTCATGCGCAGTTTTTCCGCAGATGGGACTAATTTGATAATCTTCTCGGCGAGAACAGTTTCAATCTCCGTGGGAGCTCCAAAGCTAAGACCAGAATCAAGTTGATTTCTCACTGCTGAAACAACTTCAGGATTCGAATGTCCGGCTATCGCAGGTCCCCAGCTTCCGACATAGTCGATATATCGTTTGCCATCAACATCAAATAAATAAGGTCCATCGCCTTTTGCAAAATAGATAGGGTTGTCTCGAAGGTTATTGAATGCTCGCACTGGAGAATTAACTCCACCAGGCATTACAGCGAGCGCCGCGTCAAAGAGGCTTTTAGATCTATTGCTCATAAAATTTTATTAAATAATCCTGATAAACGTTTTGTAGCCACATAAGGGCATTTAGCTTTCGATATCGCATCGACAATCGCTATATGCGTTGCGCCATTATTAATAAGTTTGGAGGCATTATCTAAGTTTATGCCTCCTATCGCGACAATTGATGATGAGAATTGTTTCCCAGCAACCTTCAGGACTTCGGGCGAACACATGGGTGCTTCCGGTTTCGTTTGCGATGGATAAAAGCGACCAAACGCAACATAGTCGGCACCGTTATCTAGCATATCCTGCGCTCTATTAATGTCATTATAGCAGGATACACCGATTATTTTGTGGTCTCCAAGATTGTCGCGGGCTATCTTTAAGGAGGAGTCTGATTTACCTATATGAACACCATCGGCGTCTACAGCTAACGCAA
>CAJWTO010000127.1 GCA_913047675.1 uncultured Pseudomonadota bacterium | reverse complement strand
GCAGATGGCGCCCATAACGCATTTCTAATTGCTATAACGGTTACTCTAGTTGGAGGCGCGCTAATGTGGCTCCCCGTAAAAAATTTTTCGGGCGAGCTCCGTCTAAGAGACGGGTTCATCATAGTGGTTCTTTTTTGGCTAGTACTTGGCCTGTGCGGATCGATCCCGTTTCTCGCTGTTCAAAATCCGCAAATGTCCGTAATCGACTCGATTTTTGAATCGATATCAGGTCTAACCACTACAGGAGCTACTGTCCTTAAAGACATAGACGAAGTCGTTCCATCGCTTCTTTTTTATAGACAATTCCTCCAGTGGCTAGGTGGTATGGGAATTATAGTATTAGCCGTAGCGGTACTTCCAATGCTTGGAGTTGGCGGGATGCAGTTATACCGAGCTGAAACACCTGGGCCTATGAAAGAATCAAAACTGACGCCGCGTATAAAAGAGACTGCCAAAATGCTTTGGTATATCTATCTTAGCCTGACTATCTGCTGCGCAGTCGCGTATTACCTAGCGGGAATGCCTTTTTTCGATGCAGTCGCTCACAGTTTTTCGACCGTAGCGATTGGAGGGTTCTCTACTCACAACATGAGCATTGGTTATTTCGATAATGCGATGATCGAGCTTGTCGCTATATTTTTCATGTTTGTGGCAGGGGTTAATTTCACACTACATTTTATTTCATGGCGGCAGAAATCAATCACTCACTACCTAAAAGATAGTGAGTTCGTGACGTATGCGAGTATCCTTATATTAGCATTTTTAGTTTGTTCAATCGGCCTATTCAGTCTCTCTACAGCTGATACTGATATCTCGACAATTATTAGGAAAAGTCTATTCCAAACAATCTCGATGGGAACTACCGCGGGTTTTAGTACGGATCAATTTCAACAATGGCCCCTGTTCTTTCCGTTAATTTTAATCTTTTTGAGCTTTGTTGGAGGTTGCGCAGGCTCAACTGGCGGAGGTATCAAAGTAGTTCGATGCTTACTACTTTATAAACAAGGTATCCGCGAAATTCAGCGACTGATACATCCTAATGCTGTTCTTAAAATCAGGATGGGTAATAGAGCGGTGAGCAGTCGTGTTATTGAGGCAGTCTGGGGCTTTTTCGCAGCCTATGTAGTAGTCTTCATACTACTTATGCTAGCTTTGATGGTTACCGGGTTGGATCCCATCACCTCATTTTCAGCGGTAGCAGCCTGCTTAAACAATCTCGGCCCTGGACTTGGCTCAGTTGCCGAACACTATGGAGACATTTCCGCAACGGCGAAATCACTTCTATGCCTTGCGATGCTCCTTGGCCGCTTAGAGATTTTTACGCTTCTCGTAATACTGACTCCGTCTTTTTGGAGAGCTTAAGTTAATCGGATAGTTCTAGTTTGCCAGTAATGTCTGACACGGAGCAAAAATCGTGCCGTCCTATGTATTCAGCAATCCCTTGATTCACCTCTTTACACATCAGAGGATCGTAAAATAGACCAGTTCCAATACCAACAGCGCTTGCACCTGCCAATAAGAACTCAATAGCGTCAGATGCCGAAATGATTCCCCCTTGGCCTATAATTGGAACTCTATGTTTGTGGGACACTTGATAAACCTCGTGAACTTTAAGTAAAGCTAACGGTTTTATGGCTGGACCTGACATGCCCCCCTGATTGTTGGCGATTACTGGGACCTTTTTTTCAATATCAATAGCCATACCCATTACTGTATTAATAACAGATAATGCGTCAGTGCCTGCCTCAATGCACCGTTTCGCATTTTCGCCAATGTTAGTTTGATTGGGGGACAACTTCGTTATAATGGGCTTGTCGGTAGCCGCTCGACATGCCTCTACAACCCGAGCAGAGGTTTCTGGATCGTTCCCAAAAGCTACACCTCCTTCCTTGACGTTGGGACAAGAAATATTGATCTCTATTGCGTCTATCGCCGAGTTGTTAAATATTCTTGTCACAGCGGCATATTCTTCAATTGTTGATCCTGAAACATTCGCAACAAAGGCTGTCTCACTAAAATCTAATTGCGGTAATATATTTTCTACAACGTGTCTCGCGCCTGGATTCTGAAGTCCAATTGCGTTTAGCATACCGCTGTCCGTTTCATAAATTCTCTGTGGTCTATTTCCGACACGGGGCTCGAGAGTTGTTCCTTTTAAACAAATCGCACCCACGTCTCTGTTGGAGAACCCTTCTACACGTGTATACTCTTCTCCAAATCCAACGCACCCAGAAAGTAGAATAAGTGGCGAACTAAGGCGCAACCCACAGAGATCTATTGAAAGCTGCTCTTTTTTGGAAACATTTATTGTCATACTTTTTTCGCCTTATGGAGCAAAATATTGTTCGAAATAGTGCTTTACGAACCCGAAATACCTCCGAACACTGGGAACATTATACGCCTTTGCGCTAATACAGGCTCTCGTCTTCATCTGATAAAGCCAATAGGCTTCGATATGAGCGATAAAAAACTAAAAAGAGCAAGTCTAGACTACAGTGAATATGTAAATCTTCAAGTACATGAATCATTCAATCAATTTCTTGAAAAATTTCCAATTACCAATGTTTTTAGTATATCAACTCGAGGCAGATTGATGATAAATGAGGCGCGATTTACGGAAAAAAGCATCTTACTTTTTGGGCCTGAAACGCGGGGACTTCCTCAATCACTCCTGGACAAGATGGACAGAAAAAAAATACTGAAAATTCCAATGGTTAATGAAAGCAGAAGTCTAAACCTGTCTAACGCGGTGGCAATAACAATTTACGAAGCATGGAGACAAAATAACTTTCGCCAGCCACTGAAATAGAACAAATCTCTTTCAATCATGTTCTGAGACCAGTTCTCGCGTCAGCAGTTCGCGCACCGCGTCTTCCGGTGAACTATCGCCATTTAAAATTGCTGCAACCTGAGAAATTATCGGTATTTCTATCTCCAATCTTACGGCCATATCATTAACCGCTACCGCGGTGGACGCTCCTTCCACTAACTCCCCTACTTCATTTTTCGCGTTCTCAACCGCCCCAAGTCTCGTCAAAGCTATCCCAAACCTACGGTTCCTAGACTGGTCGTCAGTGCAAGTCAGAACCAGATCACCCATACCTGATAATCCCATAAAAGTTTGCGGATCGGCCCCCAATGCCTCGCCAAACCGAGCTATTTCACCAAGTCCCCTAGTTATTAGAGCAGCCCTCGCATTACTTCCTAATCCCATCCCGTCAGATATACCGGCAGCGATCGCAATAATATTCTTTAACGCACCCCCAATTTCTACCCCTACCATATCCCTAGTTACATAAGGCCTAAAGCAGTCTCCAGACATCATTCCACTAATCACTTTGGCGATATCGTCAGTATTTCCACCAATGGCGACTGCCGCAGGTTTTTCATCAAACACCTCGGACGCGAAATTTGGCCCAGAAATTTGGGCAAAAGGAACCGATACCCCAAAGACATCCCTCGCTATCTGGTGGGCAAGCGCGTTAGACTCTAATTCTAATCCCTTGCTTGCACAAACCACTCCAGTAAACTGAACTTCACTCTTATGAATTGTGGTCATTGCACTTCTTAGTCTTTGAAACGGCACTACAAAAATAATATAGTCAATGCTTAAGTCGTTTCCCAGTTCAGAAACTAACTCTATACCTGAGTGTAATTTTTTACCCCCAAAGAATTTTGGATGAGAGCCCGAAGACTTGATCGCCTCAATAGTATCTCTATCACGATCCCAAAGGAGTGTTTCATTTCCCCCTCGTGCGAACACCGAAGCAATAGCCGTCCCCCAAGCTCCCGCTCCAACTACCATTACAGAAAAAGACTCGGTCATGATTACCACCCTCGCGCAAGCGTCATCACGACTCTTTTAAAGGGTAATTAGAGGCTTTCCAAGCATTTAACCCACCTTTTAATATTA
>CAJWTO010000126.1 GCA_913047675.1 uncultured Pseudomonadota bacterium | reverse complement strand
CAATAGATGCTTATATTTCTCTGAAAATGGAGGAAGTAACTGCACTGAGGATGTCTACGCATCCGATCGAGTTTGACATGTATTACAGCGTATAAAATTTTTGGTGAATCGATTTAGCCCCCTCTTGGGGGCTTTTTTTTATTAGTTGTCTGTCGTGGTCTGATTCTTGCTTTACCCATAAGTAGGAAAGTAATTTTTACAGGTGATCGAGCAGTGACTTATCGGAAGATTAAGTTTTTTACGAAGTTGTAGACGGCGGGTAGTAAAATGCACCAAAATAGTGCAATGAAGCACAATGAAAAGACCGAGCTAGGCGATTTAGATTTGCTAAATGTTATGGCCACTTCAGTTTTAGTAGTCAATTCGGCCCTACAAGTGGTGACCTTGAATGCATCCGCGCAAACTCTTTTTGCGTTAAGTGAGGCTAAGCTCAAGGGTCGTTGTTTAATAGACTTGTTCCCCCAAGGGTTAGCTCTAGAACAAGCTGCTCAACGAGCTTTAAGTGAAGAGCGATCATTCATGGAGCGTGGTATCTACCTAGGGATGCATTTGTCGGAAAAATTATTTGTAGATTGCAGTGTCACGCCTTTATGGCTCGGGGAAGGTCCTCCTGCGGTCGTCGTGATTGAAATGACTAACGTAGCTCGTCACCGCAGTATACAGCGCGACGGCCAAATGCTTACTCAAAATCATGCTGCAAGCGCTTTTATCCAAGGATTAGCGCACGAGATCAAAAATCCTCTTGGCGGGATTCGTGGCGCGGCTCAACTTTTAGAGAGGGAACTTGGGAGTAAGACGCTAGCTGAATATACTCAAGTAATCATTGGTGAGGCGGATAGACTGCGCTTGCTGGTTGATAGGATGCTGGAGCCGGCGGGCCAATTAGACGTAAAAGAAATTAATATACACGAGGTCTTAGAGCATGTTCGGCTGATAGTAGATTCGGAACATGGGGCACAGATTTCAATATTAGATGACTATGATCCTAGTTTACCTCTAATAAAGGCTGATAGAGATAAGTTGATTCAAGCACTTTTAAATATTGTGCGTAACGCCGCTCAGGCAGTTTTTCCTCTAAGAGGAAATGTAACATTAAGGACTCGTGTGCAGCGAAAATTCACCATTGCTTCTCAGCTACATAGGTTGGTGATGGTGATACAGATTATCGACAATGGACCTGGAATTGATCCTGAATTAGGGACTTCTATCTTTTACCCATTAGTTACAGGAAGACCAGAGGGAACTGGTTTAGGCCTCCCCACGGCTCAATCTCTCATACAGAGACAGGGGGGCTTAGTGGGTTTTGAAAGTGAAGTGGGTAAAACAGTATTTTCGGTTTGGTTACCGTTAGGAGAGTTAAAATGAATTCGCCGCAGGATGTCTGGATTGTTGATGATGATAGGGCTATTAGATGGGTTTTGGAAAGGGCGTTAAGCAAAGAGCAAGTAACGACTCGAAGCTTTGAAACTGCCGATGACGCTCTAAAGATACTAGATGTCGAAAAACCTTCCGTGGTCATTACTGATGTTAGGATGCCCGGCGAGAGTGGGCTAAGTTTGCTGGCGAGTTTGCGTGAAAATTTTCCTAAAGTTCCAGTCATAGTGATGACAGCATATGGTGACTTAGACCACGCGGTAGCGGCTTTCCAAGGAGGAGCATTCGAATATATGCCTAAACCATTTGATGTAGACGATGTTATTTCAATTGTCCGTCGCGCTATCAGGAAGGCGCGTGAAGATTCAGTATCGCAGACCCTTAACAATGCTGATTCTAAGGTGTCTGGTATCATTGGATCTAGTCCAGAAATACAAGAGGTATTTAGGAC
Source organism: uncultured Pseudomonadota bacterium (assembly GCA_913047675.1). Lineage (GTDB taxonomy): Bacteria > Pseudomonadota > Gammaproteobacteria > UBA4457. The sequence continues at coordinate 2,163 of CAJWTO010000126.1, read as the reverse complement.
GATAGGAAGGTTGTCGAATTCTCACATGACTGTAATGATCACAGGTGAATCTGGTACCGGCAAGGAGTTGGTAGCAGGCGCATTGCATAAACATAGTCCAAGGGCCGATCAAGCCTTTATAGCTCTTAATACAGCGGCCATCCCGTCGGAGCTTTTGGAGTCGGAATTATTTGGACATGAAAAAGGGTCATTCACGGGAGCTACATCCCGGAGAATCGGTCGTTTCGAACAAGCAGATAAGGGTACGTTATTTTTGGATGAGATTGGAGATATGCCCGCAGATCTGCAAACGCGATTATTGCGAGTTTTATCTGATGGACAGTTCTATAGAGTCGGGGGACATCAACCTATAAAAGTTGATGTTCGTGTCATCGCTGCGACCCATCAGGAGCTAGATGTACTTGTCGCCGATGGGCGATTTAGAGAAGATTTATTCCATAGGTTAAACGTAATCAGTCTCGAGTTGCCGGCTCTAAGAGAGAGAGTTGATGATATCGGAGAGCTATCTAATTATTTTTTCCAGTTGATTGCGAAAGAGTTGAATCAAGAGGCTAAAGTCTTCACAGAGGAGTCGTTATCCTTATTAAGAGCCTATTATTGGCCAGGCAATGTAAGACAACTTGAAAATGTGTGTAGGAGAGTAATGGTGATGGGTAGCACCCGTGAAGTAGAGTTAGACGAACTGCCAAAAGAAATAAAACTCGTTGAGCAGAAGGAATCTGGGTCAGTTGGCCAGCAGTGGGAATCTAAGCTAAGGAGTTGGGTCGAGACCGAACTCGATACGAAAGATGCTGGACCAATCATCTCGACAGCGGAGTCTAAATTTGAGACCGTCCTAATAACTGCAGCTCTCGCACATACGAAGGGTCGACGACAAGCGGCTGCTAAGTTACTCGGGTGGGGAAGAAATACGCTAACTAGGAAAATAAAACAGTATCAAATCTTGGATCAAAGTCCTCAAGACTCGTGAAGCCAGTCGATCACGTCTTTGGTGAAGTATGAGAGTACACCATCTGCTCCTGCTCTTTTAAAGCAGAGTAGTGACTCGAGAACAGCCGATTTTTCATCCAACCAGCCATTTTCTGAAGCCGCTTTTATCATGGAGTATTCTCCGCTTACCTGATACGCGAATGTAGGCATGCCAAATTCTTCTTTTATGCGGGTAATAATATCCAAATATGGCATTCCCGGCTTTACCATAACCATATCGGCCCCCTCGGCGATATCTAGTGCCACTTCTCGGATAGCTTCGCGACTATTCCCAGGATCCATCTGATAGGATTTTTTTCCTTGGGGCCCAATATTTTTAGCCGAGCCTATAGCGTCTCGAAAAGGCCCATAGAAAGCAGATGAGTATTTAGCGGAGTAGGCCAGAATTTTAACTTCTTGAAATCCCCGAGAGTCTAACGCAGCTCTTATTGCTGCTACTCGTCCATCCATCATGTCAGACGGAGCTATAATATCAATGCCAGCTTCTGCTTGAGAAATACTTTGGCGGACAAGTATCTCGATAGTCTCATCATTTAAAATATCACCGTCTTCGTTAATTAGCCCATCGTGGCCGTGAGTTGTGTAGGGATCGAGCGCAACGTCAGAGATTATTCCAATTTCGGGTATTACCTCTTTGATTCGTTTAATCGCGTTTTGTATGAGACCAGCACTATTGTAAGATTCGTCCCCGCCCGACGATTTTAGTCGGTCTGGGACGGAAGGGAATAGCGCGACTGCCGGCACGCCTTTTGAACTCAGTGCCTTTATCTCTTGAATAGCCAAATCAATACTAAGACGGTATACGCCAGGCATTGAGGGGATAACTTCTTTCACATTTTTTCCTTCCTGTAAAAACATTGGTGCAACCATGTCGGAAGGTAATAAGTTATTTTCCCTCACTAGTCTTCTAATATATTCTCGACTACGTAAGCGGCGCAGCCTAGTGGAGGGGAAAGAACTATATCGTTGTGAGCACATGTTTTTTCTCATAAGTTAGAAGCTAGTATAATTTTATTACACTAGGATAGTAATAAGGTACTGTGGTGACGTAAATATTACTATCTATATTTTTTAGGGGTAATAATCGTGGAAAGTGAAACATTAATTCGTGTAGGGTCATTTTCTATATGTTTCTTAATGCTACTGTTAATAGAGTGGAGAAGTCCTCTAGTC
>CAJWTO010000125.1 GCA_913047675.1 uncultured Pseudomonadota bacterium | reverse complement strand
GCTTATGCCTACTACTATTCGATACGCCGTATTCATCATTGTATGGCGACATGTTTTAATGCTCAAGAGATAGCTGCTTAGGAGATCAATATGGCCCGTTATTCAGATATAAAAGGTAAGTATCTTTACTTAGATGTGGAGGGTGTTGAACACCGCGTCTATTTTGAGGAAGCTGGTGAAGGCATTCCTATCGTTTGTCAGCATACTGCTGGGTCGGACGGCAGACAGTGGCGTCACTTGCTGGAAGATAAAGATGTCACCTCTCGGTTTCGAATAATAGCTGTTGACTTACCTCTTCATGGGAAATCTCTGCCACCTTTCGAGAATCGGTACTGGGAAGATGAGTATAAGTTAAGAAAAGATTGGTTCATGTCTTTTTGGATTAGTTTCGTTAAAGAATTAGAGCTGGTACAGCCTGTTTTTATGGGTTGTTCGATGGGGGGGCATCTAGCAGCTGATTTAGCCTACCATCACCCAGAAGAATTCAGAGCCAGTATTGGTATCGAGTCGTCTTGCTGGAGTGGGGGCTTTGATAGAATGTTTCAGCAGTGGTGGCGGCATCCTCGGTTGTCCAATGATGCAAAGCCAGCGATGATGATGAGTCTTTGTTCTCCTTACTCACCCGAGTCAAATGTCCGCGAAACAGTCTTTATGTATAGTCAAGGCGCTCCAGCCGTTTTTTCAGGTGACCTAAATTATTACGGTGTCGAACACGATCTCCGAGAGGTTGCGGGCGATATAGATACGAATAAGTGCATGTTTTATGTCTTAAGCGGAGATTACGATTGGTCTGCTACTCCCGAACTGTGTCAAGAATTAGCTAATAAGGTACCTGGGGCGTCATATACTTTGATGGAAGGGATGGGACACTTTCCTATGTCTGAAGATCCGTCGAAATTTAAACAGTACTTGATGCCAATTTTAGATGATATAGAGAAGCAAGTTGAGACAGAGGCCGCGTAAAACGTATATTTAACCGCGTCTACGAGATTTACTTTTCTTCCGTTACGATCATGGGGTTTTCTTGATGTTTAGTCGAATCGTTGACAAGAGTATTTTTTCTATTTCGATATTGATTTTGGCTTGGCACTCAAATGCTCAATCGATCTCTCGAGGCGAGATTGTTGATTGGTTGGATCAAACTGTGACCATGGATGCGCCCACGTCGGGTATGGTAATCAGTGATCATAACTTAGATTTGGTAAGGCCTTTTATGCCTCCAGGCTACATTGATGAGTTCGCCTATAAAGGCAGTTCCATAACAATACAGTCTACAAAAAGCTACCCCCTTTTTATGTCTTATCAGGCTGCGACAAATAAGTATGCGGGACAAGCAACCCTAGGTCCTGGCGGCGAGCTAGAAAACTATTTGGTCGGGCGGCCGTTTTCTAATGAACAGATTGCAGCCGCTTCGCCCCAAAATGCCGGTTTAATGGTCGCGTGGAACAATATCCATCGCTGGCAGTACACCGGATATAAGGTTGATGAATTGACAATGACATACATCGATCAAGGTGGTAGCGATAACACTAAGAAAGCTCAAAAGTTCGGAATAGAAGGAGAGGGGCGGATCGAGCGCAGGGTTACTCAAAAATATCACCGCGTATACTTAAGTAACCTAGCTTGGCTGCCGTCGTCTTCATATAGAATGAAAGTTCCTAGCGCTAAAGAAAAATTTTTCAAAGACTATATTGAGTTTGTTGATCCGTTCGATGTTGCAGGTATGAAATTCGTGGTTGAGAGAGCTCAGGACGCGCACGCGGATGACCAAGTCAACGTTTACTCTCCGACCGAGCGCCGGGTACGGAGGTACTCTGCGAAAGAAAGGTCTGATAGCTTCATGGGGTCTGAAGTGACCTTGGATGATTTCGAAGGCTTCGCTGGACGAGTGCTTGACTATACATGGGAATATTTGGGCAGGAAAAAGGTGTTAGATGTCATTGATTCTGAAGGCGCGTTGCTTCGATTTGGCGGGCCTTACAGTCGTGCGGTGATTGATCGTTGGCAATTACGTGATTGTCATGTTGTGGAGCTGAAGTCAACATGGGATGGACATCCTTATAAAAGTAAGATCATGTTTATAGATAATCAAACGTTCGATATTGTGAACGCGCTGGTGTTTAATCATGAGGATCAACTGTGGAAGATTTTTGATGCAATGTACAAATCGCCCAAAGTGGGCGAAACTCGCGCGGAGAATTCGGTTGTTAGCTGGAGAGGACAATCGAATATTAATTTGTTGTCAAACCGAGCTACTTTGGTACATGCAGTCTCCGAAACCGTCCATCCTGTAATGAAGCCTTCAAAGATCAAACGACTTTTTAGTGTGTCTGCACTGACTAGCGGCCAGTAAATAACTTGCTAAATATAGAGGAAATCGGTGCGGTTTTGCGATCGCGCAGGTCGGATGATCCAGTATTTGTTCCCGATCACTCGTGCGCCTCGGTTGCTATGATTTTTGTTGCGGACACTTCTGATATGGAAGTATGTTTTATTAGAAGAGCTACACGAAAAGGGGATCCTTGGTCAGGTCAGGTAGCATTTCCTGGTGGTAGAGCATCTATTGGTGATTCATGTCCTGAGGAGGTTGCTGAAAGAGAAACGCGGGAAGAGGTTGGCTTAGTCTTAAAGTCGACCGACCGGATAGGTAAACTGCCTATAAGAGACGTGCAGCGCAGAGACCTGAGAGATTCTCTTACTTTAACTCCAGTTTTATATCAGATCCCTCTCGAAAGGCGCGATCTGGCACATGCGAAAGACCGAGATGAGGTTTCACGAGTGTTTTGGGTGCCGGTGAGGCATTTATTTGATAAGGACGCTGTAACCTCCATTAATTATACTATCGGTGGCCGTAACAATACGTATCCAGGTATTTTATATGGAGAGGAGGTGATCTGGGGCTTAACCTTGAGAATTTTGGAAAGTTTCTCTGTTTTATTAGGCCGTGATTTCCCTGCTACGAGCGATTCTTTTTGAAACTTAAGATTCCGCTCTGTCCTTTTTTGGTTTCTTCATCCCTATTCGTTCGTAATATTTATCTGGTATTTTATTAGGATCTTTATAGATAAAAAGCGAACAATCGTCACAACCTAAATTTTCTGCCGGCTCAACTACTACGAACGGCCGACCATTTTGCTGAATATCTACTTTTTCCATGGCATATTCATGCGCACAATAAACTGGATAATTTTTTCTGCCATAAGTCATTTTTTGCGGCTTTTCAATTTTAAGGAAGGCGCTATCTCCCTCATATTTCCCTTCGGAAATCAATCGTCCCCCACTACCGCACGGGCGTAGTTTGATCTCTATTTTCTCTTCGTCTTCTTCGATACCTAATGGCTGCAGGTGTCCATGCAGTCCAGACGCAAACATTTTTACTCGTGCCGCAAGCGTATCTTCAGTTTTAGGTAGCTTCTCGATTATTGGCTGCCACCACGCACGCACGCCCTCCACCATGACATCATCCAATACCTCGTCACCAAATTTTTCTCCAATTTCAGTAAGTGTCGCCGTGATCCAATTTCGGTAGAGATCATGCATACTTAAAAATTCGTTATACATGCGATTTGCTATCTTTTTTGCGGCTTCACTATCGTCTTGGTCTATCGCTTCTAAAAGTCTGTCGAGCGTTCGTTTTTCCATTTCACGCAGTTCGTTTTCTGTGAATATTTTGTCTTTCATTTTGTTGCTCCCTTCAAAATGCCGTTTTAACGATAATTAGTAAGGCTTCTCTCCACTGAGTGTCACGCGATGCATGACCCTCCTAAATCCATGATAATCATTGAGTGCATTATGCTGAGCGGCGCGATTATCCCAAAAGGCCAAAGAACCAGGTTCCCAATGAAATCTGCAGCTAAAGTCTTCTCGTTGTTGCTGTTGATAGAGGTATTCGAGGATAGGGTTGCTTTCCTCAACAGTCATTCCCTCGATATGTATGGTATGTGCACGGCTGCAGTAGAGCGCTTTTTTGCCAGTCTCTGGATGCGTTCTGACTAGCGGATGGCTAGATATTGTCGTAATAGCTTCAGCGTCTTTCGGTCTCTCTTCAGCTCGATTAGTCCTAGTCACCGCAGCATCAGGTTTTTCGGCGCTGTTAATTCCTTTCAATGGGCCTATTAGTTTTTTCATTCCATCCGATAACGAGTCGTAGGCAAGATACATGTTGGCAAACAGCGTATCCCCTCCAGCTTCGGGCACACGCAACGCGTAAAGGAAAGAACCTAGTGGGGGAGTCTCTAAATAACTCGTATCTGTGTGCCAAAG
>CAJWTO010000124.1 GCA_913047675.1 uncultured Pseudomonadota bacterium | reverse complement strand
CTTCTCTTATCACGTACATCGGCCCACCTTGTAGATCGCCTTTTGAATCCTTGCCGCGGTACATGATTGCGAGGCTGCAAGTGAAGAACTTGGTTGCGATTCCTAGAATTGCTGTCATCCACATCCAGAAAATGGCCCCCGGTCCGCCGATTTTAATTGCCAAAGCGACTCCTGCAATATTTCCCATTCCAATAGTGCCGGCCAGCGCGGCCGACAGAGCCTTGAAATGAGAAATATGGCCTGGGTCAGTTTGATTATCGAAACGACCGACAAGCAATTCGAGCGCATGCCCCAAATAGCGAAAGGGTGCGAGTTGCGACTTATATAGGAAAAAAGATCCGCCACCTAGCAAAAGGACCAATAACCAAGGGCCCCATGCTAGATCCGCAAACCCTGAGGTAATTAGCTCAATTTGTTGAAGCATTTTGCACTAGGCGTTGTCGCGTGTTTTTAAGTGGCTTTATGTTGCCTGCTTTTAGCTTTGAATAACAGGTTCAGGTACAGGTAAGTCTGCTGCCCTATGGGTTTTAGGTACTCGTTGACTTGCCAAGAGTTCCACATTCTCTGCCAAGCATAATAGTTGGTAAGTCCGATAACAGACTGGTAGTATTGCTCCGCTTCTCGTTCCATGTTTCTTCTTTAATAGAAAAGAAAAAACAAGAGATAAAAATATTAATTAAGCGGGACTGTCAAAAAGGAAAAATGAAATGACCTATCGGCTAACTTTAAACGTGTTGTTCGTTATCTTGCTCTTATTGACAGGTTCTGTCTTAGCAGCTGATGCGTCCAGCCGTAGCACTACTGTCAGCGGTGGCACCACTTCTTTAGGGTATGTAGGGGATGAGCAAGTTACGATAAGTAGACTGTCGTCAGGTCGGTTTCTCTATCCAAAGTCAGCGCAACGACGCAGTATTGAGGGAGAGGTTACGATCGAATTTAACGTAGGTATTGATGGAAAAGTGTCCTCGGCGTTCATCGTTGAAGCAAACCCCCCTGGGCGATTTGATAGCTCCGCATTAAGGTATGTAAATTCCTTTGTTTATGAGCCCTATCGACTGAATGGGACCCCGGTTGAAGTGGAAAGAATAAGCGTAAGAATCCCATTTAGGTTGAGATAAGCTACCTTTTGAAAAAGGTACCAAAAGCAGTAGAGGAAAAAAAAATAATAAGATTAATTGAAGGACGAGAAAGAAGATGAAGATTAGTACGCTAATCGTGGTGATGGGCGTGATCGGGGCACTGACTGCTGCCATGGTGACCAGAGAGCAAATGCTGAACGTGGCAGAATCTCAAAAAGAATCTTTTAATTCGATTAATACTAAGCTTTACGCGTCCGCCTGGACCAATAAAAGTGAGCAGAGCTGGCAAGATTATCTGGACCAGTACAACCCAGACGGATTTTCAGAAGATTACGAAGGGATTTTCACGCCCGATTCAGAAGTTTCTGTTGAGCCAGGTTTTATATATAACTCTATAATCTCCGGTGCCTATGATGATGCTTACACGGCATTAGATGATCTATTTTATTTTGAGTTGGAGGATCAGAGGCTAAGCTTTGTGATGGTCTATGATTTAGAAGGCGCCCAGATCTACTGTGGTTACGCAACAGACTTTCCAGTTGGCGTTGATCCTTGCAGTGATACCGCTAAAGCAGATTTTCAGAACGACTTATCAGGATTCTTGACTAAGACGGTTCGATCGAAGCGGCAGGTCGTGAGGATTGACGATCTACAAGGTGTGAGTACTTCGACTTTCAACCAGACATTAATTTTTCCTATTAAGGGCGGTGATAGAAAGCCGGTCGCGGTCGCTATTATGGGGCGTAACGTATTTTCGAATCTTGAGCTTTTTGAGGAGGAGTACGGGGTTCGTACTGCGATTTCTTCAGCAAATGCTGATATCTCGTTAGAGCAATATGGTATCGGAGATGAAGGAGATTATGCTGTTTCGATGAGAGACCTTGTGTCGCGAGCAAAGGAATTATTGACAGAAAATTCAGCATCGCAGACCGCGGGCGATGAGCTTCTTCGCCATTCGATGACTGCGCTGCCCATCAGCGTATATAGTTCGGCCGAAATAGGTAAGCTGCTAATTTTCACCGACCAAGATGAAATTTACACCAAGCAGGATGAAGCGCAAGACGTCATTTATATGCTTTGGGCGGCTCTGATTGTGGCCATTGCAGCGGTATTAGCTTGGGTTACTACTCTGGCGTTTAGAGGAATCTTGAAGTCAATCGACACGCTCAACAACCTTACGGAACAACAGCAATCCAATCAGAATTTTGAAGAGATTCAGATGCCATCAAACACCGGTTTAGTGGCCGCTGTGACTTCTGATCAATCCGAAGTCCCGCAGCTTATATCCGCACTCACCAGCTACAAGGAAGCGTTGCTCTCTAATAGACAGGCGAGTCGTGAGAATCGGGAACGTAGGCGCCAGCGCGATGAAATCATTGCGGAAAAAATGCGGGTGTTGGCGGATCAGATGGAAGGGGACGCGAAAGAAGGTATGTTGCGTGACGTCGAGGAGCTTCAAACCATCGACGAGAATGCCAGTGAAGAGGAGCGAGAAGCGCAATCAGTGGAATTGATGTCTACCGCTTTTTCAAAAATGTCAGATGAAGTCAATAATTTGATCGATATGAAGACTGCGGATGCTATTACCGCGCGAGACGAAGCAATGGATGCCAAAGAGCAGACTGGCCGCTTTTTTAATAACATGAGTCACGAGCTTCGTACGCCTCTTAATGCGATTATCGGCTACAGTGAAATATTGTACGAGGATTGTGAAGACGAAGGTTATGATGATCTTATGCCCGACCTCTCCAAGATCACGAACTCGGGCAAGCACCTCCTCGAGTTGGTCAATGAAATACTCGATATTGGTAAGATCCAGTCCGGTAAAATGGAATTTTTTGCGAAGAGCTTTGATCTGGGAGAGACCCTGGACATGGTGAGGGATATCAGTTCTCCATTGGCTGATAAAAACGCCAATAAATTCGTTATCGATTTCCCCGACGAAATTTCAGGTGCGATGTATACCGATGAAGGGAAGTTGCGTCAGAACTTAACCAATATTCTTAGCAACGCGTTTAAATTTACCGAAAGCGGTACGATTACGCTTAAGGTGTCAGAGTCTTCGGTTGAAGGCTTGGATATGGTCGACTTCACTATAAGCGATACTGGTCAAGGAATGACCGAAGACTTCCTAGACACTATCTTTGATGAGTACTCGCAGCAAACAGGTACCTCGACCTCCAATGTGGCAGAAGTGCAGAAAAGCACGGGTCTAGGAATGGCGATTCTAGCGAAGTACGTTGAGATGGCAGGAGGAACGATTCGTGTGGAAAGTGAGCTTGGAGTAGGCTCTACTTTTTTTATGAGTATGCCTAGGCGGTTTGATGATGGTCAGCAAGGAGATGAGCAGGATGAGCTTGCTGTCGCTATCCAGAACCTAAAAACTGACTCCTTTGTAGTGATGATTGATGATGACAAGAATATGCATGACGTGGCAAAGAGGACGCTAGGGAAAGCGGGCATCAATGTTATCGGAGCGATGGATGGTGAGACAGGTCTCAGTGTAATTCGTGAAAACAAACCAGCGTTGATACTTTTGGATGTGTATATGCCTGGTAGAGAGGGCTGGTCGATATTGAGTGAAATCAAGGCTGATCCTGAGCTAAAAGACATACCAGTCTGTATGGTCACGCAGCTTAATGAAGAGGATTATGCGAAATCTTTAGGGGCTAATGGTTACTTTACTAAACCTATCGAGCGTGAAACGTTTGTTAGAGAGGTTTTGAAGCTGCTGGATACCAGCAAGGGCGACAACCAAACTATCTTAGTGATCGATGATGATGCTAATACTCGTGATCTGTTAAAGCGCATACTGTCTGAAGAAGGATTCGACCCCCAAGCAGCTAAGGATGGGATGGATGGGCTTGAAGTCCTAGATCATTTGAATTCGATTAAGAAAAGCCCTTCATTGATTGTGTTGGATATATCTATGCCGAGGATGGACGGATTTCAGTTTTTAGATGCCTATTCGCAAAAAGTAAACGTTGAAAATCACGTTCCCGTTATTATTTTCTCTGGCAAAGACATGACACTGACTCAGAGAGACTTTCTCAACAACTTTGAAAATGTTATCGGTATTTTTGCTAAGGGAGATCTTCCTAATCTGGCAAACTTCATTCAACGACATCGTGATGAAGATGTAGAAGAGACAGCGGAGACTAAAACAGGCTAGCAAATACCTTTTCGTAAATAAAAGGTGAATTTGGTTCGAGTCCTGAATGAGAGTATTTGATTTAGAAAGGATACGAAAGTGGTTCTCTCCGGGATATATTAAATATTCCCTGTCGGTTCGTTCGCGTCGAAGTCCGCTCTTTATTTTCTTTATGGTGTTCGTGTTAATTGGTGTAGCGACCTTACTGGGTATGAGCGCCTATTTTTTTGGCCTTTTTGATCCTGATTCCTTACGAGCAGAGGGCATCGCGGGTGAATACGATTCAGGTTTTCTCGATACCTTGCTTTGGTCCCTTAAACACATTTTAGATCCTGGAGCATGGTCGGAGGACTAT
>CAJWTO010000123.1 GCA_913047675.1 uncultured Pseudomonadota bacterium | reverse complement strand
ATAAGAGCGGGAACTATGTCTTCTATGGTGTTCGAGAATTTGCTATGAGTGCCATTATGAATGGAATGTTTCTGCATGGTGGCGTAATACCATATAGTGGCACATTCTTGGTGTTCTCAGATTATGCGAGAAATGCTGTCCGTATGGCAGCCTTAATGCGAATTGCGCCTATATTCGTCTATTCTCATGATTCAGTCGCTTTGGGAGAAGATGGGCCTACACACCAACCGATCGAGCACGTAAATTCCCTAAGACTGATTCCTAATTTAGCTGTTTGGCGACCCGCAGATGCTACCGAAACAGCAGTGGCGTGGATCTGCTCAATAGAATCTCGCACACGACCTTCATGTGTCCTCCTCACTAGACAAGGGTTACCCTTACTAAATCATAATGACAAACAATCAGATGAGATTTCGAAAGGTGGCTATGTTCTTCTGGAACCGAAAGGGACGCCAGATGCATTAATAATCAGCACAGGATCAGAAGTACACTTGGCTCGATCGCTAGCGAAATCGCTAAATAATGCAGGAAACGCTGTCCGAGTTGTTTCAATGCCGTGTGCCGAAGTATTTGACCAGCAAGACACTAAGTGGAAAGAATCAGTCATTCCGTCAACACTTAAAAAGCGTATATCAATAGAGGCCGGAACTACAAACTTCTGGCATAAATATATTGGACATAGCGGTCTTGCGCTTGGAATTGATTCATTTGGAGTGTCGGCGCCAGGAAATAAGGCTCTCGAGTATTATGGACTTACCGAAGATTCGTGCCTGAGTAAAATAAGTGATTATCTTGAAAAAAACGATTAGTTTAAGAATTTAAGGAGAATTTTAAAAATGACTATCCGCGTAGGTATAAATGGATATGGGCGTATCGGACGAAATATTTTAAGAGCGTTATTTGAATCCAGCAGAACCGAAGAAATTGAAATTGTTGCGATTAATGATTTAGGTAATGCGAATACAAACGCACATCTCACTAAGTACGATACCGCACATGGTCCTTTCCCCGGGTCCGTAAGTGTAGAAAACGGCGATATGGTAGTCAATGGTAAAAAAATTAAAGTAGTTAGTGAAAGAGACCCTGCAAAACTTCCCTGGGAAGATCTAGCCGTCGATGTAGTTCACGAGTGTACTGGATTTTTTGCGAACAAAACTAAAGCTAGCGCGCACATCGCGGGAGGCGCAAAAAAGGTATTGATTTCGGCACCAGCTGGTGACGATATAGACGCGACAGTAGTATTTGGTGTCAATCATCATGTACTCAAAGCTAGTCACGAAGTTGTATCAAACGCATCATGCACAACCAACTGTCTGGCACCGCTCGTGAAACCGCTTCACGAATCAATTGGTATAGAAAGTGGTATTATGACTACGATACATTCCTATACAAATGATCAAGTGCTAACTGATGTATATCACTCGGATCTACGCCGAGCTCGATCCGCCACACAATCTATGATTCCCACCAGCACTGGTGCAGCCGCGGCGGTTGGATTAGTCTTACCTGAATTAAATGGCAAACTTGATGGTTATGCGGTTAGGGTTCCGACTATCAACGTCTCACTTGTGGATCTATCGTTTAAGGCATCTCGAGATACCTCGGTTGACGAGATCTCAACCCTCTTGAAAAATGCCTCTACTGGAAGCCTTAAAGGAGTACTTGCGTATAACGAGGAACCGCTTGTTTCAATCGATTTCAACCATAATCAGCACTCTTCCGTGTACGAATCTAGTCAAACAAAAGTTGTGGGGGGTAATTTGGTCAAAGTTTTATCTTGGTATGATAACGAATGGGGATTCTCGAACCGGATGTTAGATACGACGGTTGCAATGATGAATGCAAAGGGCTAGCCATGCTAAATATGGAAGAGCTCGAGTTAAGAGATCGTAGAGTTTTGATTAGAGAGGACTTTAATGTTCCGATCAATGACAAAGGCGAAATTACAGACGATTCGAGACTAAAGGCCTCCCTGGCTACTATCACAAAAGCGTATTTAGCAGGAGCCACAGTTATAATAATGTCTCATCTCGGGCGACCTAAGGAAGGACAGTCTGACTCTAGCTTATCCCTCGAGGCTGTCGCGGGAAAGTTAGGCTCATTGCTAGATATGCCAGTTGGGTTCGAGAAAAACTGGATTAACGGGTTTAAAACTGAACATCAAAGTATCACTCTAGTAGAAAATGTTCGATTCCTAACAGGAGAGGCAAGTAATGACTCCTCACTAGCGAAAAAAATGGGCCAACTTTGTGATATTTTTGTAAATGATGCCTTTGCTACATCGCACAGAGCCCACGCTTCGACTCATGGGGTTGCTAAATATGCAGTCACCGCATGTTGTGGTCCACTGATGAAAAAAGAAATCGAGGTACTCACGAAAGCTTTAAATCGACCTGAGCGGCCTCTCGTAGCAATCGTTGGTGGCGCTAAAGTATCTTCAAAACTAGATATCATCAATTCACTAGCCAAGAAAGTTGATCACTTAATCGTAGGTGGTGGTATTGCCAATACGTGCCTAAAATCTGAAGGTTTTGAAATCGGGGCGTCCTTATATGAAGAGGATATGATTGAAATCGCGGCACAAATAATGAAAAGCTCTGCAGAAATCCCACTGCCTGAAGAAGTTGTGTGTGGGAAAAAATTTACGGTTGAAGCTACGGCGCAAATAAAGTCGATTCATGAAGTAGAAGAAGACGATATGATAATGGACGTAGGTCCTAAGTCGATGAAAAGTATCAAAAACATAATAAAAAACGCAGGAACGATCCTATGGAATGGTCCGCTGGGAGTTTTTGAATTTAAAAACTTCGCCGATGGAACCAAAGAATTAGCCGAACAGATCGCTAATTCGCAAGCATTCTCTATCGCAGGTGGTGGGGATACACTAGCCGCTATAAGTAATTTCTCAGTGGCCGAAAAAATATCCTACATTTCGACGGGTGGCGGAGCATTCTTAGAATTCATTGAAGGCAAAAAGCTACCGGCAATAGAGATCCTCGAACAAAGAGGAACTGACTAAAATAAATGCTTAAAGCTTTATAGACTCTTTATTGGGCTAATATATTTAGAGCATCCTGGTATTTTTCAGTAGTCCTCAAAAGCGTATCCTCAGGGATATTAGGTCCCGGAGCAGTCTTATCCCAATCTAGTGTTTCTAGATAATCCCTCACGAATTGTTTGTCAAAACTCGGCGGACTGATCCCTACTTCATAACTAGCGGCAGGCCAAAACCTTGATGAATCAGGCGTAAGAAGTTCATCAATAAGTATCAAATCCCCACTCATATCCAAACCGAACTCCATTTTTGTATCAGCAATGATGATGCCTCGCTCAAGCGCATATTCAGCACATTTTGAGTAGATATCTAGCGTCACAGAGCGAACTTTTTCTGCCAAAACTGCCCCTACAATGTCACACGATTGCTCGAAAGAGATATTTTCATCATGATCACCAACTGGTGCTTTTGTCGAAGGAGTATATATTGGTTCCGGAAGTTTCTGCCCAAGCTTTAAGCCTGAGGGCAAACTAAGCCCGCACACACTCCCGTTTTTTTGATAATCCTTCCAACCCGAGCCGATCAGATACCCCCTGACAACAGCCTCAATCGCTAGAGGTTTTACTTTCTTCACTACAATTGAGCGTCCTTCCAAAGGAGCTCGTTCGGCTGCATTAGGTACGACGCTTTCTAGGGTCATATCTGTTAAATGATTGCTAATTATCCCTGAAGTTCTTTCAAACCAAAAATTAGAAATTTCCGTTAATATTGCACCCTTTCTGGGTACCGGATCTGGTAGCACGACATCAAAGGCGGAAAGTCTATCGGTGGTAACAATGAGAAAATGGTCTTCTCCAACCGCATAAATATCTCTAACCTTGCCTTTTTGTACTAACGGCAAACTCTTTAAATTTGTTTCATAGACCGCTGCTACAGATTTGGACATTACAGGTGACTTCCTTATAGATTAATCTTAAATTATCATTTTAAAGCGGTCTAGCAACTTTGACAATATCGGGTATATCGCCCCGTAAACCCATAGCGCTCTCGATCAGATAATCCTTGAGAAATTTTTTAGAATTCAAAAATCGAGTGCCTAGTCTGCGCAATATTTGAATAGGTGGAGTATCTCTACTGTAAATCGAATTTAATCCGGTCGTCACTGCTATCATCTTTAAAGCCTCGCCTTTACGCCAACCGTGATAACGTCTCAGACTATTATGGAGGCAATGGTAGTTCAAAATGGATCCCGGCGCAGTACATTGCAGTAATGTTGCAACATCGAGTAGTCCTAGATTTAATCCTTGCCCAGCGAGAGGATGGAAAGCGTATGCCGCACCCCCTACGAGCGCAAAATTATTTTTGACTAAACTTGAGGCGATACCGTATTCAAGAGGAAATGACGACACTGAAGTACAATCATGTATAGCGCCAAGTGTGAAATTAAAGGCTTCTCCTAATTGATCTCGGAATTGTTGCGGGTCTAGTTCTAGTAAACGAATCGCATCATCAGATGGGACACTCCAAACAATCGAGCTTTGAACATCTTCTTTAAGAGGAAGGAAAGCCAATGGTCCTTTGGATAAAAAGCACTGCCT
>CAJWTO010000122.1 GCA_913047675.1 uncultured Pseudomonadota bacterium | reverse complement strand
AATCCACCCACGGATCACTGCCCATCTGTTTAAGCCCTAAAGACACTCTCTGTCGATCTTTGTCAAACCTAAGAACTCGAACATCTACCTCATCACCTATATTAACTACCTCAGACGGATGTTTTACTCGCCTCCACGCCATATCAGTGATATGCAACAACCCATCGATACCTCCAAGGTCAATAAAAGCCCCATAATCAGTCAAATTTTTCACAAGCCCCTTAACGTTAGCTCCCTCAGTCAAGCTTTCTAATAAAGCCTCACGTTCGACAGAATTCTCACTCTCTACGACGGCTCGCCTCGAAACTACGACATTGTTACGTTTACGATCTACTTTAATTATCTTAAATTCTAAAGGTTTCCCCTCTAGGTAACTTGTATCTCTCACCGGCCTGACATCGACCAGTGATCCTGGCAAGAATGCCCTGATTGTCTCCACGTCTACGGTAAAGCCGCCTTTAACTTTGTCGCTTATAATGCCAGTTATTGTGACGTTGTCCTCACAAGCTTTTTCTAAATCTTCCCACGCTTTAGCTCGCTTCGCTTTCTCCCTAGATAGCTTGGTTTCACCGTGCCCATCCTCCACCGCCTCTAAGGCAACATCGACAGCGTCACCGATCTTCACATCTACCACACCCTCGGCATTACGAAACTGCTCTACAGGAATACTACCTTCAGATTTCAGCCCAGCATTAACCATAACAAAGTCGCTACCGACTTCTACAACGATACCGGTTACAAGGGTGCCGGGACGCATTTTATTGGCGACTTGGCTTTCTTCAAATAATTCCGCAAATGTTTGACTCATGGATTTTAATGTTCCGCATATCCAACCGATTCATCACAGTGACTTAAATCAGCACACATTTGTTAGATACACGCACTCCTCTTCGATTTAAAATGTTAAAAGTTCAGCTCAACTGGGACCTCTTCCTCAAGTCAAACCACGTTTCCTCACAAGGATTTTCACCTTATCCGTAACCTCTTCTATCGACATTGCAGTCGTATCTAAAATTACAGCAGCTTGAGAAGGTTTAAGTGGGGATTGTTCCCTCGTCACGTCCCTCTCATCGCGCTCTTTAATATCCCTAGAAAGGTCGGCGAGGCTAGCACATATTTCGTTTCCTTTCAACTGGTTATGGCGTCTTCGCGCCCTTTCCTCGGCACTCGCGGTCATAAATATTTGCAAATCCGCGTCTGGAAAAACTACTGTACCCATATCTCTGCCATCCGCAACGAGTCCGGGACTCAAACGAAAATCGTGCTGTTTACTTAGTAATGCTTTTCGGACAGCTGGAAAAACCGCGATTCTGGAGGCCACGATTCCACACTCCTCAGTCCTTATCGCCAAAGTGCAGTCCAGTCCATCGTGATAGACCTTTGTGCCCTCCTCAACCCCAACAAATGAGACGTCTAGATTGGAAGCGACTGAAGCAATTTGGTCCTCATCGCTGATATCCAACCTGTCTCTTCTGACAACCAATCCAAGGACTCTATAAAGTGCGCCCGAATCTAACAAATGCCAGCCTAGCCAATTAGAGATTGCCCGCGCAATCGTACCTTTCCCCGTACCAGATGGCCCATCAATCGTGATAACCGCTGGCGAAGACTGAATTTTTAAACCGACGTCGATCATTTAATTCTTAAACCCGCTAACCTAGCTACTTCAAAAAAAGTCGGGAAAGACGTACTGATGCCTTCAGCATTTTTTATTGAAACAGTTCCCGAAGCTTTTAATCCCGCCATTGCAAAAGCCATCGCAACCCTATGATCTCCGTGAGCATCGATCAAGCCACCCGTCATATTACCACCTGTAATACTAATACCATCGGGATAAGTCTCTACTTTAATACCAAGATTACGGAGACCATCCGCCATAACCGATATCCGATCACTCTCCTTGTGTCGTAATTCCTCGGCACCGCGTAAAACAGTAACTCCATTTGCACAAGCAGCTGCTATAAAAATAGCTGGAAATTCGTCTATTGCTGCGGGAATGAGTTCTAGCGGTATGTTTACCCCTGATAGACTAGACGTCCTCACTAATATGTCCGCTACGGGCTCTCCACTACTGACATTCTCCTCCCTCACCTCAATATCAGCGTCCATGAGCTGGAGTATTTCGATTACTCCATTTCTAGTCTCATTAAATCCCACTTGAGGCAAAAGTATTTCAGAGCCCGAGGATATAGCAGCACCCAACATAAAGAATGCTGCCGACGAAATATCAGTAGGCACAGTAATATCGCATCCCGTCAAACGCTGACCGCCATCAAGACTAACTTCATTTCCATTAATATCTAATTTTACTCCAAATTTTGGTAGCAGACGTTCCGAATGATCTCGACTCCGACCGTGCTCAGAAATTCTCGTCACGCCATCCGCATAGAGACCTGCAAGTAGTAGCCCAGATTTCACTTGCGCACTGATTACAGGTACCAAGTAGGAAATTCCAGTTAGCTTACGCGCAGGCTTTACTCTGAGAGGAGGCGTCTCGTTCCCACTCATCTCAATGTTGGCACCCATTTGACGCAGAGGACAAACAATTCTTCCCATAGGCCTAACTGACAAGCTCGCATCGCCCTCCAGAGTGGTGTCTATATTTGCTCCGGACAAAATACCTGCCAATAAGCGCATCGATGTCCCAGAATTTCCGAGATTAATTGAACTAGCAGGGCTTCTCAATCCTAATAAACCGACACCGCTAATTTTCATGCAATCCTGGTCACGAGTATCAATTTCCACACCCATTGACCGAAATGCTTCGATAGTGGCGAGAACATCCTCACCCATTAGACAACCACGCACTTGGGTCAATCCATCCGCAATAGCGCCAAACATGACGGCACGATGAGAAATCGATTTGTCGCCAGGTATTCCTATCACTCCATTTAATGAGCCACCGTGTAGGACAACTAAATCTTTCATTATCTCTTTTTATCGACAGTTAATTGAGAGTCTCTGGCTTTTTTAGCGTTGGAAAAAGTTTCGATAATTCGTTCTCTATCACTAGCTTCGAGGGCCAGTATTAGTGAATCAAGACCACTTTTAAATTCACCACAAAACTTCACTATATTGTCTTTATTCATTAAAAGAATATCCGCCCATAATTCTGGATTACTCGACGCAATTCGAGTGAAATCGCGAAAACCGCCAGCCGAAAATTCCAACAGTGACCGTGAATCATCTTGACGCAGCAAAGTATCCATAACGTTATAAGCGAGCAAATGTGGCAGATGCGAGGTCATGGCTAATGCACGATCGTGAGACTCGACGGTCATTTTCAAAACTTCAGAGCCTAACTCGGTCCAGAGCTTTTCTATTTGATTGACAGCTTCTATCCGAGTATCGGAAGTCGGAGTCAAAATAACTTTATGGTTCTTGAAAAGATCCGGAATCGCCGCCTCAGCACCACTTTTCTCGTTTCCTGCAATCGGATGCCCCGGCACAAATATGTCGAACTTAGCTCCTAGTATCATACGAGCATCACGCACCACCGAGCCTTTTACACTACCCACATCAGTTATAATAGAGTCATCAGCAACGTACGCTCCAACATCCCTAAGTATACTAGCAGTAGCTCCCAATGATGCTGCAATCACCACAATTTCAGCACCGACACATGCTTCGCGTATTGTGACCTCAAATCTATCAATCGCGCCTAATTGAACTGCTGTCTCCAAGTTTTGAGAACTGCGGCCAAACCCAACAACCTCGTTGGCTAGCCCATTTCTTCTCAATGCCATCCCGAGGGATGCTCCTATGAGCCCAACTCCAATTATCGCGATTTTTTTCATTTCTGTTAATTGAATTTACTAAATATCACACCTAGGATAACTACCCAGAAGCTTAAAAATAGACGAATTCTCCTTAATTTCTGCTAGCGCATCGGCCATAGATGGATCATTAGCATGACCTACTAGATCTGCAAAAAATAAATAGTCCCAAACACCATTCTTAGAGGGCCGAGACTCAATCTTAGACATATTAATATTGTTTTCTGCTAAGACACCAAGTGCAGCATGCAAGGCACCCGCCTTGTTGTTAGGTAAACCAAACATTACCATCGATTTATCGTCTCCTGATCTAGCAGGATAATTCCGCCCCAAAACTATGAAACGGGTCGTATTGGATACACTATCTTCTATGTTTCGCGCAACTATGGGTAGCATATATATCTTGCCTGCTTCATTACTCGCTATAGCAACACAATCTTTCCCGTCAGACTGGCTCACTATTTCAGCTGCAACCGCATTACTACTAACTGCTATCTGCTCAACACCATTTAAATTTGTTTCTAACCAGCCAGCGCACTGCTGCAGTGCTTGCTCATGGCCGTATACTCGTTTAGCTGACTCTAATTCGCATGTACCCAACAGTTGATGGTGTATCGCAAGAACTATTTCCCCGCAAACAAACGCTGGTGTTTCTTTAAGAGCATCTAATGATTGATAAATCGTCCCACCTACAGAATTCTCTATCGGCACGACGCCATAATCAACTCCACAACTTTCAACTTCTCGAAAAACCTCATCGATCGACTTACTCGCCCGAAGCTTAACCGCGCCTCCAAACTGTTTTAAAGTAGCTGCATGAGTGTAAGTTCCGAGAGGTCCAAGATATGACACTTTAAGTTTTTGTTCTAACGCCAGACACTCCGATATAATTTCTTTCATTAATCGGACCACGACATCATTAGTTAAAGGAC
>CAJWTO010000121.1 GCA_913047675.1 uncultured Pseudomonadota bacterium | reverse complement strand
TTGTAAGTTAGGTTTAGAGCCATAGGAATAATTTACTCGGGCTGTGTCCTCATCACTTTGAGAAGAAACCGCTTGGTTTTGGCTATTATCATCGTTCTGGTTTAAATAGGGATCCCTTTCATTAATTTTAGTGGTCTCTTCCTCAGCATTCATTGACACGTTTGAAGGTTCAATCAATTCAGAGGGTTCTGCGGGCACGTCAATTGATTCAGATTTCTTGTCATTACCATTGTCAACTATTCGAAGCTGCTCCTCTTCGGTCAGAGAGAAGTCGCTGTCATCGTTTCGCTCTAGACTTTCCACATTAGGAGCTGTGTCTTTAGCATGGGTATCAGAAAAGTCGGGTGACGCTACCGCGTTATCTATCGTTTGAGCAGTCTCCATTATAGGAGTACTTTCAGCGATAATATTTTCTTTTTCTTCAAGCTCCTCGATATCGATGTCTTTAGATTTTCGATTGATACTTTTTGATCCCACATCAGAAGCATTTTTGCCATTACTATTTGAGGGTTTCTTAGATGCAGTCCCTGCGTTAGTAGAGCGCGAACGGCGTTGACCATCTTTAGGTTCAGGTCTCGAAGACCGTCTTCTATTGTTGCGAGTAGGTCTCTCTCCTTTGTGGGATGAGTTTCCCCTTCGTTTAGACCGCGTTGCTTTCTTGGGCCCTGACTTGCCAAACAACATTCCTGAAAGTAATACCAAGATCTTTGACAAGATTCCTTGCCTTGTCGAAGCTTTTGATCTAGGTTTCTTCTTGTTGTGTTTTATGCCGCTTACTAGCGGTTTTTCTGCATTTATCTTGCCTTGGTTGCCTTCTTTTGCCACACGCGCTGATTCTTTTTCCATCTTCAGCCTGTAGCCTTCACTTGTGTCTGACTTCGCTGCGTCTTGCTCTCTTTCTCTTTGTACTTCAAAGTGAGAAGGCTGTAAGTCGTCATTAGGTATCAATATTACTTTGACGTTGTGTCGTGCTTCTATAGCGCTAACTTCTAGCCGCTTTTCATTAACTAAAAACGTGGCAACCGCTATCGAAATATTGGCATATACTGTGGAGGTAGATGTCTTCATCGCTTCCTCCTCTATGAGGCGCAGCACTCCTAGTGCGGTCGATTTGATATTCCTAGTAGAGCCAATCCCGTCACAGTTAGTACACATCTCATAACTCGACTCTGCCAACGAGGGACGTAGCCTTTGACGCGACATTTCCAACAGACCAAATCTTGAAATTTTACCAATTTGTATCCGAGCGCGATCAACTTTAACCGCATCCTTTAGTCGATTTTCGACAGATCGTTGATTTTTGTTTGATAGCATATCAATGAAATCAATGACTAATAGACCACCTAAGTCTCTTAATCGTAATTGTCGTCCGACTTCCTCTGCGGCCTCTAGATTAGTTCTTAATGCTGTCTCTTCAATATCACTTCCTTGAGTTGCTCGCGCCGAGTTTATATCGACAGTGGTCAATGCCTCAGTAGGTTCAATCACTAAAGAGCCGCCGCTCGGAAGCCTGACTGTGCGGCTAAAGGCTGTTTCAATTTGACTCTCAATCTGATAACGATTAAACAGAGGGACGCTATCTTCATATAACTTTAGCTTCGGCAAATTATGGGGCATCACCTGTTCCATGAACTCGTGCGCCTGGTCGTAAAGATTTTTATCATCCACCAATATTTCTAATATATCGGCGCGCAAGTAATCCCGTATTGCTCGGATAATTACATTACTATCCTGGAAAATGAGCACAGGTGCCTGCTTTTGGGCTGCCGCATCATCGATGGCAGTCCAGATTTCATTTAGGTAATCTAAATCCCACTGCAACTCTTCTGAGGTCTTTCCAACACCAGCGGTCCTAAGTATTACACCCATATCCTCAGGTATAATTAACTCTGCCATTGCTTCTTGAGCCTCGACACGATCTGCGCCTTCAATTTGTCGAGAAACACCCCCAGCACGAGGATTATTGGGCATCGCTACCAGATATCGACCTGCCAAGCTAAGGAATGTTGTCAGGGCTGCCCCTTTATTACCTCTTTCCTCCTTTTCAACCTGCACTATAAGCTCTTGCCCTTCTTTCAAAAGACTTTTTATGTTGGCTCTGTTGTTACCCGAGTGATCGGCGGTCTTAAAGTACTTTCGAGATATTTCTTTTAAAGGGAGGAAACCATGGCGGTTAGCCCCGAAGTCTACAAAAGCTGCCTCGAGACTAGGTTCAAGACGTGTAATCTTGCCTTTGTAAACATTAGACTTCTTTTGCTCTTTACCGGTTGCTTCTATATCTAAGTCAGATAATCGCTGTCCATCGACTAGCGCTACTCGCAGTTCCTCTGCTTGAGTAGCATTTATTAGCATTCTTTTCATTATTAACGTCCTGTATAAGAGACGAACCACGACGGCACTGTATTACAGGAAACGAAAGATTTTCACCTGACATAACAACACTCCCTTCGCGATATTTTCGCCTTTCGTATTAATTCCTAGGCTTTTCTGTTAGGAACTAACACTATTTATTTAATTCGTGATGAGTCTATCAAGTGACTCCACCACACTTAATCTTGTCCTTCAGTCGTGAGGATCCCTAGTAAGAGAGCACTTTAAGCTGTGTGGTCGTCCGGATTTATTACTCGCTAATTTTCTTCTAGCTTCCGAAACTGATACTATGACCTGCCGACAAAGTTGGACGATCCCATAAGGTCAGAATAATTTTTACCTAACTATTAAGCCCGAGGTAAAAATTCGTGCAAAAATTTCTTACGTCTGAAGTATAACAATCTTCGCAAAAACAATCAATTAGAATGGACACTAAAAAAGAATCTACGGACCTAAATAGCAGTAAAGTTAAATTGACTAGTGTTGGTCGCGAACATGTGGGCCGTCGGTTAGATAATTTCTTACAATCTACGTTGAAGAATGTCCCTAAAAGTCTAATTTATAAAGTTATACGCGATGGACAAGTTCGAGTTAATGGTGGGCGAAAAAAACCAACTTATAGAGTAGCGTACGATGATACTGTGAGGATCCCTCCAATCCATATTAAGTCTGATTTAAAAGGTGACGTACCTCAGAGGCGCTTGGAACAGATCAGTGAATCGATAATTTTTGAAAATGACCATTATTTGGTTATCGATAAGCCTTCTGGGCTTGCAGCACATGGCGGAACTGGCCAGCATTATGGTGTAATCGAGATTCTGAGGCAGTTGAGGCCGTACGCTGCTAGATTAGACTTAGCCCATCGACTGGACAAAGAGACCTCAGGGTGCCTGCTAATCGCGAAGAGTCTGAGAGCCCTCCAAGAGTTTCAACTCGCTAATAATGAGAATAGGGTGGTTAAAAAATATAAAGCTTTATTGCTTGGTGACGTGCCACCTCGTCTTACAAAAATCGAGTCTAGACTTGATATACGCCGATCCTCGAATGGCCATAGACAGGCACGTGTGTCTGAGACAGGGAAGTATGCGAGCACGATAATAGAGAAAAAAGAGTCCTACGGCGGAAATACCTTAGCTTATTTGAAGTTAGAAACCGGAAGAATGCATCAAATCAGAGCGCACTGCCTGCATATCGGATTTCCTATTGCCGGCGATAGAGAATATGGTAGTACTGACGCTAACAGACATCTTCGGGAACACGGATTATCACGTTTGTTTTTACACTCTTTTTACCTGAGATTCAAGACAAGCCTCTGTGATGTAGATGTTTCAAGTCCTCTACCGGGAGAGTTGAAGACGTTACTGACCAGCTTAAATTAACTATGATAGTTGAGAACGATTGAGCAAAACCGTAAGCGTGCATAATATATGAAAAGTCACAATGGAGGTTCTAAGTATGGGCTGGCATGATGGTGAACGGGGTGCCGATCGGCGTCCCACTGATTTCGAGCGGGGAGAGTTATCTTCGGGTGAAGAACTGAGATTAGTAGGTAAGATGTTTGCTAACTACTTGGCGGAAAGGAAAAGAGCTCGCAGATGGAGTCTTTTTGTTAAGTTGATCGCGCTAACTTATGTTGGAATTTTGGTATTAAATATTTCCGGATTGCAGGTGCCGGCGAATACTTTTACGAATGATCGGATTGCGGCATTGGTGGATGTGTCTGGGATAATCGATTCGGAAGGTGTATCAAGCGCGGAAAATATTCTCAAAAGTCTTGATGAAGCTTTTAGGTATCCTAAAACTGTGGGTGTGATACTGCGACTTAACACTCCGGGAGGGAGTCCTGTTCAATCGGGACAGATATATGATGGAATTCTTCGGTTGAAAACTGAGTTTCCTGACATTCCTATAATCGCGTTAATCGAAGACATATGCGCCTCAGGGGGTTATTACGTAGCTGTAGCCGCTGATCACATATATGCGAATAGAGCCAGTATAATTGGGTCTATCGGCGTTCGTATGGACAGCTTTGGATTTGGTGATGCTATCGAAAAGTTAGGCATTGAAAGACGTTCGATTACATCCGGAGAGGATAAGAATTTTCTAGACCCATTCCAACCTGTAAGCGAGGAGCACAAACTTCATGCGAAAGAAATGTTAAAGGAGATACATAAACAGTTTATAGATGCTGTCAAACAAAGTCGTTTTGAAAAATTACAAGCAGCTGAAGACAGCAAACTATTTTCAGGCTTGGTTTGGACTGGGGAACGTAGCAAGCAACTAGGATTAGTTGATGACCTAAGCTCGTTAGAGCAAATAGTTGGTCAAGTTTTCGAAGCTGACGCTATTTTGAGCTTTACAAAAGCTGATTATTCAATCAAGGGTATTTTTAATAAGGTAGCTTTCTCGTTATCTTCACATTTCAGATGAGCATCAATCATAAAAGGCGACGTGAGCTAGTCACATTAATTAGCCTAAGCACCAAGTTCGCGCAGAAATTGAGCGGTTAGGATTAACGGTAACCCAATAATTGCAGTCGGGTCATCAGAGGAAAATTTTTCGATCAACGAAATTC
>CAJWTO010000120.1 GCA_913047675.1 uncultured Pseudomonadota bacterium | reverse complement strand
CTGCCCTTAATCCTCGTATCACAAATCCTGCTTTATTTTGCTCTACAAAATGCATTAAAAGATTTCCAAATGATGTGACCTCAATTTCGCACAAAATGTCTTTTTTGGCATTTTCTTTTTGAATTTCAGCGATTTCTGCGCCAACCATTTCTCTTCTTTCAAGAAGACTAAACATCGGGTTTTTGCCTATGTTTTCAGCCGCTGCCACGAGAAGTTTGTCGACCATTTTGCTACCACGTCTAATAATATCAATATGCCCATTTGTTATTGGATCAAAAGTCCCGGGATATACGCCTATACGCACTAATCGCCTCCGTAGGAATAAACATCAACCATTTATTTCGCAATGCAGTCGTTATACACGTGCCACATGTTCTTACAATAATTTATTTATAATTCGGGCTGGCCTTCCGTGTTATTTTGTTCGTCGGATGCATTAACTTCATCGCCAATTAAACTTACTGAAACCACTCTCTCGTCATCATCTACTCGGAAAATCCAAACGCCTTGGGTTCTCCGACCCGTGATACCAATCTCATCCACTGCACATCTAATTAATTGCCCAGAATTTGTTACTAACATAATCTGATCTGAGTGATTGACTGGGAAACCTGCAACAACTGATCCGGCTTTATCAGTAACATCTATATTCCAGATACCTTGTCCCCCACGATTAGTTATCCGGTACTCGTAGGCCGACGTGCGCTTTCCTATCCCGTTTTCCGTAACTGTTAATATAAAATCTTCTGCGGCACCGAGGAATGCTAGTCTTTCCGGGCTTAGCATTACTTCGGGTCGATCTGTTTCATTTTCAGCGGTTTCATTAGTTACTCGTCTCAAATAAGAGGTTTGGCGAAGGTATACCTCTCTTTCATGAAGATCCGTGTTGGGAACATCTTCGTAATTTACATGGCGCAAGATTGACATGCCCACTACAGCATCAGGTCCTACAAGTTTAATCCCTCTAACTCCCATCGATCCGCGGCTTTTGAAAATCCTAACGTCGGAGACTTGAAACCTAATAGCTTTACCTGCCTTTGTGGTAAGTAGAACATCATGTTCCTCACTACAAGGTTGAACACTTATTAGTCTCTCCCCATCATCCAACTTCATCGCGATTTTACCATTCTTTTTAATATTGGTAAAATCCGATAGATCATTCCGCCTTACAGTACCTGCGGAGGTAGCAAACATAACCTGCAAATTTTCCCATGTTTCTTCCTCTAAAGGCATTGGCATCACGGTTTGTATCCATTCCCCTTCAGATAATGGAAGCAGGTTAACCATCGCCTTTCCGCGCGCTTGTGGAGTTCCAAGCGGCAAACGGTATACTTTCATTTGATATACCATACCTCGAGAAGTAAAAAATAAAACTGGGGTATGAGTGTTCGCTACAAATAATTTGTCCACTACATCCTCGTCCCGTGTCGCCATACCCGAACGACCCTTGCCACCTCGATGTTGCGCTTTATAAGTAGAGAGTGGAACACGCTTAATATAACCTTTTAGGCTTACCGTGATAACCATTTCCTCGCGCTGAATCAGATCTTCGATGTCGTGTTCAAATTCATTCTCTTCAAGAGCCGTTCTTCGGGGTGTAGCAAAAGTATCTTTAGCCGAAATAAGCTCTTCTCGGACAACATCAATCAGACGTTCCCTCGACTTTAAAATGTCGAGATAATCACGAATTTTTTCTGATAATTCTTTTGTCTCCTCAATTAATTTCCCCCGCTCCATGCCCGTTAATCTTTGAAGACGAAGCTCCAGTATTGCTCTTGCTTGGGCTTCAGACAAACGATAGTTACCGTTTACGACGGAGTGTCCTGGATCATCAATAATTGATATAAAGTCTTCTACTTTCTCAGCTGACCAGTCTCTTTCCGTTAACGTTTTTCGCGCTCCCGCAGCATCAGCCGCCGCCCTAATGAGAGCTATAACTTCCTCTATGTTATTTAATGCGACTAAAAGACCAGCTAAAACATGGGCTCTTTCGCGTGCTTTTTTTAATAAAAAACTAGTCCGCCGAGTGATAACTTGTTCTCTGAAGTAAACAAATGCTGAGATTATATCCTTTAGATTAAGCTGCTCTGGCCGCCCTTGGTTCAACGCCAGCATATTTGCACCAAAGGATGTTTGAAGTGCGGTATGTCTATACAGCTGACTCAATACCACCTCACCAACGGCATCACGTTTTAACTCTATAACTACTCTCACTCCGTCGCGATCACTCTCGTCTCGAAGATCTGATATTCCCTCAACTAGTTTGTCTCGAACGACCTCACCTATTCTCTCCATTAATCGCGATTTATTGACTTGGTAAGGAACCTCTGTGACGATTATAGCGAATCTATCTTTTCGAATTTCTTCAATCTCTGCCCTCGCTCGCATAACAATGGACCCGCGACCAGATTGGTACGCTTCTCTGATTCCATTTCTTCCTAAAATTATACCTCCAGTGGGAAAATCAGGACCTGGAACAATTGAGAGCAATTCATCTAAAGATATTTCGTTGTCTTCAATATAAGCTAAGCAAGCATCAACAACCTCGCCTAAATTATGCGGAGGTATATTTGTCGCCATTCCAACAGCGATGCCACCCGCACCATTTACAAGCAAATTTGGAAATTCAGCAGGAAGAACCGACGGTTCCTCCGTTGTTTCGTCATAGTTTTGAACAAAATCGACTGTCTCTTTATCTATATCTCGTAATAAACCTTCGGCCGAGCGAGCTAAACGGGCTTCAGTGTATCTATGGGCAGCGGGAGGGTCTCCGTCCATAGAGCCAAAATTTCCTTGCCCATCAATTAATGGTAAACGCATCGAAAATTCTTGAGCCATTCTAACCATTGAATCATAAATAGGGCTATCGCCATGAGGATGGTACTGCCCCATTACATCTCCCACTATACGTGCTGACTTGCGATAGGGCCGACTCCAATCGTATCCGCCCTCCTTCATCGCATAGAGTATGCGCCGATGAACAGGCTTTAGGCCATCCCGTACATCCGGTAATGCGCGGGAAACTATAACACTCATAGCGTAATCCAAGTAGGAGCGTTTCATTTCTCCCTCTATGGACACCCCGATTACGTTAGGTTGACCTTGATCCGAATCAGCCAAGCTTTGATACTTTACGATTTAATTTTTTCAAGTTTTTTCTCAATTATTACAATTGATTAGGCCAGCGAAGAGATTAACGATCTCTCGGCTTAATTATAACATAATTCATATTAGTGAACAAATAATGACCACTCACTTCTTGCCAACATTGTTCTATTAAAACGGGATCTCGTCGTCCAAGTCATCAATACCAGAAATACTCCTGGAACCGTCATTGCTAGAACCTTCGCTTTGTGGATTAGAGTTGAAGCCTGAATCAGAATTAGTGTCACTAAAGCCCGAAGCGGCCAAAGAATCTGCCCTACCCCCAAGCATAGTTAATTCACCTCTGTATCTCTGAAGCACAACTTCAGTGGTGTACTTCTCTTGTCCTTGTTGATCGGTCCATTTTCTAGTTTGCAATTGACCTTCGATGTAAACTGTCGACCCTTTTTTAAGATACTGCTCGGCTGTACGCCCTAGATTTTCATTAAAGATAACAACTCGATGCCATTCAGTTTTTTCTCGTCGCTCTCCTGAATTTTTATCTTTCCATGACTCTGAAGTGGCTATGGATAACTGAACTATTTTACCGCCGTCCTGCATACTTCTAACTTCTGGGTCCCGCCCCAAATTACCCACCAGAGTTACTTTATTCACACTACCAGCCATCACCTTATTCCAAAATACAGGTTTCAATATTCTGTTATTCTTTCACAGTTCATCGCCATAAACCAGTCGAAAGCGCATCATATTATATCAAAGAATTTCATAAAAATTGATTGTCCTTTTTAAGCTAGGCATTATATCTACTGGAGCAATAGATTGTATCAACTCAAAATAATCCCACTTGCGCTGTGCTGAATATAGTCTCTGTGGTTTGTATGTTCGAACGATTGTAACAAAAGGTTCCAGAAAAATATGAGCCAAAATATAGAGCTGGATTACTTAGTAGTTCGCGGCGCTCGTGAAAATAACCTTAAAAGCGTCAATATTTCGCTTCCACGGAATCAGCTGATCGTCATGACTGGGCCGAGCGGGTCTGGTAAGTCGTCGCTCGCTTTTGATACTATTTATGCCGAGGGTCAACGGCGTTATGTGGAAAGTTTATCTGCCTATGCTCGCCAGTTTCTTGAATTAATGCAAAAGCCCGACGTTGATTTAATCTCAGGATTATCGCCTGCGATTTCTATCGAACAAAAAACCACCTCAAGAAACCCCCGTTCAACTGTTGGAACAGTTACTGAAATTTATGATTATTTGAGGTTGTTATATGCAAGGATTGGGATCCCTTACTCCCCGGCAACTGGAATGCCAATAGAAAGCCAATCTGTCAGCCAAATGGTTGATGCCATACTAGAAATAAAAGAGGGAACAAGACTTCTTTTATTGGCGCCTGTAATTAGAGGTAGGAAAGGTGAATTTAAAAAAGAGATTGCTGATCTTAGAAAAAAAGGGTTTCAAAGGATTAAAATAAACGGAGAGGTTTATCAGATCGATGAAGTGCCAACTCTCGACAAGAAATTTAAACATGACCTAGAGGTTGTTGTTGATCGTGTGGTAATACGTCCATCTATTAAAGATAGAATTGCAGACTCCATAGAAACAGCACTAGAACTCTCCGACGGTTTACTTATAACCGAGAATGCAGACGATCAACAAAGAGATACTTTTTCAGAAAAATTTGCATGTCCAGTCTCCGGTTTTACAATAGAGGAGATTGAACCAAGACTATTTTCTTTTAATAACCCCTTTGGAGCATGTCCTGCATGCGATGGACTTGGCACAAAAAGTTACTTTGATCCTGATTTAATCGTACCCAACCATCAAGTAAGTTTAAAATCAGGGGCTGTTGCACCTTGGGCTTTCTCCTCGTCCAGATATTATCTGCAGACACTTGAAAGCCTATGTCTACACTACAATGTATCAATTAACGCGCCGTTTGATCAACTGCCCATATCTTTTCAGAATACACTCATCAATGGAAGTGATAGTGAGACTGTTAAAATGGTTTACGATGATGGGCTCCGGCAATACACCACAAACAAACCATTTGAAGGAGTATTGCCAAATTTACAAAGGCGATATCGAGAGACTGACTCGAACAGAATCAAGGAGGACCTCGGGAAATATCAAACAATATCCAGTTGCACGGAATGTAATGGCGATCGTCTTAAGCCGGCCGCTTTGGCTGTAAAGATATCGGACAAAACGATAGCAGAAGTTACACAGATGTCGATTGCAAAAACTGTAGTTTGGTTCG
>CAJWTO010000119.1 GCA_913047675.1 uncultured Pseudomonadota bacterium | reverse complement strand
TCGGCGTCCCTCCCCCAATGAAAATACTCTCAA
Source organism: uncultured Pseudomonadota bacterium (assembly GCA_913047675.1). Classification (GTDB taxonomy): domain Bacteria; phylum Pseudomonadota; class Gammaproteobacteria; genus UBA4457. Next base: position 5,340 of record CAJWTO010000119.1, on the reverse strand, counting down.
ACCTCAAGCAACCAAACTTCGCTAAATCTTGGTCTAGATCCGATAACAAGCAATCAATATATCTCTTTTCAGACATTTGGTCGTTGACCTGGTGCGAGTTAAAATCGCAGTAAGGGCACTTAGTTTCACACCAGGGTAAATGAACATAAATGCTCGACATATTCTAAAACTTATTACTTTCCAACGACCGATCTAAATCATTTAACAATTTTCGCATTGCTTTTGCTCTATGGCTCACCTGATTTTTAACTGACCTGTCCAATTGTGAAGCAGAACAATCAAACTCAGGAATATAAAAAACTGGATCATACCCAAACCCTTCCGAACCTTGAGGAGTAACTAAAATCTCACCCGACCAAGTTTCTTGCACTATCAAAGGGGTAGCATCATCCGCGCTTTTCATATAAACCATAGCGCAGACAAAGTATCCATTTCTGTCCGCCTCTTTTAATCCAGCCATTTTCAGCAAAAGATGGGACACATTATCAGCATCGGTCGCACAGCAACCCGCATAACGTGCGGAAAAAATCCCTGGTTCGCAATTTAGGGCGGGAACACATAATCCTGAATCGTCTGCGATAGAGGGCAACCCCGTATGCAAAGAGGCGTGCCGCGCCTTAATTATACTGTTTTCGACAAACGTCTTACCTGTCTCCTCGGGCGAACCCAATCCAAATTCGACAGGTGTTTTTATGTTATAGGACTCTTCATTAAGCATCTCTCGCATTTCAGCTAATTTGCCTGAATTATTACTGGCCAATACGATATCTATCATAATAAGGAGACTCTCATTTTTGTCTTACGGAGGTTTGTAACTCTAAAAGTTCGCGTATCCCATCAGAGGCCAAATCGAGCATAGAATTCATTTCTTCACGTCGAAAAGCGTGCCCCTCAGCCGTCCCCTGCACCTCAACGAAATGGCCAGACTCATTCATCACCACATTCATATCGGTTTCAGCATTAGAATCCTCCGCGTAGTCTAGATCTATGACAGGTACACCCTCATATATCCCGACAGAAACCGAGGCCACCGCCCCATGAATAGGGTTCTTTTTCAGCTTACCTGACATCATCAGGGTGTCGATCGCATCTGCCAGCGCAACGTAAGCGCCGGTGATAGAAGCCGTTCGGGTTCCCCCATCGGCTTGTATGACATCACAGTCCAAAGTGACGGTCATCTCTCCCAAGGCCTCTAAATCTAAAGTGGAACGCAGCGAACGTCCAATAAGTCTTTGAATCTCCATCGTGCGACCACCTTGACGACCTTGGCTAGCTTCTCGTCGCATTCGAGAATCAGTCGACCTTGGTAGCATACCGTACTCCGCTGTTACCCATCCGCTACCAGTTCCCTTAAGAAAGCCGGGCACGCGTCGCTCCAAGCTGGCATTGCAAAGAACTTTAGTCTCTCCAAATTCTACAAGCACTGAACCTTCCGCATGACGCGTATAATTTCTAGTAAAATTTATTGCACGCATTTTGTTCGGGGCGCGGCCACTTGGTCTCTTGTTCATTTGTCTCTCTAATTTGCTTAAAACGTGTAGTATACCGTCAGTGAGCGGATAACGTTGACTAATAAATTTCAAAGCTAATAATAAGCAACTGATGAAGTGAGGATAAAATTGTGACAGTTAGCATGACCTCTTTTGCCCGAATTGATTTTGAAAACGAATTAATTAGTGGTTCGTGGGAAATAAAATCGGTAAATCACAGATTTATCGAAATTTCCGTAAAAGTCCCCGATGAATTCAGGAGCCTAGAGTTAGCAGTTAAAAAGAGTATTACCTCTTGTGCTAATAGGGGAAAGATCGATTGTTATCTTAGAATTAATAATCATAACGATGCAATCGATGGCGTCATTTTAGATGATAAACTCGTAACTGATCTACTCGACTCAATTGATAATATTAGTAGCAGAACAAGTAATAAAATTTCACTTAATGCAATAGATCTTTTGAAATGGCCCGGTGTCATAAGACGTCAATCTTCAGAAGAAGACGTTGAAAAATATCTCATACAACAACTTAAACTTGCTCTTAAAGATTTTACTGGAGTCCGTAAAAAAGAAGGAAATGAGCTCCAAAATGCGATTAATTCCCGTCTACTACTCATTGACGAGTTGCTCGCGCTAATTAAATTAACCGTACCGTCTATAATTAAAGCGACTACAGAAAAATATAAGCTCAGAATGGAGCAATTTATTAATGATGTGGACCCTACTCGTCTCGAACAAGAATGTGCTTTGCTAATCAGTAAACTAGACGTTTCGGAGGAGATTGATCGAATCACGATTCACATACAAGAAACTCGCTCCGCTCTCACACTAAAAGAGCCAATAGGTAGGCGCCTAGATTTCCTTATGCAAGAGTTACTTCGAGAAGCGAATACATTAGGGTCAAAATCGGCGCACGCAGATAGCACAGGATATGCTATTGAACTGAAAGTGCTAATTGAACAAATCAAAGAGCAAATTCAAAATGTTGAATAATGGAACGTCCAGGAACCTCAATGAGGCGGGTAGGCTATTCATAATCTCGGCGCCCTCGGGTGCCGGCAAAACAAGCTTGATAAAAACTGTAGTGGAGAGTGATCCTAATCTAATAGTTTCTATTTCTCATACAACTAGGAAGCCCCGTATCGGCGAAAAGGATAAATCAGACTATTTTTTTATTTCTAAAAATGAATTTGTCCTGATGGCTGAAAATAATGAGTTTTTAGAAAAAGCAATCGTTTTCGACCATCATTACGGAACATCCATAAGTTTTGTAAAAACTAACCTAGCCCTGAAAAAGAACATTATTCTAGAAATAGATTGGCAAGGCGCGCGCAGTATTGAACGGGCGGGACTGAAAAGCACCTCAATATTCATACTTCCACCTTCGCTTCATGAACTCGAGAGAAGATTAAAGGATCGGGGGGATGACCCGAAAATAGTCCAGAGACGGATGCGCGATGCCATAAACGAAATCACACACTATGGCGAATACGATTACTTGATCATCAATGACGATTTCAGAGTAGCTGCAGACACTTTGACTTCAATTATTAAACAACCCTCTTATGAGATGGAAGATCAAAGCGCTAAACTGAAGCCTCTGTTAGCAGAACTAATGCCTAAATAGTAAAACTTTGGTAAGATTACACAATCTTATATGCAAAACTAGTAGTAGGAAGAAAGAAATATGGCCCGTGTTACAGTTGAAGATTGCCTACCCGCGGTTAAAAATAGATTCGATCTGGTGCTCGTTGCGAGCAGACGAGCAAGAAAATTAGCACTCGGTGCTACTCCATTACTAGAAGCGGAAAACGATAAACCAACCGTAATAGCACTGAGAGAAATCGCGGCTGGTTTAATAAACGCAGAGATTCTTGACGAAATGGAAGCTAAAGAAAAACAAGCCGAAGAGTACGAAGCAGCTCTCGAATTTGCAGAATTAAAAAGTGATGAAGCGAGCCAGTCATTGAACGAACAATCTCAAGAACTCAAATTTTAGCGTAGAACAACAATTTGAGCGTCGCAAAGCAAAAGTCGGGCAAACGAAATATCATGAGGTTGCTGGCGGGCGTGTTGAAGCCTCGTTTGTGAATATCTAAGGCTGATTATGGCGACCGCATCAGTCAAACTTGACTCTGCCTCCCTCCGAATAGATAGTCTCTGTAGGCTGGCCAGAACGTACTTGCCTGCGGAACAAGTGAGGAAAATCCGACTGGCATATCGCTTCAGCGCCGAAGCACACAAAAATCAAAAACGACAAAGTGGCGAACCCTACGTCCAACACCCTTTATCGGTGGCCTATATTTTAGCCCAAATGCATATGGACCATGAGTCTCTCATCGCAGCAATGTTGCATGACGTCATAGAGGACACATCTGTTCCAAAAGATATAATTACAAATGAGTTCGGGCCGGATGTTGCGCATATTGTGGATGGTCTTAGCAAATTAACTCAAATCGAGTTTGAGTCTCACGTAGACGCCCAGGCTAAAAACTTTCAGAAAATGCTTATGGCGATGGCAGACGATATCCGCGTTATTCTCGTAAAGCTGGCGGATCGTCTTCATAACATGAGGACCCTAGGTGCATTGAACGCTGAAAAAAGGCGTCGAATTTCGCGAGAAACTCTAGAAATTTACGCCCCAATAGCCCAACGATTGGGTATGAATGCTATGAGGTTAGAATTGGAGGAATTGGGATTCCAAACCTTATACCCCCTGCGACATGATGTCATAGCGCGGGTAATTCAAAAAGTACGAGGTAACCGCAAAGAAGTCGTCACCAAAATCAGAAATAGGATTACCAGGCGATTGAGACAAGAAAACTTAGTAACTCATGTTGTGGGTAGAGAAAAACACCTTTACAGCATATATAAAAAGATGCGTGAAAAACGCCTGCACTTTTCGGAAGTTAGGGATGTCTACGCCTTTCGGATTATTGTCGACTCTGTCGATACATGTTATAGAACACTAGGAGTCATTCACGCACTCTACAAGCCTGTGCCTGACACATTTAAAGACTATATCGCTATCCCAAAATCGAATGGCTACCAGTCGTTGCATACTGTTCTTTTTGGGCCATTCGGCGCCCCCGTGGAGGTCCAAATACGTACTAATGAAATGGATCAGGTAGCTGAAGTAGGCATCGCTTCTCACTGGACATATAAGGAAGGCGAGGCAGGATCAAAAGTAGCACAGAAAAGAGCGCGTGAGTGGTTACATAGTGTCCTAGAAATGCAAAGTCGCACTACGAATTCCCAAGAATTTCTTGAGAATGTGAGAGTGGATCTGTTCCCGGATGAGGTCTACGTATTCACACCCAAAGGAGTAATAGTAAAACTACCCCGCGGCGCAACTGCTGTCGATTTTGCTTACTCAATTCATACTGATCTCGGAAATACCGCGGTTGGGTGTCGTATCGATAGGCGCCTAGTCCCACTTAGCACTCCACTAAAAACTGGCGAGTCCGTAGAAATAATTAATTCTAAGGGTGCTCGCCCAAACCCCGCTTGGTTAGATTTTGTAGTGACCGCAAAAGCTAGAACTAATATCCACCACTCCTTGAAAAATCTACAGAAATTCGAGGCAGAAGTCTTAGGGAAAAGATTGATTAACCGAGAGCTCGGTAGGGTAAACCTAGGCCTCGATAAGCTAGATGACGCTCATCTAAAAGCCTGTCTCCAGACATTTAATTTAGAATCTTTAAAAGAGCTTCTTTCGGATATCGGACTTGGAATAAGACCAGCGCCAATCGTTGCTCGCACACTAATCTCAACGGAAGAGATGCCTAAAAAGAAAAAGGGGAAAGATAAATCGCTGGGTCCTTTAATCATAAAAGGGACTGAAGGAA
>CAJWTO010000118.1 GCA_913047675.1 uncultured Pseudomonadota bacterium | reverse complement strand
GTCTGTGGTCGCGCATATTGATTCAACGGATCGAGATTCGCTTGTCTGTGACCCAGCGTCCTATACGATCCTATCAGTTGTAAAATTGAAACTTGTTTTGTATTCCCAGCGTGGGATGTTTCTTGCCCTATCCGTTGCTGACTTGAACTGGCGTTCGCACCAATCTCAAGCATTCTAGTCTTAGCTTGGTTGTGAGATACGTCTAACGCACTTTCCCACTCATCATTAGTAGCATCAAAGCCATTAAAATAATCACGCCACTCGGAAGAAACACTGTCGGGATCTGATAAATATGAAGAATATAGATTTTCTAGAAACGGAGCGTTTCCGTTAAACAAGCACGATGGACGTCGCATGGCTTATTACCTGAGCATTAAAAGTAGCGCAAAATAAAAAAACATAGGTTTAAGTGTGTAGTTTATTAAGCCACAGCCTAAGACTAAGTTCACATACAGTAATTCTGAATCAAACAGCGCTGAAAGTCATCAATTACTGAAAGTTTTTTTCATTATTATTTCTGTTGTTTCACCCCGTGCTCACCGGTAGATCCTTGATACTTTAGTACTGCGCAAGGTATTCTTATGTCCGATATAAATAATTCACATATTCTAAAATATTTTAAGGATACAAAAAGCCTATGAAATCTCCCGTAAGAGTTACAGTAACAGGCGCTGCTGGCCAAATTTCTTATTCACTGTTATTCAGGATCGCATCTGGCCAGATGCTCGGTGATGACCAGCCGGTCATTCTACAGTTGCTTGAAATAGCGCCAGCGATGAAAGCTCTTGAAGGGGTTGCGATGGAGTTAGATGATTGTGCGTTTCCGTTAGTTAATCAGATCACATTGCACGATGATGCAAATGCAGCGTTCGATCGAACTAATTACGGGCTACTGGTCGGAGCAAGGCCGAGAGGACCAGGAATGGAGAGGAGCGACTTATTGGAGGCTAATGGAGGCATCTTTACTGTCCAAGGGAAAGCCATAAATGAGCGCGCTGCGAGAGATATCAAAGTAGTAGTGGTGGGAAATCCGGCGAATACTAATGCTTGGACATGTATGAAGAGTGCTCCGGATATCCCTGCAGCACAATTCACGGCTATGACTAGACTTGATCATAATCGCGCTAAAGCACAGTTGTCGGCGAAGATTGGTGTAGGGGTTTCAGATATCAAAAATTTGACCATTTGGGGGAACCACTCGACCACTCAATATCCGGACTTAAGTCAGACGATGGCTGGAGGAAAGTCAGCATTAGATCTTGTTGAGCGTACTTGGTATGAAAACGAATATATTGGTCGTGTCGCAAAACGGGGTGCCGAAATCATCGATGCTAGAGGAGCATCGAGTGCTGCTTCGGCTGCTAACGCTGCGTTAGAGCATGTGAGAGACTGGGCTCTCGGCACGCAAGAAGGCGATTGGACGAGCATGGGTGTGCCAAGCGACGGAAGTTATGGCATTGAAGAAGGCTTAATGTATTCTTTCCCTGTTACTTGCGCTGGCGGACAATACTCTATCGTTCAAGATCTCCCTGTGAGTAATTTTTCTCGAGATAAAATGGATGCGACAGCGGCTGAATTAAAAGAGGAGCAGGATGCAGTCAGGCCTTTACTTGGTTAATAGTTCGATAGTGCGCAAATAGAAACTGGGGATTGAGGCGCATGAGTTAACTTCTCAAAATTTCTGTCCAGTTTTTTTTTGAGTACTTGGTGGCGTTTATTTGAGTGATTGACAAAAACGGATTTAGGAAAAATGTCGGTATCGTTCTAGCAAACGAAACTGGGGATGTGTTGCTAGCCCGAAGAACTGGCATGGATGCCTGGCAGTTCCCTCAAGGAGGCATTGATCTGGGGGAGTTGGCTGAGGAGGCTATGTACCGAGAACTTCGGGAAGAAATAGGGTTACGCGACTACGAAGTTGAACTGGTTGCGCGAACTAGGGGTTGGTTAAAATACAGATTGCCTAAAAAGTTCGTCCGGCAGGGGCAAGTGCCGCTATGTATCGGCCAAAAACAAATTTGGTTCCTATTAAGACTGCTTGTGAATGAAAAACAGATTGTACTGGACGCGTGTGCCAATCCTGAATTCGATCAATGGGAGTGGGTGCCTTACTGGGCTCCAATCAAAAAGGTTGTGGCATTTAAGGAAGAGGTTTATCGAAAGGCACTAGAGGAACTATCTCTTTTTGTTAGTTGAATGAGAGGTTATAAAAACCACCACTCCAATTTATTGTTGACGGGACTTCAAAAACTTCAAAAATTCTTTCAGGAGTCAAAGTTTCCTCAACGGTACCTTCTACCACTATTTTCCCGTTTTTGAGCCAAATAAGACGATCTGAAAAATTTACCGCTAGGGGAAGCTCATGCATCACTACTAGATTACAGGTTCCTTGCTGAGCGCAAGTTCTCATGATTTTCATAAGTTCTTTTTGGTGCTTCAAATCAAGAGAAGCAAATGGCTCATCCGCTAGTAAGTAAGGTGTATCAGATGCTATTGCTCTTGCAAACTGAACCCGCGCCAGTTCACCTCCCGATAAAGACGCGACCGAACGATTGGCAATTTCGTCGAGCTGACAAAGTTTCATTGCCTTATTTAAAGTAGAGCAAGTAGCAAGAGTGGATTTTGTAGAATTAGTATCAGTACCGAATTGACCGAGAGCCACGATATTTTTTACTTTCCCCGGCCATGCAAGCTTTTTGTCCTGAGATAGATAAGCTATATACTTAGCTAGGCTAACCCTACTCAAAGACTGAATATCCCTCCCATCTAGGGTAATTTTGCCGCTTGTCGGTTTTATAATTCCCAGAATACATTTTAGAAGAGTCGACTTTCCGGCGCCATTTGGACCTATAAGAGATACTATCTCGCCTTCGTTGAGTGTGAATGAAACGTCGTCTAGCAGATTGCTATTTCCCACTCTATACGTGACAGACCGTCCCTCAATTTTGCTCATAAAAATTATTCCGTCTGTATACAATCATAATAAAGATTGGAGCGCCGATTAAAGCTGCAACCACTCCTAGTTTGATTTCAGCATCTGTTGGAAAGAGTCGTACAGCTATATCTGCGACAACCAAAATGATCGCCGCAAGTAATGCCGATGGGACTATCGCTTTGCCCGGGTCATGTTCTACTAAAGGTCTTATAAGATGGGGAGCAACTATCCCTACAAAGCCGATTACGCCTGCGAGAGAAACAGCGGCACCTGTTAAAATACCCGTACTTAAAACAACCAGCATTCTATTACGGGACAGATTTAAACCCAAAGTGCCGGCCGTTTCTTCGCCTAATGTAAGAACTGATAAGCCATTTATTTGTTTTCTTAACAACAGAAAGCCCACACACAAAAATGGTACACAAAGTGCAATATCGAAAGTACTTGTGTTAGCGACTGAGCCAAGCATCCAAGTAACCATATCCGATAGATAAAATGGATTAGGAGCTATGCTGGTTAATAGCGCCATTCCTGCTCCTGCAAGGCTAGATATCCCAACTCCAATTAAGATCAATGTAGTCACGGAGTTCGCCTTTTCAGCAATGATTGCAAGAAATGTTGTACCAATTAGCGCTCCCGAGACTGCCGCAAGTGGAACGGAGTAGGTAAATGACTGAGCGATTCCATAATAGATCACTATGGTTGCGCCAAGAGAGGCGCATGCCGAAACTCCTAGCACTCCGGGTTCTGCGAGGGGGTTTCTAAGTAAACCTTGAAGCGCCGCTCCACTTGCTCCCAAACTCAATCCCACTAAATACGCAGCCAAAGTTCGTGGCATTCTAATTTCCCATATGATGGTATGTTCAAGGGAGTTTCCAATGCCAAAAATAGCTTTCAAACCAGCGATGATTGGAATTTTAGTAGGCCCAGCTAAGCACCCGAGAAAAATCACTATCAGGGAGAAACTTATTAAGAGGTAATATAATTTTTTTTTGCTCAATGTATTGTATATTCCCTTTGCACACGAGAAATCATTTCCACCGCGTCGAGCGAATACCACGCACCACAGCTGACTAGGGCCGGTGGGATTGCTATAGCTGTATTTGATTCTAAAAATCTTTTAGTTACAGGGTGGTGTACCGCACTCCATTTTCCACTGTTTTTTGTCAAATCACCTAAGTACGAGTGTACAATTATATCGGGTCGGAGAGAGACTAGCTGTTCAAGTGGAATATCACTCCAGCCTGGGGTGTCAACAATATTTCTAAGATTGCCTTTGCTCATGATATCGTGCACCAAGGTACCTTTCCCAGTTGTGACGCCGCCTGCAGCCATATATAACGCGGGGCTTTTTGTCTTAATGTTAGGAACTGCTAGGAGTCTGCGGTTTAAATCCTCTACGAGTGCGATGCCGAGTTCGTCGTTTCCCAACGCTTTTGATACATTTGCAATTGTTTGATTAATATCCTCAAGAGAGTCTAAAAATCCTATTTGTATTATAGGGATCTTGTGGTCACTCAAGAATTTATTAATACTAATTCCTCCCCCAAATGAACGGATTATTAGATCAGGCTTTAACGCTAGCAATTCTTCTGGCGTTGGACGTACTTTATTAAAATTTTTAGCCTTTTCTCGCATGAATGAAAAGGATGCCACAGACTTAGGAGAGACGCCTAGTATCTGACTAGACGTCCCGAGTTTGAGAAGATATTGGTCGGCGCAATAATCTATACTGATTACTCTCTGAGGAACATGTTTGGCCGAAGGCCCGGTCTCAGCTTTTAGAGAGCCACATGTAATACCGAGAAAAATTAGTGCGTAACTAACTCTAGTTATATTATTGCAGAGTAAGGGAAACACCGACTAGGCCTGATATACCAGGAGTGCCATATCCATATACCTGTTGATAATTTTCATCAAAGAGATTTTCCACTTTAGCAAACGCGCTCAAGCGTTCGGTAATTTTATAGTTTGTATTTACGTCGACTCGCGTCCAAGACTTAACGTCGCCATTGGTATTTTTTTCCTTGCCGTTATATCTGACCAAAACACTACTTGACGATCGTTCGGAGGGTTTGAACGATATTGTGAAATCAGCTGAATTTTTAGGTACGCTCAATAGTTGCGTGTTTTTACCAGTTTTAGCATCTATATAGGCGTAGTCTGCGCTTATGCTAAGAATCTTGAACATGTCATATTGCGCTGAGACTTCCACTCCTTCAGAATTTACAACACTTTCGTTCTCATACCAGCCACTCGCATAAATAATTTGATTTTTGGTATCTTGGTCAAAGTAGGTTACAGAGATTTGGGCCTTGTCGAAATGTAAATCGAGACCTAAATCGTAAGATGTTGATGTTTCCGGACGTAAATTTTTGTTCGCTTGTGTTTTCGAGGACCAAGGATTGAAATAGGTCAGCTGAAAAATAGTAGGTGCTTTAAATCCTTCGCCCCAGCTACCGCGGAGAGTGGTAAACA
>CAJWTO010000117.1 GCA_913047675.1 uncultured Pseudomonadota bacterium | reverse complement strand
CACGCTATTGGCTTGCCGGCAATCTTTGTCGATGTACCGGTTACGACAAAATCGTAACGGCCGTAATGAATGCTGCTGCAGAAATGAGAGGAGAATAATCATGGGAAACGAAAAGGACTACCTTGAATTAATTGACGGTGAGAAGAAATTTCGTCATATAGGCACAAGACCTATACGACCGGATGGAGTAGATAAGGTTACTGGGCGGGCTAACTTTGGCGCTGATTTCACTATGAACGGAATGCTTCACGGGCGCGTAGTTAGGAGCCCACACGCTCACGCTAAAATAAAGAGTATTAATTCTGCGAAAGCCCTAAAGCTGAAGGGCGTAAAAGCAGTGGTGACTGGAACAGATTTTCCGACGCTCGATCCATCGGACAAAGCAGTTGGCGAAGTGACTGTAAGCTTCTTCGACATGTCACGTAATGTCATTGCGCGCGACAAGGTACTCTACGATGGTCATGCGGTAGCCGCAGTAGCCGCAACATCGCCCCAAATTGCGGAAAAAGCTTTGGCGTTAATTGAAGTTGAGTACGAAGTCTTGAAGCCAGCGATGACGGTTTCAGAAGCGATGAAAAAAAATGCACCAATCCTGCATAAAGGAATGAAAACATCTGGCGTAGAACCAACACCTAGCCGGTCGTCAAATGTGGCGAGTCGAGCGGAATTCAAACTTGGTGATGTAGATAAAGCGTTTAAAAATGCAGACATTATTGTAGAGAGAGACTACACCACGCAAACAGTACACCAAGGATACATAGAGCCACATGCTTGTGTCGCTGATATTAATGCAGATGATATGGCTACCATATGGAGTTCAAGCCAGGGGCAATTCATGGTTAGGGCTTTAGTAGCTAAGCTACTAGCGATGAATACCTCGAAAATTAAAGTGATTCCGAGTGAAATCGGTGGTGGGTTTGGTGGTAAAACTATTGTCTATTTAGAACCTTTAGCCGTTCTGCTTTCTAAAAAGGCTGGTAGACCAGTAAAAATGGTTATGACGCGAGATGAAGTAATGCGAGCTACAGGTCCTACGTCTGGAGGCCACGCTAGAGCAAAAATTGGGGCTAAAAAAGATGGCACCATTGTTGCTGGGGAACTCGAAATGGAATATGAAGCGGGCGCTTTTCCTGGCTCACCGGTAGGACTCGGTTGTATGACTGGCTTCGCGCCATACAATCTTACTGATGTCTCCTGTGTTGGTTGGGACGTGGTGGTAAACAGGCCAAAAGCTGCAGCTTACAGGGCACCCGGAGCGCCTGTCGCGGCATTTGCTGTTGAATCAGCCATGGACGAATTGGCAGAACAACTAAAAATGGACCCTCTAAAGCTTCGCATTAAAAATGCAGCGGTAGAGGGGACGCAAGCTCCCTACGGTGTGAAATTTCCCCGTATAGGTTGCCTAGAAACTCTGACAGAAGCTCAGACTAGTGACCACTACAATTCACCTCTTGGCCCGAATCAAGGCAGAGGTGTCGCTTCAGGGTTTTGGTTCAATATCGGTGGTCAATCATCGGCTTCGGTGATGGTCAATCCTGATGGTACAGTTATTGTCGCAACAGGTAGTCCCGATATTGGCGGATCGAGAGCTTCTATGGCGTTAATGGCTGCTGAAGTGCTAGGGATAGAACTGAAGAATATCAAACCACTAGTCGCTGATACGGAATCTGTACCCTACTCCGATCTTACTGGCGGAAGCCGAGTAACATTTGCGACTGGTAAGGCTGTCGTAGAGGCTGCGGAGGATGCAGTAAATGATATGAAGCGTCGCGCAGCTAAAATATGGGATGTCGATTTTGATCAAGTTGAGTGGAAAGATGGCAGTGCTTGTTGCATCGAAACTGACGTCCATAAGCCCATGACTATCGCTGACATAGCGGCGATGGCTGGGAAAACTGGTGGAGCTATCAGTGGTAAAGCTAATATCAATGCGAAGGGGGCCGGTGCGGCATTCGCCACTCACATATGCGATGTCGAAGTTGATCCTGAGACCGGACACGTAACTGTTCTGAAGTATACCGCGGTTCAAGATGTCGGAACTGCTATTCATCCGAGCTATGTGGAAGGTCAGATGCAAGGCGGTGCGGTGCAAGGAATCGGTTGGGCACTCAATGAAGAATATGTTTACGGCAAAGAAGGCCAGCTGCAAAATACTGGATTCCTCGACTACCGAGTGCCCGTTGCATCTGATATGCCGATGATAGATGCAATTATCGTTGAAGTTCCTAACCCAGGGCACCCCTACGGAGTCAGAGGGGTAGGAGAAGTACCGATCGTACCTCCATTGGCGGCCGTCGCTAATGCAGTGTCGCATGCTATCGGGATCAGAATGACGGATCTTCCGATGTCACCGCCTAAAATATTAGCTGCTATTGACGCTGAATAGCCGTAGCTCATCTATGGCTGATGTCGTTATCCCGATAGAAGTTGCTAAATCCTTCTGTGAAGGGAAGACCGACCATACTGTTGGTGGCGACAATATTAGAGACCTAGTTAAAGAACTATGTAAGTTATATCCTGGGATCGATGTCAGACTAAATCAAGGACTTGCGGTAGCAATCGATGGCGAAATATTTCAAGATTGGCTACTTGAAGAAGTGGGACCAAGTAGCCAAGTGAATTTCATACCCGCTATCGAAGGCGGTTAAAAATATATTCGACGTCTTGGCAAGAAGCGTTAGGTACGAAAAATTAAACGCAGCTCTTTTTAACTAACTGCTCTGCTCCGTTGCTGGACTGCCTGCGTATGGCGAGTTTAGACTTTCATCAAAAATCAGATTTTCGCGCGTGATGAAAACTCGAGATTGATTAAAATCAATAAAATGAGACTCATCATCGAGCATTAATTGGAACACGCGTTTGCCATCTTCTGTCTTTGTGGCACTAATTAAATCTTCTTCCGACTCCCACCAGCATTCGGTTATACCATCATATGCCGAAGCCAAGCCTCGCGACTCCACGAACATATCATTAAGCGGAGTATCAACAGTATGGCTTTGTATGTACTTAATACACTTCGAATGTTCGGCAACACTTGTAACTAGCGGCGCGTGTTGCTCTCGCCAGTATCGATGAAATTCTTCTTGTGAAATATCTGCTTTTTTACGCAAACAATACACTAACTTTATCATCCACCATCCCCCTCAGATTTTGATACTGACAATATATTAATTTCTAGATTGCCATGTGTGTCAAAAAAGTGCCACAAATACCACTATTGCGCGCGAAGAAAGCGAGTAAATAAAGAGCATATGGCTGGTGTAAAAGTAATATCCACCAACCAAGCCAGAAACAAACAACTAGCAGCGAGAAGTCCGAACTCAAGTTGGTTTTGCAATTCCCCAAAACTTAAAGTTATAAACCCACAACATAGTGCAATAGTAGTTAGGGTAACCGGTCGACCAACAGATTCTAAAGTTTTCTGTATAGCAGTATAACTAGAATTACTGTCTCTATATTCTCGTCTAAAGCGTGTTAAAAAATGGACACTATCATCGATAGCGATGCCAAGAACCACGGCTGATACCATACTAGTAGTCATATTGAGAGGAGTCTCAGTAATCCCAAGGTACCCAAAATAGACACTAAGGGGTAAAGCATTGGGAAGCAAAGCAATGAGAGCAATCCGCCAAGAGCGAAACAATAGAAGAAGTGCTAGAAAAATACTTAGTAACGCAAAAGCCAAACTGATCAATTGGCCGCGCGAGATATTATCAATCGTTTTCGCTATGAGCGATGAGCTGCCTGTTACATGCCCAGTAATCCCAAGTGGTAAATCATCAATACGGTCCTGAACGCGATCAATCAGTTGCGTAAGCTGTTTTGTCTTAATTAAAGAGGTCTTAACTCGAATTATAGTCTCTTGAAAACTCAGGTCAGCATAACGATCAGCATCAACGCCACCGCCAAAAAGTAATAGCGCGCTATTGAGACTTTTTGACCGGCGCTCAGAACCATCAGTATTTAATTCTTCGGAAAACGCCTCTTCCAAGACGTTAAGGTAATCTATAATTGAGTACACGCCACCAATAGATGAGATACCACTTAACCAGTTTTGTAACTCGCTCACCACATCCAAAAATTGTGGATCCTTAAACGCGTCCTCATGAGGCGCACGAAGCAAAATTTGAATCGGGACTGCTCCAGCAAAGCTGTCATTAGTCTTCCTGAAATTTTCATGAATCGGGTTATCATCGCGAAAATTAGCTAAGTAGTCTGTGCTAACTTCAATCTTCGAAGCACCAGCAATAGATATTAGAAAAATCAGGAAGCCAGCTGAAAGAATTAGTATTCGATAAGTGACTACGAAGTCAGCAAGCCAAGTACTGATTTTATGCTTATCCGTTTTCACTTTTCGAAAGCTGGATTTAATCACTATCAGACCAGCGGGAACAACAACTAGTGACATGAGCCACGCCAGACATGTGCCTAAAGCTGCATAGAGGCCAAATATTTGAATAGAGCCGATATCGCTAAAAGTAAGAGAAAGAAAACTCAGTGCGGTCGTAATTGCCGTGACCGTTATAGGTAAAGCTATCCCGTCAAGAGTTTTTACCACACACTCCCGCTTATCTTGCCCTTGCGTATGGATAAGCTCAAATTCTGTGATTACATGGACTGAATACGCATAACCGACCACATATATGACTGCTGGAAGAATCGCAGTTATAAAATTAAATTGATTTCCCATTAAAACAAACACTCCCAAAGTGATTGAGAGCGCCAAGGTGTTCGAAAAGGCTGGCAATAAAGGACCTGTTAAATTCCTAAACCCGATCGCCGCTACAAAGAAAGTAACCAATACTGCCATCGGTAAAACTCTATATAGATCACGCATTAATAATCGGCCGGTCTCCGTACGCATATAAAGTGGTCCGGTAAGAAAATGGTCCAGTCCTCCAGACCCATATTCAGAAATACCTTCTATTTCCGTAATTAACAGCATTAGCTCAAAAGTCGTGAGTTCTTGGTCAAAATGTACCGATAAAATAGTACCTTTCGCATCCTGAGAAATCAGTTGCCCGTTAAATATTTTATTTCCTAACGCGGTTTCTTTAGCTTCTAATAACTGCTCTCGACCTTGGGGGATTGAGTGCAGAAACGGATCAATGTTCGTTAGATCAGCCTCACTTCTTATACTCATCGCAGTAGCTAAGCTGTCTACTTGTATGACGCCTGGTAGACTTTCTATCGCTCTAGTGGTCAGCTTGAGGGCTGTAAGATTTTTTTCAGTAAAAAACTCCTCACCAAGCCAAACAACTAGTAAGTAATCATCATTCTCAAAGATATTTTGGGTATGACGATAAATCTCAAGGTCGCGCCCATTTTCTGGTACTAAATTTCTGATCGAAGGATCCACCTCCAAACGAAAAGCACGTTCCTCGAAATCGAACAAGTATGCTAAGAACGAAACAGTTAAGAGCGATGCTACTATTAGTGTTTGAACAGCGTACTTACTCAAGTTTTTAGAGAGAC
>CAJWTO010000116.1 GCA_913047675.1 uncultured Pseudomonadota bacterium | reverse complement strand
GTTTATTCGAAGAAACACCTCGTCCTCCTTTATCATACCGATCAAACTTCTTGCTCTTTCCTCTACCGCGTCTAGTCCATCCTCTAAATCTTTAACTTCAGCAATTAGGCGCCGATTACCCACCTGTATGCTATTAATTTCCCTCTCCTTCTCTTCTATTTTCAACATCAAGACCTTAGCATCTGCAACACCACCGCTCTTGAACCAAAAGGCGTATTGCAAATACGAAAGGACGACAATAAGAGATATGGCTAAAAATTTCAAAATCGTACTACTAGGTATTCTTAAGACTGGAAAACGCTTTGAGGCCCGGGTATACAGCACTAGCTTGAAGCTCGTTTTCAATAAGCAATAGCCTGTTATATTTCGCTATCCTATCTGAACGGGACATAGAACCTGTTTTAATTTGACCCGCGTTATAAGCCACAGCAATATCAGCAATAGTAGTGTCCTCCGTTTCTCCAGATCGATGTGAAACAACAGCAGTATAATTATTCTCCTGGGCTAACTCGATTGCAGCAAAGGTTTCTGTTAACGTACCGATTTGATTTACTTTTATTAGTATCGAGTTACCAACACCACTATCTATACCTTTTTTTAAAATATTAGCATCGGTAACAAATAGGTCATCTCCGACGAGCTGAACTTTTTCAGCAAGCTTTTCTGTTAAGACCTTCCAACCATCCCAATCGTTTTGGTCCATACCATCTTCTATCGTTATGATTGGGTAGCGATCGCACCAAGATACCAGTAGGTCAGTCATTTCCCCAGGACTCAAACTTTTATCCTCAGATTGCAAACGATATTCACCGTCATGATAAAACTCGGAGCTCGCAACATCTAGCCCAAGGTAAATGTCGTCGCCAACTTTATAACCCGCAGTTTCAATAGCTTCGACGATTAATTTTAACGCTGCTTCATTAGACTCGAGACTAGGAGCAAATCCTCCTTCATCCCCAACTGCAGTGCTGAAACCGCGCTTCTCTAACAAAGCTTTTAAAGTGTGAAACACCTCCGTTCCATACCTCACCGCCTCGCCGAAAGTAGGCGCTCCTGCGGGTACTATCATAAATTCCTGAAAATCAATATTATTATTAGCATGCATCCCGCCATTAATAACATTCATTAGCGGCACTGGCATTAGGTAATCATTCCTTTCTCGGAGGTACCGGAACAGAAACTCACCCTTATCAGCCGATCCAGCGTGCGCAGTAGCCATTGAGACAGCAAGCATCGCGTTAGCTCCCAACTCAGACTTATTAGCTGTGCCGTCGATATCGATCATCGTTTGATCAATATTTTCTTGTTTACTTACCTCCTGCCCGATTAGCTTTTTGGCTATGCGATTTCTAATATTTTCTACCGCATTTCGGACTCCTTTCCCTAGGTATCGTTGTCGATTACCGTCCCGCATTTCTAGCGCTTCCCGCTCTCCAGTAGAAGCACCAGACGGAACAATAGCAGAACCGATATTTCCCTCATCAGTTAGAATTTCCGCCCTGATCGTAGGGTTTCCCCTAGAATCCAGCACTTCCAAAGCACTTACGTTTTTAATTTTCGCCATTATTTAAAAAGCCCTAAACTAATCAGAAATTTATATAATTTATTTAATTGCACTATCAATATTTTTTAACGTCTCCAACAACCCTCTCATATCTCTTAAAGGCAACGAATTGGGACCATCACTTAGCGCTTTTTCTGGCTCAGGATGAGTTTCCATGAAAATTCCAGAAACTCCGGCAGCAACAGCAGACCGAGCCAAGGTAGGTACGAACTGACTTTGCCCGCCGGAAACCGCACCGCCACCTCCGGGTAGTTGGACCGAATGAGTAGCATCAAAGACCACCGGACATTTTGTCTCTCGCATTATGACTAAACTGCGCATATCTGAAACTAAGTAATTATAACCAAAAGACGTTCCACGTTCGCAAACCATAATCTGGCTATTGCCAGTTGCCTGAGCTTTTTCTACGACGTTAATCATGTCCCAGGGCGCAAGAAATTGAGCTTTTTTTATATTGACAGGCTTTTTCTGGCTAGCAACTTTCTGAATGAAATTAGTTTGCCTACACAGGAATGCCGGAGTCTGAAGAACATCCACCACAGAACTAACCTCATCTAAAGGAGTATCTTCATGAACATCTGTTAGGATTTTCAGGTCAAAATCAGTTTTAACTCTTTCTAAAACTCTAAGCCCTTCGTCTATTCCAGGCCCCCTATAACTGCCAAGTGAAGTTCGATTCGCTTTATCAAACGAAGCTTTAAAAATGAGTAGAATACCGAGGTCATCAGTAATATGTTTAAGTTTCTCAGCAACAGCGAGCACCAACTTTTCACTTTCAATCACGCAAGGACCGCTAATTAAAAAGAAAGGACTTTTAAGTCCTATTGTTTGGTCAAATAACTTCACAAAACAATACTCATAGCTTACTGCCTCGACTGACAGCCCACCATTGCCTCTAGAAATGCCGAAAACAAGGGATGTCCCTCTTTTGGAGTGGACGTAAATTCTGGATGAAATTGGCAACCCACGAACCAAGGGTGATCTTCTACTTCAACTATTTCGACTAAATTTCCGTCTTTTGAGCGACCGGTGATACGCAATCCGGCTTCCTCTAACTCCATCATGTAGGTATTATTAAATTCATACCTGTGTCGATGTCTCTCGACAATCGAGTCTGCCCCGTAAGCTTTCGCAACAAGGCTACCAACCGCCAACTTACAGGGCTGTCCGCCCAATCTCATCGTACCACCCACATCGCTATCTTCAGAGCGTATCTCCAAATTACCCTCCGGAGTCATCCATTCAGTAATTAATGCGATGACGGGGTGCGGCGTATCATGGGAAAATTCGGTACTGTGTGCATCCGTATATTTCAACACATTCCGCGAGAATTCAATGACCGCGGCTTGCATCCCTAAGCAAATACCAAAAAATGGAATTCTATTTTCTCTCGCAAACTTTGCCGCTACTATTTTCCCTTCAATTCCCCTTTCACCAAAACCACCCGGTATCAATATACCATCAACATCACCCAAGCACGCTACCCCGTCACTCTCTATTTGTTCAGAATCTATATACTTGATATTGACTTTAGTCTCAGTATGTATACCTGCATGTATTAGCGCTTCAGAAAGAGACTTGTAAGATTCCGTCAAGTCGACATACTTACCTACCATTGCAATTTCGACAGAGCGCTTAGGGTTTTCGAGCGCGTAAACTACATCACTCCAGGGCTTCAAGTCAGCCTTAGGCAACTCCAAACCAAATTTCTCGCAAACTATTTCATCCAATCCCTCATCTCGCAACAAATTAGGGATTTTATAAATGGACGACGCATCCCTCGCGGTAATGACGGCCCTCTGTTCAACGTTTGTAAAAAGAGCAATTTTCTTTCTTTCAGCGCTGGGAATATCTCGATCAGAGCGGCATAACAAAATATCAGGCTGAATACCTATTGATCTCAATTCCTTGACAGAATGTTGTGTGGGCTTTGTTTTTATTTCGCCGGCAGAGGAAATAAAGGGGACTAAAGTCAAATGGATAAACAGAGTATTAGAACTGCCTAATTCAACTCTTATCTGTCGTATCGCTTCCAAAAAAGGCAATGATTCGATGTCACCTACGGTACCACCTATTTCTATCATCGCTATATCAGCATCACCCGCTCCATCTTTAATATTCCTGATAATTTCATCAGTAATATGCGGAATCACCTGCACTGTGGCTCCCAAGTAGTCTCCGCGCCTCTCTTTCCGAATAACACTCGCATAGATACGACCGGTTGTGTAATTACTTTTTGATGAGGTACCGCACTTGACGAATCTTTCGTAATGCCCCAGATCAAGATCTGTCTCCGCCCCATCATCAGTTACGAAAACTTCTCCGTGTTGAAATGGACTCATGGTGCCGGGATCAACATTAATGTAAGGGTCTAGCTTGACCATTGCGATACTTAATCCACGGGCTTCTAGAATGGCTCCCAGCGAGGCAGCTGCGATACCTTTTCCTAGAGATGAAACAACGCCACCAGTAACAAAAATAAAACGCGTCATTTAAAACCCACTGCCAAGTTGAAGTCATCGGATAAAACGCACCTGATGCAAAGGCCGCTTTTCTAACAAAATTATACTTGTGAAGCTAACAGAACGCCTACTTTTTCTCAATTAAAATATAAAAAAGACAATGCTCACTAGGACAAAGCTGACTATCGATAAGCCTGTCAAATATCTTCTTCAATGATTAGGAACATATTTTAAGACTTGGTATGCAGAGAACAAGAATATACACTACTCTAGTAAAATAATCTTACTTACTCTTTGCGGTCAGAGTAACTTGTCATAATAAAGGTCATACCTCATGTCAGATATAGAAATAGCCCAGTCTGCTAGTAAAATTCCTATTTTAGAACTGGCGACAAAACGACTCCATGTGAAAGAGGAGCAGCTCATACCTTATGGCCGATTTAAGGCAAAGCTAGCGTTAGCTTCTATTCAGAAAACACCAAAAAATAAGCAAGGAAAACTGATTTTAGTAAGCGCGATGAGCCCGACTCCGGCGGGCGAAGGAAAAACTACTACAACCGTAGGCCTAGGAGATGCCTTAAATAGACTAGGTCACAACACCATAATTTGTCTCAGAGAGCCCTCCTTAGGCCCATGCTTTGGAATAAAAGGGGGAGCGGCAGGGGGAGGATATTCGCAAGTTGTTCCGATGGAGGACATAAACCTGCACTTTACCGGAGATTTCCATGCGATCACTAGCGCCAATAATTTGCTGTCGGCCTTAATTGATAACCATATAAATCATGGTAATACGTTAGACATTGACCCCCGCTCAATTACTTTCAAAAGAGTAGTTGATATGAACGATAGGGCGGTCAGAAACATAGTTTTAGGCTTGGGTGGTAAAGCTAACGGCTTTCCGCGGGAAGAAGGCTTCGATATTACTGTAGCTTCGGAGATTATGGCCATCTTTTGTCTCGCGACTTCGATTAAAGACTTAAAAACAAGGCTTGGCAAAATCATAGTAGCTTACTCTAAAAAAGAAAATCAGCCCGTTACTGCATCTCACTTACGCGCAGAAGGAGCTATGGCTGCTTTGCTAAAAGATGCAATAAATCCAAATATAGTCCAAACGCTAGAAAACAACATAGCATTCGTCCATGGCGGCCCTTTCGCTAATATTGCGCACGGCTGCAATTCAGTAACGGCAACTGAAACCGCGCTAGGGCTGGCCGACTATGTAGTGACTGAAGCAGGCTTCGGGGCAGATTTAGGAGCTGAAAAATTTATTGATATAAAGTGTCGTGCAGCTGATTTGAAACCGCAAGTAGTTGTACTAGTAGCCACTATACGAGCTTTGAAATTCCATGGCTCGGTAGATAAAGAAGACTTAGGTAAAGAAGATTTAGAAGCAATCAATCGAGGATTTGTAAACCTTAAGCAACACTATGAAAACATCACTAATGAATACGGGTTGCCTTGTGTGGTTTGTATCAATCACTTTAGCGAGGACACGGAAGCTGAAGTAGTTTGTTTAGAAAAACTAGTGCAATCGATTGGCGGAGTTTCGATACTATCGAA
>CAJWTO010000115.1 GCA_913047675.1 uncultured Pseudomonadota bacterium | reverse complement strand
AAACAGGTTTTATTTTTACTACCTGAAATCGCTTTGACTAAACATTTGATTTCTAGATTTCGTGAGAGGTTTGGATCTCAGGTAGCTTTATTGCATTCAGCGAGGAGTAATTCTGAGCGTGTTAGTGCTTGGCAAGACTGCCTAAGTGGCAAAGTAAGCATATTACTTGGCACGCGCTCGGCAGTTTGGTTTGATTTACCGAACCTAGGTATGATTGTTGTTGATGAGGAACATGATAGCGCCTACAAGCAGTACGATGGATTTAAGTATTCTGCACGTGATATAGCCGTAGTCAGAGCTAAAAGAAATAATATCCCGATTATTTTAGGATCTGCGACGCCCTCTTTTGAGACTTTGGCAAATATTAAGAATGGAAAATACGGTTTAATAAAGCTCATGGATCGGCCTAGTGCGTTAGTGGATACCAAAACAAAGATACTGGATGTCCGAGGATCCTTATTGAAGAGCGGTTTGAGTAACATCTTAATTGAGAGGATGCGACATCATTTAGACCTTGGTCAGCAGGTAGTACTTTTTTTAAACCGACGAGGATATGCGCCTCTACTGATTTGTAGGGAGTGTGGGGATATAAGGAGTTGCCATAGATGCGACGCGTATTTGGTTTATTACAAGAGCCACGAAATTTTAAGTTGCCATCATTGTGGCTATAAAATTTCTTTGGAGAAGATACCAAAATGCTGCGAAGATCAAAATATGGCGCCTATTGGTTTGGGCACAGAGAGTATAGAGGAAGAGGTTAGGCAATTATTCCCTGAAAAAAATGTTGTGAGGGTCGATAGAGATTCGATTAAGTCTGGCGACTCATTTGAAATAATCTTACGTAATATAGAAGAAAAACAAGTTGATATCGTGATTGGTACTCAGATGATATCGAAAGGATTAGATTTTGAAAACGTCACCCTCGTTGGTGTGATAGACGCGGATAGTAGGTTGTATTCCATAGATTTCCGAGCTGAAGAGCGGCTCGCACAATTATTGATACAGGTGACCGGACGCGCGGGGCGGGGGGGCAAGGCCGGAGAAATGGTATTGCAAACGCATCGCCCGGATAACCCCGTCTTGCGCAGAATCATTGATGAAGGATATGAGGCTTATTCAGACACAGCGTTAGCCGAGCGAGAATTAGCTCAGCTTCCGCCCTACGTATCTATGGTGATCATTAGGGCAGAATCACAGCAGGTATCTCGGCCAAAGTCTTTTTTATTAGATGTCAAAAAATTACTCAAAAAAAATTCAGGTGGAAAACTCAAGATTACGGATCCAATCCCAGCTCTTATGGCTCAGCGCGCAGGACGACATCGTTACCTCCTAGCAATTCGCATGATGAAAAAATCGTACATACACGATTGTATTGGATCTACAATACTAGACATCGAGAATCTTGCCAGAAAAATCAAGTTACGTTGGGCCATAGATGTAGACCCGCATGATACTCTATAGGGTCACCCATAATGTGATAAACCTTTTCAGAAGAGATAGAATCTGTGACAAGTAATATCACTCGTGTGAAAAATTTAGGTGCAAAATTTTGAAAAATATCCTCCGAGAACGAATTGACGAGGCTTTAGTAACTCTTAAAGCAGACAATGTTTTGCCGCAAGCGGTTTCAGCTAATTATCAGATAGATATACCGAAGAACATTGCTCATGGTGATTATAGTAGCAATATTGCTTTGTTGCTTGCTAAGCCCTGCTCTAAACCGCCTAGAGTGATAGCTGAGACTATGCGAGACATGTTGCTGAAGGATGCGACTTTCGAAGAAGTTGTCGTAGCCGGTCCAGGCTTTCTTAATTTCAAGATTTCGAGTCGGTCTTTATTCACAATTATTGGTGAAATTCTCGTACATAAAACTGACTTTGGTCGCTCGATGATCGGTGCGAGTAAAAAAGTGCAAATAGAATTTGTGTCAGCAAACCCTACGGGACCACTTCATGTGGGCCATGGCCGGGGTGCGGCATTAGGATCAGCTCTGTCTAGTATATACACTGCGTGCGGTTTTGAAGTGGTTAAGGAGTATTATGTTAATGATGCCGGTAGGCAAATGGATATTTTGGCGGCTAGTGTATATTTGCGAATGAAGGAGGCAACCGGAAGAGAAATTAGGTACCCCAGTTTAGCTTATCAGGGTGATTATGTAAGGCGGATAGCCGAAAATCAGCTTAAATCGAGCTTGCTTACTATTGAAATTGAGGAGTTTGACTTCGATGAAGTTGAGTTAAAGGGTGAAAGCGACTCGGATCTAGATAATTTGATTGCAGAGATAAAAGAAGTCCTAGGTCTAGAAAATTTTGCACGGCTTAAAGCCCACGCTGCTAGCGTTATCACGGGGAGTATTCGAGAAGATTTAGAGAATTTTCGAGTAGATTTTGAGGAATGGTACTCCGAGCAAAAAATGCATGATTTTGGGATGATTGACTCTGTTTTATCTAATTTAGATAGTAAAGGTCATACTTATATCCGAGATAAAGCAACCTGGTTTCGCTCAGCGGCGCTTGGAGATGAGAAGGATCGCGTGCTTATCCGAGAGAATGGGGCGAAAACATATTTTGCGGCTGATGTGGCTTATCATTCTGATAAGTTTAATAGGGGGTTTGCGCGCTTAGTCAACATATGGGGTGCTGATCACCATGGTTATGTTGCAAGGGTAAGGGCTGCACTCACTGCATTAGGATGTGGAGAGGAGCGACTCGAAATAATACTTGTCCAATTCGCTAGCTTGATTAAGAACAACGAGCCAGTAGCAATGTCGACCCGCTCTGGAGAATTTGTGACCCTTCGAGAGCTAGTTGATGAAGTGGGTGTGGATGCCGCGAGATTTTTCTATTTAATGAGGAGATCTGATCAGCACTTAGAGTTTGACTTAGACTTAGCGGTCTCAAAAAGTAATGAGAACCCAGTATTTTATGTCCAATACGCGCACGCACGCATATGTAGCATTCTTGAATCATCTGAAGAATATGATCCGGCGATCTGGGAAGCGGAGCTTGGTGATCTCCTCTCTGAAACATCGGAAAGAAAAATTGCTGTGTTGCTTGCGAGATATCCTGAAATAATTATTTCCGCCATGAAAAGCAATGAGCCTCATCAGATAACTCAATATTTGAGAGAGGTGGCGCAGGAATTCCATTCCTATTATAACGGTCACAAAATACTGATAGAAGATATCAGGCTACGGAGTGCAAGGCTGAGCTTAATCTGCTGTATTCGACAAGTTTTAGTTAATGGCCTTCAACTACTCGGTATTTCTGCGCCGAGCTCCATGTAGACCTTTAGAAATGCAGCTAAAAGACTATAAAAAAAAATCC
This sequence comes from uncultured Pseudomonadota bacterium, assembly GCA_913047675.1. GTDB lineage: Bacteria > Pseudomonadota > Gammaproteobacteria > UBA4457. Next base: position 2,313 of record CAJWTO010000115.1, on the reverse strand, counting down.
CCGGAAAGAGATATTATTGAGCGAGGCGTCAAACCTCGTTGCTTCCTATTTGGCTTGATATCCGGGATTTTATTATCTTCTGGGTTAGTCTTTACGGATATTGGCGAAAGACTTACTAATAATATCCGCGCACAAATTAAGAATGTGAAGGCATCGGATTTTACGCCTGGCAACGGGATTAAAGATATTTTTGGCGGTAGCAGTTTACCACCGGTTGAGTTTGATTTTTATGAGCAGAGGTCGATTAGTAAAAGTGAGCCCCCTTCGGTGAAAGGTGCGATTACTTTTCAGACTGGCTCATTTAAATTAAAAGAAGATGCGGAGCGAGTGCGTGCGGTTCTGTCTGCGTCGAATATAGATTCTAGAATCGAGATGGTTTCTCTAGAAAGTATTGGTTTATCGCACAGAGTTTTAGTAGGTCCGTTGGTGGGCGACGCATTGATTATTGATACCCGCATTAAAATTTTAGATGCGGGCATTGTCCCTTTAACTTTGAAGGTGGAATCGAGTCCTTGATATCTGTTTGAACATACCCGCTATATGCAACTAGGATTGATTACACGATTTCTTGCTTCAGTTGTTTGATATTAGAGGTAAGTCTTTGGTTGAATAATGAAGGCTCGTTTGACTTAATAAAAAGTTCTCCGCAGGAAATCTTTTCGTGAAGATATGGTTTTAAGTGAACTTCTGAGCCTCGTACCCAGTCCGCCCAAGAAATTTTTGCTCCAATTAAATACTCTTGTTCGGCTCTGATCGCCTTAGACATTTCAAGAAAATCGTTGTAAGGCGCTGCCATCCCACTTATGTCTGCCCCCCGTACAACTTCTTCTTCTAGATTTCTACATTCCGCACTAATATGGGTCGCTTTTATCGCTAGAGTGACTTTGGAGACATCTACCGGGGACATACCACGTCCCAAAAGATATTCTTCCGCTAGAGCCGCAGAGTACGATTCTTTGTCGGCATAGCCTAGACAGGTTTGATCTTCAACATATCCTGCATCATGGAATAAGAGTGCATAGTAAATCGTCTCTAAATTTAAAGTAGAGAGCTTCGTAACTAGGGAGTGTACAATTTGATTAGCAAACTTTAGGGTTTCAATCACATGAAAAAAGTTATGGAAAGCTAGTTTTTTAGAATACAATTTACGAGCAGATACCTCAGCTTTTTCGTCGCGTATCTTTCTAAAAACATTCTTCATATCGATTCCCCAATTTAGTTAGCTAAACGCCTACTACTTTGATCGACGAGCTACCTATGATAAGTTTTTTCAGTGGGCCTAATAACCTCATAAATTCGTTTTAAAACGCTTTCTGAATTAATATGCCCAAATACTGTATTGTTGGTTCACGTCAGTTTACTATCTTTGAGCAAATTGCGAATAATTATTAGGGAATAGGCATGAGTATTACAGTGAGTGTCAATGGAGACCTGCGGCAGGTGTGCGAGTCGCTGACTCTGTCTAGGCTAATAGAGACAATGGATGTTAAAGGCCGTTACGCGGTCGAAGTAAACGGAAAAATCGTCGCAAAAAGCTACCATGGGCAATATACCTTTGTCGATGGAGATGTGATCGAAATTGTAATCGCCGTTGGTGGTGGTTAATGAATTGTATTGAGGGTATCTAAACTGATGGTAATTCGTAGTGAAGAGAAAACTAGTGATGCTGACTTGCTCTGCATTGGCGACCGAAAATTTGCATCCCGTCTGATGGTAGGTACGGGTAAATATAAAGACTTTGACGAGACTCAAAAGGCAATTGAGGCTAGCGGTGCCGAAATCGTTACAGTAGCGGTAAGACGGGTCAATCTCGGCCAAAATGCCGATCAACCCAACTTATTAGAATTCATTTCTCCAGATAAGTTCACTATCTTGCCAAATACAGCCGGTTGCTATGACGCTTCTTCTGCCGTGCGTACTTGTAGGCTAGCCCGAGAGATGTTGGACGGACATGATCTTGTTAAGTTAGAAATTATGGGAGATAAAACGACACTTTATCCTAATGTTGTTGAAACTCTTTCTGCTGCTCGAATACTGTGCGAAGATGGATTCCAAGTTATGGTTTATACGTCAGATGATCCTATTTTAGCCAGCGAGTTGGAAAAGATAGGTTGCGTAGCAGTCATGCCTCTTGCAGCGCCAATTGGATCGGGTTTGGGGCTACAAAACCGCTTTACTCTGCGTTCTATAATTGAAAATGCGGGCATTCCAGTTATCGTAGACGCTGGAGTTGGGACAGCGTCGGACGCAAGTATTGCAATGGAACTTGGTAGTCACGGCGTGCTAATGAATACGGCTATTGCCGAAGCCAGG
>CAJWTO010000114.1 GCA_913047675.1 uncultured Pseudomonadota bacterium | reverse complement strand
ACTGTTACTGAGCCGCCAAGTGCTTGGGTGATGAACACTTCCGTACCCTTCTCTAAATCGATGGTGATTCCTTGAGGGATCATTACGGCTTCGCACGCATGTAACAGTTTGATGGGTTCTCGGAAATCTTGCCCCTTGATTCCAGTCATAATTTTAACTCACTAAAATAGGTATAGTTTTTTCAATAGCATCGAAAATAGAATCCACTTCTTCGATAGTATTGTAGAAGGCAAAGGATACCCTTGCAGTGCCTTGAACTCCCAGCCGTTGCATTACGGGCATAGCGCAGTGGTGTCCAGTTCTTATCGCAATTCCTTGGTGGTCGAGTAGAGTTCCCAAATCGTGAGGGTGCACTCCTTTGATATTAAATGAAAGCACCGATGCTTTGTTAGCCGCCATACCTAAAATAGTGAGGTTCGAGATCGACATCGCTCTTTCGGTAGCGCGATGCAGCAGTTCACTTTCGTGGGCCATAACTTTTTTAAGATCTAAGCGACTAAAGTATTCAAGTGCGGTCCCGAGGCCAATACCACCCACAATATTTGGTGTTCCAGCTTCAAATTTATAAGGCAGATCATTGTATACCGTTTTCTCAAAGCTGACGGTTTTTATCATGTCCCCGCCACCTTGCCATGGGGGCATACTCTCGAGTAGAGCTTCTTTGCCATAAAGTACGCCAACACCGGTTGGTCCCAGTGCTTTATGACCAGAAAATGCGTAAAAATCGCAGTCTAATTCTAGTACATCGACTTGATCATGAATTATTGCTTGCGCTCCATCTAAAAGAACCGCTGCCCCCACTTCGTGAGCTTGCTGAGTGATCTGTCTAACCTGATTAATTGTTCCAAGAGCATTTGAAATATGACCTACAGCGACCATCTTTGTCTTTTCGGACAACAGACTCTTAAACTTTTCCATCAGAATTTCTCCGGCATCATTTACAGGCGCTACAACTAATTTCGCCCCAGTTTGATCGCAAACCATTTGCCAAGGAACAATATTTGAATGGTGCTCTAATCCGCTTATTAATATCTCACTCTGCGCATCTAATTTTGGACGGGCATAGCTCTGTGCGACTAGGTTGATCGCCTCAGTAGTCCCTCTTGTGAAAATAATCTCCGATACACTTTGCGCGTTGATAAATTTTCTAATGAAGTCCCTGGCTCCTTCAAAGGCCTCCGTCGCTTCTTCACTAAGAGAGTGGACGCCACGATGTATATTAGCATTCTCATTTTCGTAGTAATTACCTATTCTCTCAATAACACATTGCGGTTTCTGAGTAGTGGCAGCATTATCTGCATAAATAAGATTTTTACCGTTTACTGTGGTGCTTAGGATTGGGAAGTCGCTTCTGATATCATCAACATTAAGTATATCGTCAAGCGATTGTTTTGCGGCGCTCATATCATTTATCCTTGTTGAATAAATTCACTCATTTGGTTATGCCCTAAAAATTTATTTTCTAGAGATTGTCTAAGGGCTGGTAGTGGAATAGGTTCTATTACCTTTTCAGCAAACGCGTATATTAGAAGGGCTCTAGCGTCTTTGTAACTTATGCCACGCGATCGCAGATAAAACAAGGCGGTTTCGTCTAGTTGGCCTACTGTGGCGCCATGGGCACACGTCACATCATCGGCGTAAATTTCAAGTTCAGGTTTTGTATCTATTTCTGCCAGTTTGGACAGGAGTAAGTTGTTACTGGCTTGTCGTGCTGAGATTTTTTGGGCGTCAGCGGATACGACAACTTTTCCATTAAATACCCCTCGACTATTATCATCAAGGATCCCACGATAGAGCTCGTCACTATGGGTGTCACCAACTAGATGCCGAATAGTTGTGTGGTGGTCGATATGTTGATCATTTATACCGGTAAAAAGACCGTTTAATCGACAATATGCCGATCGTCCCGATAGAGACACATCGATGTCTACCCTGCTCAATTTGCCTCCCATAGCGATTGAGTCGGAGTAAAGGCTAGCTCCAGTATCAACTTGGGCATCAATTTTTCCGATATGAGTGGTATTCATGGATTCAATTTGCAACCGATGGTGATATAAGGTTGAATTCTGACCAAGTCTGAGATTTGTTACTACATTAGTAAAACCCATATCTTTGTCATGACTTCTGTATTCTTCTACGATACGCGCCTCTGAGTTTTCATTCATTTTGACAATTATCCTCAGAGATTTTAATAACGGCTCTGGCGACTCTCCTATGAAGATTAACTTGATCACTTTGTCAATTATTCGATTTTTCTCAACCTCGATTAGCAAGCTATCGCATAGTGTCAGTATATTCAGCGCGCTAAAAGTTTCCGTTAGGTCGGTTTTGAGTATCGTTTCTAAATTATACTTTTCGTCTGCCTTTTTAGTTGTAGTAGGGCGTATATTAATGCCATTTTGTAATAGTTCGTCTGAGCTCAAATCGGGTTGAAAAAAACCATTGATGAAAACGAGATGCAGTTTGTCAGCTTCTAGAAAGTCATTTCTAGAGTAGATTTTTTTTAGTAAACCACCAGAGTTATGTTCATCTGCTATTAGATAATCACTTTTTTTGAGGGCATGTAGACTTGTATACTTCCACGACTCTTCTTTAGTACTAGGGTAGTCCCGTGAAGAAATTGTCTTGAGCGCGTCAGCTCTGAGTCGCTCTAGCCAGTCGTCAGTATCAGCCTTTGGTCCGGGAAGCTTCTGTAAGATTGCTTGAAGCGAATTACTCATGCAGCACTCTCTTCACCATCAGTTAACCAATCGTATCCTTTACTTTCCAGAGCATGAGCCAGTTCTTTATCACCAGTTTTAACGATTTTCCCCTTAGCGAGCACGTGGACGTAATCCGGTACAATATAGTCTAAGAGACGCTGATAATGTGTAATTACTACAAATGACCGACTTGCGTCGCGGAGTTTGTTTACACCGTCAGATACAGCTTTTAAAGCATCTATATCGAGTCCAGAATCAGTCTCATCTAAAACGGCGAGCATTGGTTCGAGAACGCTCAATTGAAAAATTTCGTTACGCTTTTTCTCGCCTCCAGAAAATCCTGAATTTACTTGACGATTTAACAGACTTTCGTCGAGGCCGACTGCCTTAACTTTCGACTTGACTAGTTTTAGAAACTCTACAGACGTCAGTTCTTTTTCTCCTCGATAATTCCTGATTCCGTTTAAGGCCGCCTTAAGCATGTAAACATTGTTCACGCCTGCAATTTCTATCGGATACTGAAATGCCAGAAAGACTCCCTCGCCAGCACGCTCTTCAGGCTCCAGATCAACCAGGGACTTTCCGTTGAAAACAATTTTTCCTTGAGAAACGGTATAGCCTTCGCGACCAGCTATGACATGCGAGAGGGTACTCTTCCCGGATCCGTTAGGTCCCATGATAGCGTGAGTTTCTCCGGGTTTAACCGTTAGATTTATTCCTGATAAAATTTCTTTTCCATCTACATCGACGTGTAGATCGCTTATTTCAAGCATGTTTTTAGCTCCGCTGTGGAATGGTTAGTATTTAGCCGATACTGCCTTCTAAGCTTATGCCAAGAAGTTTTTGTGCCTCTACGGCAAATTCCATAGGCAGTTCTTTGAATACCTCTTTACAGAATCCATTTACTATCATATTTATTGCATCTTCCTGACTTATGCCTCTACTTCGCAAGTAGAAGAGTTGGTCATCACTGATCTTCGACGTGGATGCTTCGTGTTCTATCTGTGCAGAAGGATTTTTACATTCTATATAAGGGAAGGTGTGTGCCGCAGATTTATCACCAAGCAGTAGGGAGTCACACTGAGTATAGTTTCGCGCATTTTCTGCACTACCACCAATCCGAACTAGTCCCCGGTAGGCATTTTGACTGCGTCCTGCAGAGATCCCTTTAGAGATGATTGTAGAGTTACTTCCTTTTCCTAGATGAATCATCTTGGTTCCGGTGTCAGCTTGTTGCAAGTTATTAGTTAGAGCGACTGAATAAAATTCTCCAATTGAGTTCTCACCTCGCAAAATACAGCTGGGATATTTCCATGTAATAGCCGATCCGGTTTCAACCTGAGTCCAAGATATTTTTGACCTATCGCCCCTACAATCGCCTCTTTTCGTTACGAAATTATATATCCCTCCTTTCCCTTCCTCATCTCCCGGATACCAATTTTGTACGGTAGAGTATTTAATTTCTGCATCCTTCAAGACCACTAGTTCGACGACCGCTGCATGCAGTTGATTTTCATCGCGCATAGGGGCAGTACAGCCTTCTAAATAGCTGACGTAACTTCCTTCATCCGCCACAATAAGGGTGCGCTCAAATTGTCCCGTATTCATTGCGTTCATGCGGAAGTAGGTTGATAATTCCATAGGGCAGCGCGTGTTTTTTGGTATATAAACAAACGAACCATCTGAAAACACAGCTGAATTGAGTGCAGAATAAAAATTGTCTCTGGCGGGCACAACTGTGCCAAGATATTTTCTTACTAATTCAGGATGGTCTTTCACTGCCTCAGAAAAAGAACAGAAAATCACTCCAACCTCTGCTAGCTTTTCTCGGAACGTAGTGTGGACTGAAACACTGTCAAAAACTATATCCACCGCCACACCAGCTAAAACTTTTTGTTCTTCAAGCGGAATGCCCAGTTTCTCATAAGTCTCAAGGAGTTTAGGATCAACTTCATCAAGACTTTTAGGACGATCCTCATCACTTTTTGGTGCTGCATAGTACGAGATTTCTTGGAAGTCGATGGGCGGGTATTCTACATGCGCCCATTTTGGCTCTATCATTTCCTGAAACTGTTTATAAGCTTTTAGTCTCCATTCGAGCAACCACTCGGGTTCTGCTTTCTTTTTAGATATGAATCTAATCGTTCCTTCATTTAATCCGGGCGGCGCGAATTCCTGTTCTATATCCGTATAGAATCCGGCCTCGTAGGTTTGATTGACTAACTGATCAATTTCTTTTGCATTAGTAGACATTTAATATCCTTGAATTTAGTTTTAGCTTTTAAATACTAAAACTTTCACCGCAACCACAAGTTGCCGAAACATTTGGATTATTGAATCGAAAACCTTCATTAAGACCTTCCTTAGTAAAGTCAATCTCAGTACCTTTCAGATACTTAAAGCTTTCTTTATCTACTAATAAACTGATTCCTTGCGACTCAAAAATTTCATCATGTTCATTTTCCTCGTCGGCTATTTCGACGGTATACATATAGCCGGAGCAACCGGTAGTTTTCACTCCTAGCCTCAAACATGTTGAACTGGCTTCGGAAGCCAGAAACTCCCGTATATGCAATGCCGCGCGCTCGGTTAATGTGATTTCCATATCTTTAAGCCTCATCAAAATACTGAAGTTTTAATTGCTGAATTAACCTGCATATGTATCGGTGTCAGGCTAGTTAAGGGAGCTTTCGCACCTGAATTTTTACTTTCTTTATCCATTAGCTCCCTTAAACTTACGCCACCCAGGAAGTTTTGGATTTGCAGACTTAGCTCTTGCCATAGATCGTGTGTTAGACACGGATTTTCACCTCGACAGTTTTTTTGACCCCCGCATTGGGTCGCATCCACAGGTTCATTAACCGCTGAAATAACGTCTCCCACAGATATTAATTCAGCAGACCGACCTAGTTTGTAGCCCCCTCCGGGTCCACGCGTCCC
>CAJWTO010000113.1 GCA_913047675.1 uncultured Pseudomonadota bacterium | reverse complement strand
CAATTCTGTCATTTCTTTCAAATACTGTGACGTTATGTCCTGCGCGACAAAGTTGTTGAGCAGCAGCGAGCCCAGCTGGACCCGATCCGACTATAGCTACACTTTTTTCAGTTAGTACTTCTGGAACTTCTGGCTTTATCCATCCTTCGTCAAACGCACGGTTAATAATAGCGAGCTCAACACCTTTAATTGTGACTGGTTGGTTGTTAATTCCAAGCACACAGGACCCTTCACACGGTGCCGGACATAGTGTACCCGTAAATTCTGGAAAGTTATTAGTCGAGTGCAGTCTAGCTATAGCACTCTGCCATTGATCCCTGTAAACGAGATCATTCCATTCTGGTATTAAGTTACCTAGGGGGCAGCCTTCATGACAGAACGGGATTCCGCAGTCCATACAGCGACTAGCTTGATCATTTAATTCGCTTTCCGGGTAAGCTGTTATGACTTGCTTAAAGTCTTTTAAACGCTCATTAATTGGCCGATACGGTTGGTTCTGTCTTTTTTTCTCTAAGAAGCCTGTGACTTTACCCATTCATAGCCTCCAGCATCGCATCATCTTGCGACATTCCTGCGCTGAGTGCAGTTTCAATAGTTTCTAGTACGCGCTTATAATCTCTTGGCATCACTTTGACAAACTCATTTTTACTCGTGGGCCAATTCTTTAGTACACTTTTTGCGACTGTGCTTTCAGTATAGGTTGCATGATTAGCGATGAGAGCTTTTAATTCTTCCTCATCAGCTGGGGATATCGATTCTAATAGAATCATCTCCATGTTGCATTGTGATTCTAGTTTATTCTTTGGATCGTGGACAAATGCAGTTCCTCCTGACATACCTGCGCCAAAATTCCTACCAGTATCCCCTAATATGACGATCACGCCGCCTGTCATATATTCGCAACCGTGATCTCCCACACCTTCTATAACTGCTTTCGCGCCGCTATTCCTAACAGCGAAACGCTCGCCACCGATTCCTCTGAAATAAGCTTCTCCATTGGTTGCACCATAAAGCGCCACGTTACCTATAATAATATTATCCTCAGCAACAAAAGTTGATTTTTTGTCCGGATACACAACTATTTTACCACCCGATAATCCTTTTCCTATGTAGTCGTTAGAGTCTCCTTCAAGGTACATAGACACTCCTTTTGGCATAAATGCAGAAAAGCTTTGGCCTGCTGAACCTGTAAAATACAATTTTATAGTGTCTTCAGGTAAGCCAGCTGCTCCATAACGCCGAGTGATTTCCGAGCCGAGTAACGTACCCACTGTCCGGTTAATATTACGTATATCTAGGGAAATATTTACAGGGACTTGCTCTTCGATCGCCTTCTTACACAAGGGAATGATTTTAGTTCTATCAAGTGACTTATCTAGGTTATGGTCTTGAGAACAGGTATTTCTGAGGGGACTACCGTTGTTTTCCACTCTGTGAAGTATGGGGGAAAGATCGAGGCCCTCCGCTTTCCAATGCTCGGTTACCATGACAGTATCAAGGAGGTCTGATCGCCCAACTAGATCTTCTACCCGCTTGATACCCAGCGAAGCCATGTATTCCCGCATTTCGGTCGCAATATAGCGGAAAAAATTTTCTACAAATTCCGGTTTGCCAGAGAATTTCTCTCTCAGCTTGGGATCTTGAGTGGCGACCCCCACGGGACAAGTATTAAGGTGACAAACTCTCATCATAATACATCCCATAACCACTAGAGGAGCGGTCGAGAAACCATATTCTTCGGCTCCTAGCATGGCGGCAATAATACAGTCGCGGCCAGTTTTCATTTGGCCATCTACTTGAACGACTACTCGATCACGCAACTTGTTCAAAATAAGAGTTTGTTGTGTCTCAGCGAGTCCTAGTTCCCAAGGAACTCCCGTGTGTTTTAAAGATGTCACAGGAGATGCTCCAGTCCCGCCATCGTAACCAGATATTAGTATGACATCCGAGAAAGCCTTTGCGACTCCTGCCGCAACTGTTCCTACTCCTACTTCAGAGACTAATTTAGTATGGATACGCGCATTAGGATTAGCGTTCTTTAAGTCGTGAATTAATTGTGCTAAATCTTCTATCGAATAAATATCGTGGTGAGGAGGAGGTGATATTAGACCTACTCCTGGCGTAGAGTGACGCACTTTCGCAATCCATGGGTACACTTTATGGCCCGGTAATTGACCACCTTCGCCTGGTTTGGCGCCTTGAGCCATTTTTATTTGTAGGTCGTCAGCATTCACCAAATATTCGCTCGTCACACCAAAGCGCCCCGACGCTATCTGTTTAATTGCACTTCTTCTGGAGTCCCCATTTTTATCAGCTGAGAATCTTTCTGGATCTTCACCACCTTCTCCGGTGTTCGATCTTCCACCTACTCTATTCAAGCCTATTGCAAGTGTTTCATGTGCCTCGCTGCTGATTGATCCATATGACATTGCACCACTGTGAAATCTTTGCATGATAGATTCTTCGGACTCAACTTCAGAAAGATCTATTGGTTCGACGGTGGTACGGAACTTGAAAAGACCGCGTAGAGTTGATCTATTCTCGCTTTGATCATCGACAGCACGAGTGTATTCTTTGAAGATCGAATACTGGCCTGAACGGGTAGAATGCTGCAGCTTGAAGACTGTCTCGGGATTGAACAAATGGTATTCGCCATCGCGTCTCCATTGATACTCGCCACCGGACTCAAGCTCTAGGTTTCTCACAGTCCTACTGGGCCAAGCTTTACTGTGGCGTAATTTCAGCTCATTTTCTATTACCTTTAAGTTAATACCGCTGATTTTTGAGGAAGTACCGGGGAAATATTTTTCAACCAATTCGTTATCTAGTCCCACAGCCTCAAATATTTGCGCCCCCTTGTAGGATTGTATGGTCGAGATACCCATTTTAGACATTATTTTGATGAGTCCAGTATTAATCGCTTCTATGTAGTTCTCTATTGCTTTCGCACAGGGGTCACAATCAACATTATTAATAGTGATAGTATTGTCCGCGAGCATTATTTTGATGCTATCCATGGCTAGGTAAGGATTGATTGCATCTGCTCCAAAACCTAAAAGCACCGCGAAGTGGTGAACCTCCCTGGGCTCTCCTGACTCTACCACGAGGCCTACTTTGGCTCGATTTCCGGTTTCAACTAAGTACTGGTGTACCTTTGAGACGATTAAGGCTGAAGGAATTGCCGTCCTATTTTCTCCAACATTTCTGTCCGATAATATTATGTATCCGCACCCCTCAGCTGCGACGGTATCGGCGGTCATCGCGATTTCTTCAATGACTTTTTCGATGTTACCGTCCAGGGGATATGTTATATCGATTTTTTTTGTTGAGAATCCTGCTCTCGAGACTCCGCTAAGAGTAGCTAAATCCTGATTTTTCAAAATCGGTGATTCTAAAAAAAGCCGCGCGCAATTATTTTGGCTATAAGACAGTAAATTATGCTCAGGACCTATAAATAGCGATACTTGGGTAACTAGTTTCTCTCTTATGCCGTCGAGAGGCGGGTTGGTTACTTGCGCGAATAATTGTTTAAAGTAGTCATAAACCAACCTAGGACGCCTAGACAATACAGCAAGCGCAGTATCAGTTCCCATTGAACCGATCGCCTCACTACCATTTTCCGCCATAGGACTAATTAGCATTCGGAGATCTTCCTGTGAATAGCCGAAGTTGACCTGATACTCAACTAAGGTCCTCGAAATAATTGGCTCAGGGGCCTTAGCCTGAGGAAGGTCATTAAGATATATTTTGGAATCTTCGAGCCATTTTGCGTACGGGTATTGGTTAATGTATCGTTCCTTGAGTTCAGCATCTTCCATTATTCGACCTTCTTTAGTGTCGACAAGGAAAATACGACCGGGCTGGAGCCGGCCTTTATACTTTATATTCTCTGGAGGTATCTGAAGCACTCCCGCCTCTGACGCCATTATCACGACATCATCATTTGTGACGTAGTAGCGACTAGGTCGCAAGCCATTTCGATCCAAGATTGCTCCTATCGAAGAGCCATCAGTGAAAGAAATCGAGGCAGGACCATCCCATGCTTCCATCATACATGAATGGTATTCGTAGAATGCCTTGCGGTCTTCGTCCATAGCATCGTGCCCGCTCCAAGCTTCCGGCACCATCATCAATATAGCTAACGGGAGCGGTCGACCTGCCATGTGCAAGAATTCCAAGACTTGATCAAATGATGCCGTATCTGAATTTCCTTCAAGAACGATTGGGAAAAGCTTTTTAAGATCGTCACCCAAGAGGGTCGATTCGCATAGCGCTTCTCGTGACCTCATCCAGTTACTATTACCCTTGACCGTATTGATTTCGCCGTTGTGTGCAATAAATCTAAATGGTTGGGCCAAAGGCCACGACGGAAACGTGTTAGTTGAGAATCGCTGGTGGACAAGTGCGAGGGCGGTTTTGATTCTAGGGTCTTTTAAATCAGGGAACAATAACTCGAGTTGATCTCCAATCAGCATCCCTTTATAAACCAACGTTTTACAAGAAAGACTCGGCAAATAAAAAGAACTCTTTTGAGAGAGCTCCCCACTCCAGATTACATGCTCCGCAGTCTTCCTAATGACATATAGTTTTCGTTCAAAATCCTCAGTATTTCTGCATGCAGGATCTTTGCCGATGAATATCTGTACGAAATATGGACGAGACGAGTGGGCGATATGGCCAAGACAGGTGTCATCGGTAGGTACATTCCGAAAGCCTAGAAATTGCTGATTTTCGTGCTTGATAATAGTTTTGATTTCTTTCAGGCAAGCATCTCTCTCATCTGTGTCGCTGGGGAGAAATACAAAGCCTGTTCCATAGTGACCTTCCGGCGGTAAATTTATACCTAGGAGGTTCGCTTCTTCTCTAAGGAATTCGTCAGGGATCTGGATTAGTATTCCTGCTCCATCACCGGTATTGGTTTCCGAGCCTGTCGCGCCTCTATGTAACAAATTCTTGAGTACAGTTAGCGCATCACAAACTATTTGGTTAGATTTTATTCCTTTTATATTTGCAACAAATCCGAGACCACAGGAGTCGTGTTCGTTGCTATCATCGTACAAGCCAATGCCTTGTGGGCGGCCAGTATGGGGGAATTTTGGGTTAACATGACTCATATTTTATTGACGAAATCTCCAACTTTTTCATCTGCTTACACCTTAGCAAGTAACGCACGCTACCCTTGACCGGCAAAAGTTTCTAACAAAATTAAGGTTAATTAGTATTTTATTTTTGATAACCTAAACTGATCATTTCACAGGCGAACTCCACATAAATGAATTCGACCGAGTGAAACTTTATATTCTCATATTTTATAAGATCTAGCCCTTGATGTCATGTTGAGACATGCATGTTATGAAAGTCATACGCATGAGGGGTCCACTTGTATCAACGATCATGTGCTTAATTAAAAAAACTATCTACGATTTTTGAAGAAATTGGAAACAAATAATGAGTTTTATTGCTAATTTTAACGATTATCGTAGCTTTTTAAGGTTGCCATCAATATGTTTTTCGGGTATTCATCGGTTATGAAGGCTTCGCCTAAATTTTTTAACAAAATTAGTCGGATGTTGTTCCCAATATTCTTTTTGTCCCTGCTCATGAGATCTAAAAAATCTTCTGTTTTCATTGCTTGGGGTGGTTCAGTCGGTAAGCTACATTTTTTTAATAATTTAACAATGGTTTCTACTTTACTTTGGTCCAGATAACCTAGACGCATCGACATTTGAGCTGCCATCATCATTCCAGCGGCGATCGCCTCCCCGTGAAGCCAACTTCCATAGCCTTCAAATGTCTCGATTGCATGGCCAAAAGTGTGTCCCAGATTGAGTA
>CAJWTO010000112.1 GCA_913047675.1 uncultured Pseudomonadota bacterium | reverse complement strand
CAAAAGTACGCTCGTCCCAATGTGAACTTTTTTTGTCCTAGCCGCAATAGCGCAGCCTATAGGCAACATCGACGGCGAATAGCAATCATCTAGGAAATGATGTTCGGACAGCCAGATATCATCAAATCCCGCCTCTTCGGCGCGTACTATTTGATCAAAGCACTCATGGTACAGCTCAGTATTGTCGCGCTGCCATTGGGGAGGATTCCTGAAGTCATACCAAAGTCCAAATCTCAATTTTTTGTTACTCACTCGACATTTTCTCCTAAACGTAAAATCATTAAATATTACTATAAATAGATTTATATTAACCTGCGGATGCGAGGCGACTAGAGTCTTTATTAATTATTGGCATTACATGTTCCGCCATTAAACGCATCGATTTTTTCATAGCCGCTTTATCAGTCCAATCATGTGCAGCGTAAAGCAATGTTCCGAAATCGCCGACAGAATGCTTAAAATCTATGATTTTTTTTGCGACCGTCTCAGGGCTACCGTAAATGACGCATGCATCGCGAACAGCCGTAGGTGTTAGTGATTCAGGATCATCACCTTGGCTAGTTACAAAAGGTCCTTTAAAACCAGATCGATCAAAAATCTTAAATAAATAATCGTAGTAATAATCATAAGCACCACCCGAAGTTTTAACAAACTCCTCTGCTTCGGCGTCAGTATCTGCTACAAATATACTACGAGCTACATGCCATTCATTTGGATCTGCAGTCAATCCTGCGCTATCAGCCCCAGCACAATAAGCTGGCCAATGAGTCTTAACTGACCATGGGGCTATAAAGTTTGCGCTGACCGGAATATAACCACGCTGACCTGCAAAAGTGAGAGAGCTCGATGACGGACTCATCGCCGACATCGCTATCGGCGGATGAGGTTGCTGTAAAGGTTTGGGAACATATCCTAACTTGATGTCGTGGTGGGTCCAATCCTTCATTTCAATGTTCCAGTGCTTGCCGTGCATTTTGTACGGAGGTTCTGTGCTCCAAAGCTCAAGTATCATATCCAAAGACTCTTCCATCATTTCCATACGATCTTTTTCTAAAACACCAAATAATTCAAAATCGCTCAATAAACCACCAGGCCCAACCCCCATGATAAACCGACCTTCACTTAAGTGATCGAACATTGCAGCTTGTCCCGCTTGAACTGCTGGGTGGTATTGAGGCAAACACATTACTCCAGTTGCAAATTTGATTTGCTTTGTCCTGTTAATAAGATTGGCATGAAACATAAGCGGAGAAGTGATCTGTTCGACAGCCGAAGAATAATGTTCACCAACCCAAGCTTCTGAATATCCTAGTTCGTCAGCAAGCACGATAGCCTCAATATCTTCTTGTAGCGTCTCGTGATAATCCCGATCTATGTGATGCAATGGCATCATGAAATAGCCTAACTTCATTGCTTGATCTCCCGTTGTACTAATTAAGTCCTATCCGGCGTCCTAATAACTTCCGTGCTCGCCACTCATACTAATTCTGTTCTCGAAAAGGTTTAAAATCAAGATCTTCCCACAGTTAGATCCATAATTTTCACCGCATACAAGCATGTTTGATAAAGCTAATTCCTTCATCAAAGCTGACAAAACAGAACGGTTATGCCTATAATTTCGGAAAAATCACGCGAGGCGTCGAAGCCTTGTTGCGGTAGACGTTAATAACAATAATCCGAATCAAGGGGCAACTATGAAATTATTCAAAGGAATGAAAGTGGGAGTTTTTCAAGTCTTATCCGACATGGAGACTGGTGACCCCGCAGTTATAGCGAAAAAAGCCGAAGAACTTGGCTTTTCTTCTTATTGGACAGCGGAACATACCGTCATACCCGAAGGCTCAGCAGACGATTATCCAGGGAAAGTACCAGGTCAAGAGACTCCAGACTACTTATTTAAAATGCCAGACCCTTTGATTGCTCTGACTAGGGCGTCTGCGAATACAACCACGATCGAACTAGGGACTGGGATTACACTGTTACCTGAACGTAATCCCATAATGACCGCTAAAGCTATTGCCAGTCTCGATCACTATTCCAAAGGGAGGTTTCTCTTAGGCATTGGTGCTGGTTGGAACAAACCAGAGTGTGAAGTATTGGGCGGCGATTTTGATCACCGATGGACGCAAACAAAAGAGAACGTTGAGGTCATGAAGGCCTTATGGACTGGTGAATATGTCGAACATCACGGTAAATACTATGACTTCCCTAGAATTATTTGTAAGCCAATGCCGCACCGTAGGCCTCACCCGCCAGTTCTCCTCGGCAGCATCGGTACCCCATTAGTCTTTAAGCGTGTAGCAAAATGGGGGAATGGTTGGTTGCCGTTCAGCGTAGACCCCCAAGAGTTAGTTGATGGAAGGATAGAGATTGCCAAGCATGCAAAAGCTCTTGACCGCGACCCTGCCGAACTAGACATCACAATGTTCGCTCCTGATGGTTTTTTCCGAACAAAAAATGATATGACAGCTGTAGCCGATGCAGGGGCCGATGGCATTGTTGTTTGGCTGCAATCCTCAGATCAGTCCTCAATGCTCGAGGAGTTATCTGAGCTTGCTGGAGACTTGTTTTAAAACATTGTAATGACTTATAAGTACTTAAACATGAAACGGGATGGTCATCTGGCGATCGTCAGGCTTAATCGTCCCGAAACAGCAAACGCTCTAAGCTATAGTCACTTGAATGAAATTGAGCATTGTGCGCTCTCATTCCGAGAGGATGCTCAAACTAGAGTCGTTATTTTTACTGGTGAGGGTAAGCACTTTTCCTCCGGAGCCGATATCACTGAAATGGAGGCTACGGTCGACACGCCAATCGTCTTGCATCGCAGAAGACTGCGAATGGGCGAAAGGGTGCTTAAAGCGATCCTCTCCATGGACCAGATAACTATCGCCGCTTGGAACGGGGGCGCTATCGGTGGCGGAGCGTGTCTTGCGACCGCGGCTGACTTTAGGATAGGTACTGATACATCATTCATGCACTATCCCGAAATAGAACTAGGACTAAATCTCATGTGGCAAAGCCTACCCCTGACCATACGGCTTGTAGGACCTACTCGGGCTAAACGTTTAGTCATTGGGGCAGAGAAAGTTTTTTCTGATAAATTACTTAGCTGGGGGTTGCTAGAAAGTGTGGTACCTCAAGATCAATTGATTGATTCTTGCATTAGCTTTGCACAACATTATGTCAACAAGTCCCCGGTCGCGGCGCAAATGATCAAGCGCAGTATTAACAATATTTGCGGCGTGCTGGATCAAGGATTAATGCATATGGATGCAGATCAGCATTTATTCGTGGCTAAGACCTCCGATCAACAAGTCGCCAAAAACATGTATCTCAATGAAGGCGACCCTGATTTTACGGGGAATTAAGCCCAACTTACCCGCGTCCTATATTCGCAAATCTATTTCTGGAGACTATCTCTGAAAAATTACTATACGATGATGGCAATAGCTGTCCTATCGCTTTTCTGGGGCTATTCCTGGGTTTTCATGAAAATCGGTCTGTTAGATTCAGGGCCTTTCGTATTTTCCGGTTTGAGGACCCTCCTCGGTTCCTTGATGCTATTCGCTGTAATAGTTGCTACTCATCGAACTATTCCGCTATCGAGATATAAAGATATCCTTCTTCTTAGTCTTTTCAATACACTTGGTTCAGTCGGGTTAATACAATACGCCCTAGTTGATGCCACAGCGACTCGAACAGCAATGCTCATGTTTACCTACCCATTTTGGACACTGTTATTAGCTTGGCCGATCCTAGACGAACGCATTAAAGGAATACAATGGTTTGCGATAATATTGGCATTCTGTGGACTGATTTTAATGCTAAAACCCCATGATCTAAATGGAATCACGATAAGTAACCTAGCTGCCCTCGCAGCGGCGATAAGTTGGGCGATCGCATCGATAATTGTTAAGCATATCCTGGAAAATCGACCGATGGATCTTCTCGTACTCACTGGGTCGCAGATGGCAGTTGGAGCAATCGGCTTATTTGCTATCGCATTCTTCATAAATGAACAGCTCCCAACAATAACAGCTAGATTCACTTTTGCACTTTGTGCGACTGGTTTTTTATCCACTGGTCTCGGCTGGTTACTTTGGGTCTATTTGCTTGATAAGCTCAATGCTGGGATGACCAGTATGCTCACACTTCTTGTTCCAGTGATCGCCTTAGCCACTGCCTCCTGGCACCTTGGAGAGACGATACAAAGAGACGATTCTATCGGAATGGTATTAATTCTGGCGGGATTAATACTGTTGACTTATCTAGGATTCAAAAGTAGAAAAAAAATTAGTAATATGTAATGGACGACCGCAAATTACGCTTCTAAAACGGTATGGACCACAAGCGCATAATGACTAACACAACACCTACCTTTTTCGGGCACCCAAAAGGGCTCCAAACTCTCTTCTTTACTGAAATGTGGGAGCGTTTTTCTTACTATGGAATGCGTGCCATATTAATCCTTTTTATGACCACCCCTTCCACAAAGGGAGGATTGGGCCTGGGCGTGGCAGATGCTGGCGCAATATATGGAATATATACGTCTATGGTTTATCTTGCTTGCCTTCCCGGTGGCTGGATTGCCGACCGCTTTATCGGCCAAAGACAAGCTACATTAGTAGGTGGGTGCATCATTATGTGTGGACACATAGTATTAGCACTACCTAACATAACCTATTTCTATACCGGGCTAGCCTTACTTGTCATAGGTACAGGTTTACTAAAGCCAAATATTAGTTCCATGGTGGGGCGACTTTACTCCGAGAGCGACCAACGTAGAGATGCCGGCTATTCGCTTTATTACATGGGAATAAATATTGGAGCGTTTGCATCACCTCTTGTATGTGGTTGGCTGGGCCAAGGCGTATATTTCCGAGAGATACTTTCTGGACTAGGTATAAACCCTATCAATGCCTGGCATTTCTCTTTTGGCGCGGCAGCCGTCGGGATGGCGTTAGGGCTCCTGCATTATATTTATGGTAAAAGTACCTTAATCAAAATAGGAGACCCTCCCGGAGCTAGCAGCTTCTCACTCAGAATGTGTCTCATGACATTAGGTGTCTGTTTGATCGTTGCGTGGATATATAGTCTGAGCGATGTTCATCTCTCGCCATCTCAGTTCGGCAATGTTTTTGGCTTGATTCTCCTTGGTACAACCATTGCTTTTTTTGTCTGGCTACTCGGATCATCCTGGAATATAGCCGAGGACAGACGTCGTGTAATCAAGATACTACTTCTATTTCTAGCAGCTACTGTGTTTTGGTCGCTTTTCGAACAAGGAGGATCGACACTGACGTTGTTCGCAGAAAGAAACACATCGAGAACGATTTTAGGAATCACTTTTCCTGCTAGTTGGATGCAATCACTGAATCCACTTTTCATTATTTTTCTTCTGGGTCCTGCATTTACCTGGTTGTGGTTCAAGCTAGGTTCAAAGGGTCCTAACACAACTACGAAATTTGTGATTGGGTTGTTATTAATTTCAATGGGCTATGGAGTGATGATTGGCGCTGCCATAATCGCCGACTCCGGCAAATTAGTAAGCCCATTATGGCTGGTTGTTATGTATCTACTGCATACGATGGGCGAGATGTGCTTAAGCCCGGTTGGGTTGAGCGCTATGAGTAAGCTCGCTCCTCAGAGAATAGCTAGCCTCACAATGGGTATCTGGTTTTTAGCAAGTTCGATAGGATCTTACGCAGGCGGACGTGTGGCAGGACTTTATGAGGCTATGCCGCTTACTCATATTTTTATGGCTTTAACAATACTGGGACTCGTCAGCACAATTATCCTAAGCTTCTCTAGGAGATTTATAAACGCGGATACAGAACCGAAGCAATAACGCTTACTACGTTTCAGTGTTTCGAAACAGAACGCCTGACTGATTGAGCTCTTCGGTCTTCTGCGGCGAATATTTGAGTAAGCCGTTCAATACTTCGCAGTTGTGTTC
>CAJWTO010000111.1 GCA_913047675.1 uncultured Pseudomonadota bacterium | reverse complement strand
GTCTGTACTTGAAGGGATTACTGATAACGGAGGAGAGGGATTTTTAATCAAGGCGGACGTCAGGGATGAGGTGCAGGTGGAGCGCATGGTTTCAGAAGTAACGAATACTTTTGGGCAGCTAGATGTTCTGATTAATAACGCAGGTGTTGCCCGGGCCTCCCTTATAGAGGACACAAGCTTGGAGGATTGGCAAAGAACTATAGACACACATTTGAAAGGTACTTTCCTGTGCACGCGCGCGGTTTTACCCCAGATGTATTCCAGAAACTTTGGTAAAATAATCAATACTGCTTCTCAGCTTGCATATAAAGGTGCGTCGGCATTTAGCGATTACACTGCGGCGAAAGGTGGGATAATCTCTTTTACGCGAAGTTTGGCGCTCGAAATAGGAGACAGGGCCATCAATGCAAATTGCGTTGCGCCGGGTGCTACTATAACGCCGATGTTAGAGGACGTCCCTGAGAATGTCCTAGAGGAAATCAGATCTCAAATCCCTAAAGGTGCCTTAGCTCGCGTAGATGACATCGTAGGTTCTTATCTGTTCTTGGCGAGCGAGATGGCTTCTCATTATCAAGGCCAATGTTTGAGCCCGAATGGTGGTGACGTTTTCCTATGATCTCTTCGAGCGACAAGCCGAGGTCAGGGATATATGTTGATGTACAGAACGTTTATTATACGACTCGGCAAATATATAACCGTCAATTTAACTATCGAGCTTTGTGGGAGCATTTAGCCAAAACCACTGATATAAGCGTTGCGACAGCGTACGCTATTGATAGAGGTATTTCCGACCAACGAAAATTCCAATCTGCGCTTAGACATATTGGGTTTGAAGTGAAGTTGAAGCCCTATATCTCTCGGTCAGATGGTAGCTCAAAAGGTGATTGGGATGTTGGCATTACGATAGACATTATCAAAAACGCCCCCGAATTAGATCTGATTGTATTACTTTCTGGGGACGGTGATTTTGATGTATTGGTTAATTATGTTCGAGATGCCTACGATGTGGGAGTTGATATTTATGGAGTATCAGCATTGACGGCTAGTTCATTGAAACATTCTGCTGACAGATTTCATCCAATTGATGAGACTTTTTTATTGTGAGTTGTAAAAAGTATCAAGGTGAAGTACCCGGATCTCGGCAGTAGTATTTGTTGTGTTTCTGCCACTTCGAGTCTGTCCGTCAATCCAGTCGTTATTATATGTTGGATTTATACTTGATATATCTCCTAAATCTCTATGATTTTATTAATAAAAGTGTTGCATCTTTTTGATAGTTGCCTAGAATATACGTGTCGGAAAAATGCGACTATTAGCATTCTATGGAGTAGAGATGCGATAGTAGTTTTAAGGGGAGTTTAATAGGCTTTTAAATGAATAGCGCTATCAGTTCAACTATAGGTCAAGAAAAACCTCGCCAGGTTGGGAAATCCGCGAAATCGCTTAATCGAGGCACTGAATTTTTAATGCACACGATGAGGGACAATCATTGGTGCTTTGAGCTCGAAGCAGATGTCACTATACCTTCCGAATACATATTTTTGCAGCGTATCCTCAAGCGAAATAACTTAGTTTTAGAAGAGAAGATAGGCGCCTATCTTAGACGAAGACAAAACGTGAACGGCAGCTGGGCGCTCTATGAAGACGGACCTGGCGATATGAGTGCCACGGTAAAAGCATATTTTGCACTCAAATTAATGGGCCACTCGATCGACGACATACATATGGTTTCTGCACGAAAATGGGTGCTTCAAAATGGTGGTGCCGAAGCCGTTAATGTTTTCACACGAATTACCTTAGCGCTTTTTGGACAACTATCTTGGAAGACCGTCCCAGCTATGCCGGTTGAGATGATGTTCCTACCAAAATGGTGGTTCTTCCATTTGAGTAAAGTGTCCTATTGGTCCCGATGCGTTATAGTTCCGCTTTTGGTTATTTTCGCCAAGCGCCCTGTCTACGCGATTACTTCTGAGCAGAGCGTCTCCGAACTTTTCGTGCAGTCGCCGAGCTCTCTTACTACACTCGACGAAATTAATTGGCGCCAACCAGTAAACGCTGGATTTGTGCTTTTAGATCGCGGTTTGAAATTTGTGAATAATTTAGTTCCTAGAATTATACGCGAGCGCGCGCTAGTAAAAGCTGAGGGATGGGCTAGGGAGCATTGTGCTGGTGATGGTGGTATCGGCGGTATCTTTCCTGCAATGGTTAATGCTGTAATTGCATTTAAGCTCAGAGGCGCGGAGGATGATGATCCCGATTTAGTTAGAACGGTTAAGGCAATTGATGAGTTGGTGATTGAGGCTGATGAAGAAGCATACTGTCAGCCGTGTCTTTCGCCTGTCTGGGACACATGTTTAGCTTTAAATGCTGTGACTGAAACTGAACTTCCTTTAGAAGATCCTAGAATTAAAGGAGCGGTTCAATGGTTGTTTCAGCATCAAGTGTTTGAGAAGGGTGACTGGAGTGAAAAAGTTCCTAGACTGTCGAGTGGAGGCTGGGCTTTCCAATACGAAAACACTAAATATCCTGATGTTGATGATACAAGTATGGTGCTTATGGCGCTTCTGCGTGCCGGTGCTCATGAAAACGACCAAAAGGCTCGAGAACTTATCGATAAAGCAGTGAATTGGATATTGGGGATGCAAAACCCCGATGGTGGGTGGGCTGCGTTTGATGTGGACAATAATGCAGAGTATTTAAATAAGATTCCTTTTGCTGACCACGGTGCATTGGTTGATCCGAGCACTGCTGATCTTACGGCACGTTGTATCGAGATGCTTGCGATGTTGGGACATGATAAGAATTTCCCGCCGATACGTGATGGCTTAGAGTTTTTGAAACGTAATCAAGAATCAAATGGCTCTTGGTATGGTCGGTGGGGTGTGAATTACGTATACGGTACTTGGAGTGTACTAGCGGCTATCGGCGGAATTGGGGAGGAAAGGGAAAAAGCCTACGTTCAAAAAGCATTGCGGTGGCTTGAGGGTGCGCAAAATGAAGACGGGGGATGGGGAGAGTCGTGTAACAGTTACGATGATAAGAGAATGGCTGGTATTGGCGTGAGCACTCCTTCGCAAACGGCATGGGCGCTTCTTGGACTGATGGCGGCAGGCCCAATAGATTCGCCGTTTGTGAAACGTGGTATTGATTATTTGATTGCGCATCAGAATAATGATGGTGGATGGGATGAAGAAATGTATACCGGAACGGGGTTTCCTCGAGTGTTTTATCTCCGCTATCACGGTTATCGGGCGTATTTCCCTCTTTGGGCTTTGGCGAATTATCAGAGATTGACGAATGGTATGCCTACTCGTCAAGCGGATGTAATATCTAGCTTCCTATAAACCTGCACGCATAGCAGGCTCCTGCAAGTAGTTTTTTTAGTCTGGCTAAATTATACTTTCAACCGCGTTTTCGGTCTTTACTGTGGTACAGAAGTTTAATACGCGCGTATAACGAATAAAGTTATTCTGGAGATAATACATGCTGGATTACAACGCCCCACTCAGAGACATGCGGTTTGTCTTGAATGAACTGATTGGATTTGAGCGGATAGGCCAGCTTCAAGGGTGTGATGAAATTAACCAAGAGTTGAGTGATGCTGTTTTAGAAGAGGCCAGTAAACTTGCCTCGGACGTGCTTGCACCATTGAATCGAGTGGGGGATATCGAAGGAAGCAAGCTAGATGGATCTATTGTAACTACTCCTACCGGATGGAAAGATGCATACAATGCCTTCAGAGAGTCAGGTTGGTGCAGTCTATCAATGAATCCGGAGTATGGTGGGCAAGGATTTCCAAAGGTCATTGCGACTGCCGTAGCAGAAATGTGGGATTCGTCGAATATGTCGTTTTCTTTGTGTCCACTTTTGACCAATGGTGCGATTGAGGCTGTTGAGCAACACGGTGACGCCCTGCTGAAGTCATTATATTTAGAAAAATTAGTCTCGGGCGAATGGGCGGGAACTATGAATTTAACAGAGCCACAGGCAGGCTCGGATCTAAGTACGGTGAGAACAAAAGCTACGCCATCAGGCAATCACTATCTCATTCAAGGCCAAAAAATTTACATAACCTACGGCGAACATGATTTAACTGGCAATATTATTCATTTAGTTTTGGCGCGCACACCTGACGCCCCAGCTGGAACCAAAGGGATTTCACTTTTTGTAGTACCAAAGTATCTAGTGAATTCAGATGGTTCCTTGGGAGATAGAAATGATTTACGTTGCATCTCACTGGAACATAAGCTTGGTATTCATGCTAGTCCTACAGCAGTAATGTCCTACGGCGACCAAGGCGGGGCAGTCGGCTATCTGGTCGGGGAAGAGAATAAAGGACTCATGTACATGTTTACCATGATGAATGCCGCGCGGCACGCGGTGGGGCGTGAAGGCATGGCTATCGCAGAAGCGTCATATCAATTAGCACTTAAATACGCACAAACTCGCGTGCAAGGCAACGTGACCGGTGACCAAGAGGATACGAATACCATCATTGGTCATCCTGATGTAAAAAGGATGCTAATGCTCATGAAATCACAAGTCGAGGCGATGCGGGCCGTTAATTATCTTTGCGCATTTGAATATGATCTAGCGGAACGACACAGTAATAAAGACGTCAGAGCATTAGCGGAACGTCGTGGTGACTTGTTAACTCCCATTGTGAAAGGCTGGAGTACCGAAATTGGCCAAAAGCTCACATCCGTGGGAGTTCAAATTCATGGTGGTATGGGGTTTGTAGAGGAAACCGGCGCAGCCCAATATCTGAGAGATTCAAGAATTACCACTATTTATGAGGGCACTACTGGCATACAAGCGGCGGATCTGGTGGGACGGAAAACCTTAAGAGACGGTGGGAAAGCTATTCGTGAGTTGATAGCTGATATGAAAGAGACACTTAACGTGATGAACGGTGACGATAAGACTCTTGAAATTATTCGCGACTCATTCGCTCAGTCTGTAGAGGATCTGGAGTATGTCGTAGACTGGCTGCTGGCGAATGCTAGCGATCCGAGGCTTGTAGCTGCTGCCGCATCGAGTTACCTGCATCTTGTTGGCATCACCTGTGGAGGCTGGTTGCTGGCGCGAAGCGCGGCACTAAGTGTTGCAAAACTGAATGACGGAACCACAGATACAGTTTTTTACACCGCAAAAATAGACGCGGCTAGATTCTACGCGACTCAAGTATTGTCCGAGACTAGTGCCCTGAGAACCGCCATCGCCCATGGTTCAGAAACCATAGCGGACTTAAGCGTCAGCAGCTTTTAATTTTTATCCCTCCTAAGTCTCATTTTCTTCGCTTTTCTGTTACTGTGAAAATCAAAAGTTCACCAGGTAGGAAAGACTATGTTAGTTAAATGGTTGAAAATTATCGACAAAGCGTTTGGGAATTGGTGCCTTAGCCGATGTCATAATATATCTGACCTCCGCCGGTTTGCTAAACTTAGGGTTCCACTACCTATGTTTCACTATTTAGATGGAGCTTCAGATGATGAAGTAACTATGGAGCGAAATGAGAAGGATTTTGGTAGGTATGATTTTCTTCCACGGTATTTAATAGACGTTAGTAGTATTGATACCTCCACGACTGTGATGGGCTCAGCGATTGATTTTCCAGTTGTATGTGCCCCGACAGGAATGTCTCGCTTGTTCCACCACGATGGGGAATTGGCCGTCTCTAGGGCAGCGGCGGCAGCAGGTACTATCTACTCTTTATCAACTGTGAGCACCTATTCAATTGAAGAAGTGGCCGAAGTTTGCGCCGGTCCTAAATGGTTTCAGCTCTATGTGTTCCGAGATCGAAACTTGGTCAGTGAATTATTAGAGCGAAGTAGGGAGGCCGGATACACGGGATTAGTTTTGACCGTCGATGTGCCCGTCGCTGGAAATAGAGAACGAGATCTGCGCACAGGGATGGCTATGCCGCCTAAACTTACTTTCGTAAGCTGGTTTAGCTTTTTATTGCGACCTCTTTGGTCTTTGAAATATTTGGTTTCAGAAGCATTTCAGTTAGCGAATGTTA
>CAJWTO010000110.1 GCA_913047675.1 uncultured Pseudomonadota bacterium | reverse complement strand
CACCAAGCACGTGAAACGGAACGTTCGATAATAAGTGCTAAAAAAGGCGAAAAGAGTCCTGGTGGAAAGTTCTCGTACAGCAAGGATTCCCAGAATTGCCGCCAGGAAAATTCTACCGGCTTAAAGTAGCCACCGTCGGTTTCTCGTCTACTATGTGCCCGTAAGTTAGCCGCTTCATATCCGGCGCCAAGTTTCTCAGAGAATTCCTCGCTCCTACCTTTGAAGATTACGTCTGACTCAAATTGATCTTTCATCCACCTAACATACTATATGAAAGGTCTCGAAGCTCCTTTTTTCCATGGGTAGATGAGCTCCCGACTCAGTAGCTTAAATAACCTTTTATCTTTCGATCCCAATGCCATCTATATTGAAATCAATTAGTTTGAAGCTATCGTCGGGAGAAATTTTAAACAACAAAAAAAGGACTAGGCTTCGATGGTTTACCTACAGCGCACACGCGCCGAACCATGAATTGGCGTCATAGCTGGCTATAGAAACCACCATAATCATACCCCTAGAGGGAAGATGAATGGGGGTATTGACTGGGGTCGTAATTAGGATTTTCTGGAGGCATCTGCGCACTGACTTCCTCTCGCCAGGCATGAAGTAATGAGATTAGCTCTTCCGCTTTGTTGGGTTCGGATCTAGAGAGATCATTTAGCTCACCAATGTCCTCTCGCAAGTTGAAAAGCTGTACAGTATCGTTTTCAAAATACTCCAACAACTTATAGTCTCCTAATCGGATCGCGCCGCCGGGGCTCTGCATGCCATGGTTGCTGTATTGTGGGAAATGCCAAAAAATCGGGCCCCTATCAAATGAGTCTCCGTTGAGTGCTGGCACAAAACTGACACCATCCAGGGCTTGCCCATAATCCATTGGAAGTCCTGCCATTTCGAGCAAGGAAGGATAAAAATCCGTGCTTATCACAGGTTCTTCAACGACTCGATCAGAGTCGGCAAATTTTTCAGGCCATTTAACGATCATTGGAACCCTAATCCCACCTTCATAGAGCCAGCCCTTTGCTCCCCGTAGTGGCAAGTTAGAAGTCGAGAACGCGCTATTTAACCTGCTTGGGTCAACAATACGACTAGCTCCTCCAAAGTTTGCTCCTGACATGCCACCATTGTCTGAGAAGAAAACGATAAGGGTATTATCGGTCAAGCCCAATTCCTCAAGATGATCGACGATTCTCCCGAGGCTTTCATCCATCGACTCAACCATAGCTGCGAACTCAACATTATCTTGATGCTGTTTAATTTTTACAGTCCGGTCGGGTAAAACTTTATAGTCTTGATGAGTGGATTGATTATTTAAAAACACAAGTCGTGCACTATTCAATGGCTGAAGATCGTCCGGATTGCCTTCAAGAATAAACGATGGCGTATTCGGCTCCTCAACTGACGCTAGCTTTTGGCTATATTTTCCCACTAAATCTGAGCGACCCTGGATGGGATCGTGCACGGCAAAGTGGGACAGGTAAAGGAAGAAAGGTTTATCCTGATTTTCTGTTATAAATTCCTCTGCAAAATCCGTTAGTCGGTCTGTTAAATACTGCCCTGGCTCATCTTCAATTCCACCAAGCTCAAAAGGAGCATAATAGCCTGCGTTTGGCCATCCCTTATTCCAATTTGGAACGCGCATATCAAACCCCTGCTCCAGCGGCCCATAGGGATCTTCCCCCAAATGCCATTTTCCAATATGCGCCGTCGCGTAACCGTGTTCCTGAAAAGCCTCCGCAATAGTCGATTCCTCAAGAGGTAGTTCTTGCAAAAAGTTAGGACTAGTCAATTGCTCAAAAGCATAGCTTCTTCGACCCCCCAACCAGTCCGTCAAATGCAATCGCGCCGGATACTTCCCCGTCATAATGCTCGCGCGAGTTGGAGAGCAAACGTGAGAAGCGGCGTAGGCATGAGTGAATTTAATTCCCTCTTGCGCCAGCCGATCAATATTTGGAGTCTCATAGAAGTCGCTACCAAAGCTTCCAACATCTCTCCAGCCCAGGTCGTCTACAAGAAAGAAAACTACGTTTAAAGGGCGCTCATTCGACTGGCCACTGCATGATGAAAGCAGGACAGCGACTAATGTAAGAAGCATCGAAATATTGTATGTAATTCTTCTGAGTTTCATAATTAAGAGACTTATCCTACTTTTTAGTATAATAATTAAGCTATTTCGCCCACTTGATCTATTTAACTAGTTAATGAAAACTACTTATCTGATCCAGGCTTTTACGAGTAATTGAAGGCACCTTTGCACCCTCGCCCGGGTATCCGGTCACAACTAGCATCAGAGGTTTTTCGCTAACTGGTCGATCAAAAATTTCATTGAGAAACTTCATCGGGCTCGGCGTATGAGTAAGTGTAGCGAGTCCCGCATTATGCAGCGCTGCGATCAAAAAACCCGTCGCTATACAAACAGATTCTGTAACATAATAATTTTTGTGCTTCTTACTGGTCACATCCAAGTCAAATTTCTGGGCAAAGACTGCGATTAACCATGGTGCAATCTCAAGGAATGGTTTTTTCTCATCGGTGCCAAAGGGCGCAAGAGCATCTATCCAGTCCTGAGGAGCTCGCCCATGGTAAAATTCGTATTCTTCCTCCTCGGCCCCAATACGAATTCTTCGCTTTATTTCCGAACCTCCAGCAACAGCAAAATGCCACGGTTGGCGATTAGCACCGCTCGGAGCGCTTCCTGCGGTAGCCAAAGCTTGCTGGATAATTTCTTTAGATACCGGCCGATCGGAAAAACTCCGCACAGTCCGGCGCGTTGACATGCGATCAAGAAAAGATTGCGCTCTCTCCCGCATATCACTCTCTGTAAGTTCATTAAACTTAAGATCCTCAAACTCTTTTGACAAATCCGTCATCGCGCTTCCATAGCTATCCGGTTTTACTGATTAGTAGCTTTTGCAGTACGAAATCCAATATGACTCGTTCCTAATCCAACATCTGCAGCCTGACGCGCCGCCGGCCGATAGCGCATACAGTAACTAGGTGCACAAAGATAAGAGCCGCCCTTGATAACCTTTACGGGAAAACCACCATTTGCATAGTCAAAACTTTCGCTCTGCGCAGGTCCAATGGGGTTCGAGTTATCCAGTGGATTGTGCCCTGGAGCGAACCAATTAACGGTCCATTCCCAAACGTTGCCGATCAAGTCATAGGCACCAAAGTCGTTCGGCTCAAAGCACCCAACTGGAGCCAGACCGACGTGATGGTCCTCTACCGTATTGTCGACTGGGAAATTACCCTGCCAAGTGTTTGCACGATGGTGCCCACCTGGCGCCAGCTCGTCCCCATTCCACGGATAGGTGCCCCTTGTCATACCGCGTGCAACGAGCTCAAACTGTGCTTCTGAGGGTAACTCCCTGCCAGCCCAGTTTGCGTAAGCTTTAGCATCTTCCCATGCGACATGGACAACCGGGTAATTATCTTTACCTTCAATTGAGCTAGCTGGCCCTTCGGGATGGCGCCAATTCACCCCTGGAACGTATGACCACCAGCTGCCCGCAGCACTGCCGCCCTGCGGCGGAGAGAACAATGTCGAACCAGGTTCCAGTAAATCAGCCGGCACACCTGGCCAGTCTTCGGGGTCTGGTTGTCGCTCGGCCACGGTAACGTAGCCAGTATCAGCGACGAATCGAGCAAACTGCCCATTGGTAACCTCGTGTGCATCGACCCAAAAGCCAGAGACAGTAACTTCATGCGCAGGGCCTTCCTCGCGATAGGTGTAGTTATCCCCCATAACAAATTTCGCTCCTTCGACATAAACCTGGGAGCCTATTTCTTGGAGGCAAGCATGAAAATTTTCAGCGTGATCACCATGACTAGCTTCTGCGGCGAGGGCTAAGTTAGAAATTAAACCAGACCAGACTAAGTAGCAAAAAACCGGTAAAAGAAAAATCTTTTTATCGCTAGCATCACTGCCAGGGCAAAAACCAGTAAAAACTGTTCTAATCATTATTCTAATGGGCTCCAGTATGAAGTTTAATAAGAGTGCATTCCATTCAAACATGTTGAAAATACTAGCAAAGTAACGAGATTTCTAACACTTCTGTTAGGTTTCTTTCATCACACTGAAATTTTTTCTATCAATAGTTGCTTGCTCTGACTTATCTATTTTAGAAAAAAACCACATTGATAGGAAAGCTAGTGTTACTGAGTAGAGCGCTGGATAGGCCTCCGGGAAAATCGGGCGGTCATTTCCAAAAATATCAACCCAGACCGAAGGACCCAAAATCACCAACGTAACGGCCGATAAAAGACCAAAAATACCACCAAATATGGCGCCTCTGGTAGTGAGACCTTGCCAATACATACTAAGGATCAATAAGGGAAAGTTAGTAGACGCAGCAATCGCAAGTGTCAAACTAACCAAGTAAGCAATGTTCTGGCGCTCAAAAGCGATGCTCAAAATAGTAACAATAATACCCAACCCAATCGCCACTCGCTTGGAATCTCTAACTTGTGTGCTTTGGTCACCTTCTCCATTCAGAATAGCACTAGAATACAAGTCGTGTGTCAGTGCTGTGACCGAAGCAAGCATCAGACCCGCAACCACAGCCAGAATAGTTACAAAGGCTACGGACGCTATCACTCCCATAAAAACCTCACCACCGACAGCGTTTGCCAGATGCACCGATACCATATTGGCACCGCCCAAAATGTCTTTTTCCTCATTTAAATACAAACTGTTACCCTTAACTAGCGCAACAGCGCCAGTGCCAATGACGAAAAAAATAAGGAGGTTAACGTAACTTATAGCCCCTAAAGCTACCCCCGCAGACATCCTAGCAGCAGCCTTATCTTTCACGGTAAAGAAACGCATAAGTAAATGTGGAGATCCCGCCAACCCGAGACAGAGCCCGGCTCCTAAGGAGATAGAGGAGAGGATCGAAAGTCCTAAACCACCACCCTTTGTCAAATACCCATCAGGCCCATTGTTCAACTGAGCCGCATCATATAAATCCACAAAACTGAAATTGAAATTCGCAAGCGTTAGTATTGCTAGCGCAGTAACACCGCACAACAGAAGTATTGCCTTAACTATTTGAACCCAAGTCGTGGCGAACATACCTCCGAGGGCTACATAAATAACCATTAGCGTGGTTACTATCACTACCGACCAAATGTAGGAAACACCAAATAAGACTTCAATTAAGGTCCCAGCACCAACAATTTGAACCATTAGATACATTAAGGAAAAGCTAAGTGTCGTGATCGCAGCAAGAATCCGAATTGGTTTTTCCTTTAGACGACAACAAATGATATCAGTGAAACTATACTTACCCAGGGTTTTTAGTTTATCTGTCATCAGATAGACCATAATTGAGAAAGCACCTAGTGGTGCTCCCAAGTAAATAACAGCATCATAACCAGCACCAAAGATTATAGCGGTGATACCTAACAGGGTTGCTGCAGACATAAAATCTCCAGCAAGGGCAAAGCCATTAGACACGCCCCCGATTCTTCCACTTGCCACAAAAAAATCAGCAGCACTGGCGGTTCTTTTTGATGCGATAATGGTCAACCCAAGAGTTCCAACTATGATCACAAAAAATAGGGATATAGCCATCAATCACTCTCTCGTTTTTTTTGTCGCAGAAATTCAAAAGCAAGAAGCGGAGTGAGGACATGTAACATTAGAAAAAGCGACATGCCGAGATTCATATGACCAATGATTTCAACTGCCAAAATGTCGGGAAATAGAGGTATCCCTAAGACTTGTATCACAAAGAGAGCAAGGATAAACCCCGTATACAACCATTGTTTCTGCATGTATTTAATTTTTCCCTTGCCAATCAACCAAATTTTCACGCTGCTAGTTTAATCTTTCTCAGTTACTGTTATGAGACAGCGATATTGGTCTCCATGGACAGCAAAACTCGCTAAGTGGCTTTCACCCGGATTGGGCGTCGATGCAATCAACTGAAAGCTACCACTAGAAGCCTCAGGTATAATTAACAAGGTAGTTAGTGAAATTAAAAACTAAATCGGCCCAGAATCGATTTTAAGTTCGATGCAATCCATCAATTAATATCGATAGAATGCTCTTTTAGCTGACCTATTTTTACTACTTCTAGTGCTCGCTTGTGCGTCCTGGTTAGATAAACATTCGGGGCAACACCATTATCATAGGCCTCCAACCAACGAGCTGCGCACAGGCACCATGAATCTCCTGGCAACAGCCCAGGGAAGTTGAAGGCCGGAACTGCTGCGGTTAAATCATTACCCCTACTTTTTGAAAATTCTAAAAACTCTT
>CAJWTO010000109.1 GCA_913047675.1 uncultured Pseudomonadota bacterium | reverse complement strand
TTATGTTCACCCTGTCGGGGTGTAGCGCAGCCGGGTAGCGCACCAGTTGCAACAGATTTAAAAACAATGACTTAGCAAAATAGGTCACTTTAAAGTCACCTAAGATTACGAGTGACTACGTCTTCTGTAAAATTCAACATAAATTACGTAAATTATACTCCCATTGGAGCCGGCAACTATTTTTTTTCACCGGTTGATTTGAATGCTCTCCGTTCAACAACTGCCGACATTGCAATTCCAGCTACAATGGCCCACACCGACGACGTGATTCCAAAAATTGAAAACGGAGTTGCTGCGACACAGAATGATACTAATGCACCCGATTTCATGTCGCTAGTGACCGCTTTTTCGATAGCATCTTCCAACGCAGAGAAAATTGCTAGGCCCGCTATTACCACAACATATGCTTTGGGGAGTAGATCGACTAGACTCGCGAGGGGCATCGCAAATAGCCCGATGATAACCAAAGAAAATGAAGCAACCACAGCGCCAATGTATCGCTGCTGCGGTGGGCCGGCTTCTATGCCAGCTACGATTGCGCCAGCTGATCGGGCAACAATCGTTGGCACTCCGCCAAATATGGCACTGACCGTTGAACCAATACCGACTACTAAAGTGATTGCGTTGGCCTCAACTTTATACCCTTGAGACTTCAAGAAGCCTAGACCTTGGACAGTACCAAGACCAGCCGAAAGAATGACCATTGGTAGCGCAATTGTTAGAACCGCAGTAATTGAAAAAGTAGCGTTAGGAATGGTAATCGATGGCGCAATCCAATTCGCTGTTGGCATCTGTCCATCGGTGAACAGTCCCGATGCGATACCTCCAAATATCAGTGCCAGAAAAAGGGGGGGCAACCTTTGGTAAGCTAAAAAACGGCCAAGGAGATAACCAAGGATGGTTGCACCTCCGATTAAGCCGTCCTCGATTGTCGCTGCAACAAGACGGGTCACATAACTCAATATACCACCAGCAAACATTCCAAGAACTATTGGCAACGGAAGTATTCGTAATAGAAAGCTTCCGAGTCCAAAGGCACCGAAAGCAACTATAGTAACTCCTGCAACAATATTTGCGCCTACAATTTCAGAAAGTGAAAACTGACCAGCCATAGTTCCGATATAGATAAGACCAGGTATCGTATAACCAATGGCAATGGGTTGGCGGTAGTAAAGACTGAGCCCAATTCCCGAAAATCCGCAAGATAGATAGCTAACAAATATCCAACTTGCTGTGTGGGCATCGCTGGCGCTCAAGCGCTCTGCGACTGCGATAAGCAGAGGTAGACTGCCCGCTAGAAACCATATCGATGTCGTGAAGCCTGCCGAAAGAGTTTGCGGGTTAGCATCTCTTAGTGAGCTGGTCGACACTATACCACCTAAGTTTTCAATAAATTTATAACGGCAGCCATTTTTTATTTATAGATAATCGGCCTGCGGACAAAAAGAGGAAACTATGGCGATTTTGGCACAATTGTATTTCAGTTGTGGCGTGTAACTTTGAATTATGTTTTTCTGTTTCTATCGTAGCGCTTATTTTAACGTACAACGAACAAGTCTTTGCCCGTTGGACTTTCCGGAGTTTTCTGCCGGAGATGCTGCACGTCGAGTTCTTCAACAATTTTTCAATTTGTTTTCCTATTTAGATATATGTCACGAATATCTCGTTTTAACGTTTTTCCCGCTACGTTCCTTGGGAAGTTAGCCATTATGAAACAGTCTAAAACGCGCTGAAATTTGGCAGCGACGCGTTCATTGATCCAAGAGACCAAATCAGTTTCTAATAGCTCTGCGTTCATAAATAAAGTGACTGCTGCTATTGGTACTTCACCCCACTTATCATGTGGGACCCCGAATACGGCGACCTCTGCCACAAGTGGATGCTCGACAATTATTTCCTCAATATCTTTAGGATAGATATTTATCCCCCCAGATATGATTATATCTTTAATACGATCAACAAGGTAAAGAAACCCATCATCGTCAGTATAGCCAGCGTCCCCTGTGTGAAGCCAGCCATCAACTATTGTCTGTTTTGTGAGGTCCGGACTGTCATAATAACCTGGCGTCAATAGTGGCCCTCGACCACATATTTCCCCAACTTCCCCTGAAGCGACCTCACTTCCAAAGGTATCAACAATCTTCATCTCGAGAAATCTAAGAGGTACGCCTACAGATCTAGGTTTTTGCAATGCGTCGTTTTTATCGAGACAGGTAATGAATCCTTCGGTAAGGCCATAGAGTTCATAAAAACGGTTGGGTAATAGTTGTTTGAGCTTATTTTTATATTCCATCAACAATGGCGCACCAAGGCTAGTGATCATTTCCAGAGAAGTTAATCTACTGGGATCAAAATCCTGGTGATTTAACAATTCCACAATTTGAGAAGGAACCAAAATGATGTGGGTGACTTGGCTTGATTCTATCTCCTCAATGATACGCTTTGGATCATATGTTTCGTGCAAGATGTAGCGACAGCCAAGATACATCCACGGCATAAAACCCATCATCGCACCATTAAAAACTAAAGCTCCAGTATGTAATATTATTGATTCTGGTGACATTCGGAAGGAGGACGCAAAGAGCGTGCAATAGCATGAGCGGATATAATGAGTATGAATGATACCTTTGGGGCTTCCGGTAGTGCCACTTGAATACATGATGTTGTAGACGTCATTATCGGTCAAATTAGGGTCTGGTGGTTCATTTTTAGAAGCAGTTTGAATGAATTTATCGAAACTCACAAAGCCTGCTGGCGCAACATCCGCTCCGACCGATATGTATCGATTATTTTTGATAGCTGCTAAGTCTTGGCGAATATTGTTCAAAAGTTGCGCGAAGGAGACATCAGCGATGATCATTAGACTATCAGAATCGCTGAGCAGTGGCTTAAGGCCCGCCGCTTGTAACATTGTACTCATAGGCACTATTACAATTCCTGTTTTGGCCGCTGCCCAGTACATCAAAACTAATTCTAGTCGATTAGTCATCATTGTAGCAACTTTGTCGCCCTTAGAAATCCCATTATCTAATAGGGCGTTGGATAGACGATTAGCCCGCCAATTCAGTTCCTTGAACGTATATTCGGAATCGCCAATCGCTATAGCAGGACTTTCTGGCTTATAGCGTGCATGCCCTCGCAGTAATGTGCCAATATCTATCTTTTTTTCCTTTCAATTAATAAAGACCGAATCTTCCGTTTTTCTATAGTATTTTGAGAAAATATAGCTCCTATAATGAAATTGTATTCAAGCTCCGTTTATTCATCGCTAACTTTGATAACTGTTCTCCCTTGTATCTTTCCTTTTAGAATTTTGTTAGCTAGTTCAGCTATCTGATCAAGCGACACCTCGTTCGTCAGTCCATCCAGAGTTTTTAATGGTAAATCAGTACTTAAACGGCTCCAAGCAGTGATTCGTCTATCTATAGGGCAATGTGACGAATTGATGCCACAAAGATTCAAACCACGGAGTAAGAAGGGTAGCACATTCGATGAAAATTCAATTCCACCCGCATTACCAACTGATGCTACGGTTCCGCTGTGGGCAACGGA
This sequence comes from uncultured Pseudomonadota bacterium, assembly GCA_913047675.1. GTDB lineage: Bacteria > Pseudomonadota > Gammaproteobacteria > UBA4457. The sequence continues at coordinate 2,721 of CAJWTO010000109.1, read as the reverse complement.
GGGGAGGGTGTTCCCAAGCAATGCCCCACCAACATTATCTATAACGCCAGACCACATTTGCCGCGATAGAGGTCCTTTGGGTGTATCTAGTAACGCTTCTCGTTCGATTAAACTGGATGCACCCAAATTTCGAAGGTACTGATGCGCTTCCTCTCGTCCGGTTCCTGCCGCCACCTGATATCCCAAATTAGCAAGTATCGCTATAGCGATGGAGCCAACTCCACCAGCAGCCCCAGTTACAAGTATGGGATAGTTAACATCGGTCTTTAAACCAAGATCTTCCATAATCATGATTGCGAGCATGGCACTGAAACCCGCTGTACCTATAGACATAGCATGTTTGAGAGATAAACCCGATGGGAGTGGCACTAACCACTCGCTTTTTACTCGCGCTCGCTCTGAAAAACCACCCCAGTGAGTTTCGCCAACTCCCCACCCAGTTAAAATAACATTGTCCCCCGGCCTGTAATTTTCACACGTGGAATCTTCCACCACTCCAGAGAAATCAATACCCGGTATATGCGGATACTCTCGGACCATATTCCCCTGTCCTTTAATGATCATGCCGTCTTTATAATTAAGCGTAGAATACTTGATAGCTATTGTAACATCACCTTCTGGAAGCATTTGATCATCAAGAGTTTTAATTGATGAAGTTATATTTTTTCCATCTTCATTTTCTAGAAATAGACAATCGAATTTATTATTGGTCATAAAAACTTTCTCCAATTAGAATTTCTGCTGTAATACTGTTATTTGATTGAACCATTTTAAAGTCGAGCGAATAAACGAAAAGTATATAGACCTTGCTACGTTTGGAATATCAGTTTTCCGCGACATATAGGTATTTTTCTTAATTATTTTTTCTGGAATAATAAACTCGATGAGGGTAGGGAGTTCTTTAGAAGTTTAATATCAGGGCGACGGGTCCTATTTCTTTGGGAGATAAAGAAAATAATGATTGCAAAAGGCGGAGGGCCCAAAACAACTCAGACTGAAAAGCTATTGGATGCGGTCGAAAGAGTTATGGGAGAGGCGGAGGAGTGGAAGCATATTTTGAGCCTTGAGGGCGATACTGTACTTACCGTTTATTTGGATATGAAATCTCCCCATGCTTATATTGCAGTTCGTCCGACCCTTGAGGTTGCAAGAGACTACCGTGTCAACATCGATTTTCGTCCATATACATTAAGTTATACAGGGATGGGAATCAGTACGACTGTTCAAGAAAATAAAAGACGACCTCCGTCTCCCGAGTCGGATCGAAGAGCTCGTATGTTTTATGCAGCAGCTCGAGAGTATACTAAGCTACAAAGAATTCCGCTTCGAAGTCCATACCGACTTTTGGATGTGGAACTTGCCCACAGAGCTTTTGTTTTCGCCAAACATCAGTCGTTAGAAATACCGTTCATGATGAGTGTCTGTCTTCGTGGCTGGGGCAGTGGTTGGCGTGAGTATGAAGTTGAATCAGCCACTCAACTGAAGAAGTCGCTTGCTAGCGTAGGTGTTGATGTTAATGGATTTGAAGAATTTGTGCGTCCTGATGGGGATGGTCATAGAGAACTTTTGACCTATAAGGACGAGGCGCATGAAAGTGGTTTCGTCGGCACGCCCCATTATGTATTTCACGATTACGCAAGTGATCGTGAAGTTGGACTTTTTGGCAGAGAGCATTTAGCTTTGATCCGCTCTAAACTCTTGACACAAGGCCTTGCTCGCAATGATGGCGTCAAAGCTGAGTTTTCCCATGCGTGGCTGGGACCGTAATTTCGAAAAATTTCTAACACTTTTAAATTAAAATGATTAAATCGAAGGCTTAAACCATGATTGATTTGTACACGTCTGCTACCCCCAATGGCTGGAAAGTGACGATTGCCTTGGAAGAATTGGAACTTCCTTACAAGCTGCATACCGTAAATTTGTCGGCTGGAGAACAACATAGTAAAGAATTCCTAACGTTAAATCTGAACGGACGAATTCCAGTCATAGTGGATCGTGAGAAGGACAATTTTACAGTATTTGAATCTGGAGCTATTTTGCTTTACTTAGCCGAAAAAACTGGGAAGTTGATGCCAAAGGATGTGAAAGGACGTAGCCTAGTTATGCAATGGTTAATGTTTCAGATGGGTGGTATAGGTCCAATGCAGGGACAAGCCGTTGTGTTTGAGAGATATTTCCCCGAAGATGTGCCACAGGCACGAACTCGTTATAAGAATGAGACCCGACGCTTATATGAGGTTCTTGATAGTCGCCTTGGCCAGGTTGAATTTTTGGCTGGTGAGTATAGCATCGCCGATATTGCTACTTGGGCATGGGTACACACTTACCGTTGGCCAAGAATTCCCGTTGATGGTCTTGAGAATCTTCGCCGCTGGATAAAAGTAATTAGCGAACGACCCTCCTGCCAAAGGGGTATATCAATACCTCCTCCCGCAGGTCGTGCTGATGAACAGAAAGCCAGAGGATCTAGTATCGTTACGAGATGAGAAAAACTTAATCGGCTATAAAATCACTCATCCTATGGTACGTGGCACGAAATCTGGGTGGCAAAGTATCTGAAGCTCCATGCCCCATGGCTAATTTATTTTGGTGTATCAGGTCTCATTTTTCTCTCTACAAAAAAAGTAACCTAAAAGTAACCTAACTTGATTCATGAGGGGTCCTAATGGGATCGTATGTAATTGATTATAATACATTATTTCGTTCGCCCCTTAAATCGTG
>CAJWTO010000108.1 GCA_913047675.1 uncultured Pseudomonadota bacterium | reverse complement strand
GGAATAATCTAGAAAACCTAGCATTGGCTGTCGGCATCATGCTGGTGGCTGTAGTGACTGAGAAGACCGCGGTAACTGACGGTCTCGCCGCAGTATATCTGTACTGTAGGGTAGGACAAACTATAGTTCACCTTATCTCAACATCCGTACCAATGGTGTTACTACGTGCCACCTTATTTAGTGTACAGCTTATATTACTTGTGTACTGGGGGCTGAAGCTAATCGGCTAAATTTAGTTGTATAACATTCTGTCCTCGCCGACACGCAGGACAGAATGTTATTTCTCGTCACCGAATATATTATTTTTCCTTACGATCAAAGTAGCGAGTCATAGTTAGAGTGTGATCGTGCCGATCGTCCTCTATCTCTAGCAATTGTACTAACTGACCTGTATCTTCCTCCAGGCGATACTTTTCTATAAATTCCATGCCCGTGGTGCCCGTGGTTTCAATCACTAAAACATCTCCATCGAAGTACGTGAGTGAACGACCGACATAATCATTAGTCACTTCCGTCCCTGAGTACGAATAAGCTCGGCCAGAAGGATTAATGGTTAACAGACGTTTCTGTGAATTATCATACAAAATCACCACTTTCCGTCCAACATAAAACTTAATTGTGTGAGTTTGAAAAATCAAGTTCTGTGCCTCTGGTCCTCCCCAGTATTTCTCCGCCGTCGAATCCTTAATCTGAGCTTCAGTTGCTCGAACCTGAGAGTCATATCTGTTCCTCTCACGAGGCTTAGAGCCAGTGTCGAATTTCTGGTTTTCACTTTCAGCTTTGCGCCGAGCCTTTTTTATTGCCTTATTTAATGCTTTAGATACCGCATTGAACTCATCGGACAACTCCTCATCTAGCACCCAATCACCACTCAGAGCTTCAACCGCCGGTAAGTTTAAAGATGCTACGCAGAGTATCGCGATCACAAAAAGATTCGCGATCGTGGTGCATGTCACCTTAACTTTATTGAAAATAATCATCAAAGAATGCTACCAAATAATCAGATCAAAAACTCAATGAATTAGTCAGTCAAAATATGAGCGCGAATTTGCTCCATCGCAGCGACTCGCTCAGCTCTGGCCGCCAATGCTTCCGCCATGTCGATTGAAACAAACTGAACAGACGTATTCGGTTGAAGCTGCGCGATCAAGTCCATATCAGCTGAAATCACCGCTCCTAATGTAAAATAACCCCCAGCAGATACCGCATCCCTGTGCAGAATAATAGGCTCTGTCCCGCTTGGAACTTGGATAGATCCGTATGCATAACTACTGTCAACAATATTAGATGGATCAGACCCTGCTCCAAACGGGGCTTTACGTTCCACAAACTCTAGCGCCTGCCCGCCTTTAAATCGATAACCCATTCTGTCTGCTTCAGAAGCTACAACCCATTTTTCTGAAAAAAACCTTGAAATAGAGCCTTCGGTAAGTCTGTGAGAATAAAGTCCTGGTAATACCCGTATCTCTCGTACACTTATATTAGGCAGCATCTCCGTTGGTAGATTTTTGCCAACTTGACTCGCCAAATAATCATAATCTCCTAATGGTAAAATATCTCCGGCTGCGATAGGTCGGCCGAGCATCCCCCCAAAAGAACCCACCAAATATGTTGAGCGGCTTCCTAATATCAAAGGAACATCAATGCCACCTGATACACTTAGGTAACATCGCGCTCCGGCTCGTAAATAGTCAAATTCAAGAGTTTGACCCTTTTCGACCTGGATAGACTGCCATGGCGATTGACTAACACCATCTAATTTAAAAGGCATTTCAGCTCCAGTGACTGCTATAAGGCATGCTTCATCAAAGCGGAGAGTCGGACCTGTAAATACAATCTCTAAACCGGCAGCACTCTCCGGATTTCCCACCAGTAGATTCGCTACTCGCATAGCCTTTTGGTCCATCGCTCCACTGATGGGGATACCTAAGTGGAAATAACCGGGACGACCCAGATCCTGAATGGTCGTAGATAAACCAGGGTTTAAAACTTTAACTCCCATCAAGTTTGTCCAATAACGCGCGATTATAGTCCAGTGAATTTTCCTCAAATTCACGCAAATCAAATTCAACGAGGGCAGTTTTTAAAGAAAAAATACCATCTCTCACGTCAGCACTAATCGAATCATACTCAGCAGAACTTATAGCTCTGAACTTGACTATATCGCCCGGACGAAAAAATACCATTGACTCATCAATATGGCTATGCGCAGCTAAAGGGTCGAAGATCGGTATCGGCGTCACACCGAACATCTGATATCCGCCCGCACCTTGAACCGCGTAAATGCAAGCAAAACATCCGCCATGTCCTATTGTATGTCGCGGTGTATCCGTCCGAGGTCGGAGATACTTAGGTACTTCAATTTGATACTGTCTTTCCACCATTTGATACAACCACGGACAGCCAGCTACAAATCCGACCATTGACACAAACCAGGGCGAAGAATGATGAGCATTAATAAATTCCTCTACCGTCGCATATCCGTTTATGGAGGCGGCATATTCCAAATCCGTGACAGTAGGATCTTGATGTCTTTCGCGAAACCGCATTTCAGTTTCATGCGTCCATGGATCTTTGTAAAACACCGGGATTTCAACTACCCGAGTCTTAATGACAGGTACTGACTCTTCCGCTACGCGGTCAATTTTTTTAATTTCCGACAATAATTCTGCTGGTTTAATTAAGTCGGGATTAAATTTGACCAAATAAGAAGCATTACCGGCATTTATCTCATCCAATCCTGCTAACGCCGATTCCTTGATTAATTCAGCCGCAGAAAGACTCTTAAAGAAAGCCCTCAGCGACATCTCATCCGCACATTCGACAAGCAAATGCTCATCTCCCCCAAATGTAAATCTTGACCCCATTAAAGACCCCGCGGAAATATAGTCAAAATTGTTCCAAAAGCCATTTTTCCAAAAACTCGATATCAACTCTACCAGCAATCACGTCGCCATCATTGACCAATTTTTCGTGCAACCTCACAGTAGTTGGGATCCCTTCAATTATAAACTTGTCTAATACATGTTTTAACTTATCTATTGCACGCGACCTATCTTGATCATATACGATTAATTTTCCTAATAATGAATCATAAAAGGGTGGAACTTCATAACCCTCGAATAACATTGAATCAAATCTAACGCCAGACTGTTCGGGAAAAGAAATTTTAGAAATAGTTCCGGGCCAAGGCATAAAGTCTTTTGAGGGATCTTCAGCATTAATCCGACATTCAATAGCATGTCCGGTCATCTTCAGTTCATTCTGTTTTAATGACAGCTTTCCCCCAAACCCAACGCAGATCATCTCCTTCACAATATCAATACCTGTCACCATTTCGGTAACGGGATGCTCAACCTGAATTCTGGTATTCATTTCCAGGAAATAATAATCTTCAGAGTTTGTATCATACAAAAACTCAACGGTTCCCGCTCCACGGTATCTCACTGCCTGACAAATTTTTAGCGCACTATCACACATACCCTTTCTAGTCTCATCGGACAAACATGTCGCTGGAGCTTCTTCCCAAACTTTTTGACGCCTTCTCTGCAGTGAACAATCTCTCTCAAAAAGATGTAAATATGTCTCGCCGTCACCCAAAATCTGAACTTCGATGTGTCTAGCGCTAGCGATATACTTCTCTATGTATAGGCCTCCATCTCCAAAAGACGCAAGTGCCTCTGCGCTCGCCTGCGGGAAGTATCGAGATAAATCATCCCCAGTATAGACGGGCCTTATCCCCCTTCCACCACCACCCGCACTCGCCTTTATCATCAACGGAAACCCAATATCCTTTGCCAAAACCTGAGCATGACTCAAATCGGAGACCCGCCCATCGCTGCCAGGGACAGTTGCCACATTCAAGGATGACACAAGCTCTCGCGCGGACACTTTATCACCTAAAAGTTTAATTGCCTGACTGCTGGGGCCAAGAAATTTTATCCCCGAAGATTCTACCGCGCTAGCAAACTCTGAGTTCTCCGCTAAAAATCCGTAGCCAGGATGAATCGCGTCCGCACCCGACGACTTCGCTGCCGCCAATATGTTATCAATATTTAAATAGGATTTTGCTGAGACGGCGGGACCAATACGTATCGCCTCATCAGACATCTTAACTGCAAGAGAATCTATATCAGCATCGCTGTATACTTGAATAGTCTTTATACCAAGTTCTCTGCATGCTTTATTTACTCGAACAGCTATCTCGCCGCGGTTAGCTATAAGAACCGAACGAGAATCTGTCATTCTACTTCGGCGATAACCTGGCCCGGCATAATCGCATCGCCATCCTCAATCAAAAACTGTATCTTGCCACCTGAAACTGTAGATTTGATTTCGTGAAAGCTCTTCATTACCTCGGCCAGCCCTACCACGTCATCAATCTCAACAGAGTCACCGTCGTTTTTAAAGTTTTCACTATCGGGAGAGGGCTTCCTGTAGAAAGTACCTGGCAAAGGCGACATTATCTGTTTTTTACTCACAAGAGTTCTCCAATTTTAGCTTTAAAATCCTATCATTTAAAAATGATTTACTACGTGTAGTGATAAAAACATCACCCTGTCATTTTAACAAATATTAGTTGGCACTGCAGAAGTGTCAACCTTCACGGATTGCAGTGGTCCAATTCACGTACGGTAATTTTAAATGATCAGCCACAGCACTATGGGTAATCTTTCCCTTACAAATATTTAAACCATCGGAAAATCCCGATATCTCGGAGAATGCAGCCTCTAGCCCGAGGGTAGCCAGTGTTGTGATATATGGCAGTGTCACCTTGTTTAGCGCAAAAGTGGACGTCTTAGGAACAGCGCCAGGCATATTAGCCACACAATAGTGCAATACACCTTCAACTAAAAATACTGGATCTTCGTGAGTGGTCGGGCGCGAAGTCTCGAAGCAACCACCCTGATCTATTGCAACATCAACAATCACTGTACCAGGTCGCATTATTTTTAAAGTCTCTCTTGTGACAATCTTAGGCGCACCAGCGCCCGGCGAAAGAACTGCACCGATGATAAGATCCGACGTTTGACTATATCGCTCTATAGTATCGTTACCAGATAGAAGACATTTAATGGTCCCACGATATTTATCATTGAGAGAACGCACTCGCTCTAACGAAGAATCTAATATTAAAACCTCTGCTCCCATACCAAGTGCAACCTGAGCCGCATTTTGTCCAACTACTCCGCCACCAATAACTAATACTTTCGCGGGTGCAACGCCAGCAGCACCGCCCAATAATATACCTATGCCTCCGGACGATTTTTCTAAAAACCGAGCACCAGCTTGTACTGAGAGCTTACCCGCGATTTCACTCATGGGAGTAAGTAAAGGCAAATCATCACCCTCTTTTACCGTCTCGTAAGCGATAGCGATAGCGCCACTTTCTAGTAAAAGCTCTGTCTGCAATCTATCCGCAGCAAGATGCAAATAAGTGAACAAAATTTGTCCCTTCCTCAAAAGTCGGCATTCTTCAGGCTGAGGCTCTTTTACTTTAATAATGAGGTCAGAATCCATAAATATCCTGCCAACCGAAGATATTACTTCAGCGCCAGCTTCGACATACTCACTGTCAGAAACACCTATACCCAGCCCAGCCCCTGCCTCAACCTTTAGTGTCTGGCCATGAGCCACCAAAACTTTGACACTATCTGGAGTCAAACCGACTCGAAATTCATTATTTTTTATTTCTTTTGGGACACCAATAATCATACAACCACCATTCGATTTTGATGCGGACTATGATATTTAATTATTAGACAAATTAGGCTCTATAAATAGCTTAATTGCGCCGTCACAATCTAATTATATTTACATAGATTAATAATAATTAAAATTTAATTCGAATTTTTTCGATTATTTTAAGATTCAAGTTGAAAAAAGACAAAAAAAAGCTCCTAGTTGATATTTTTTCAACTAGGAGCTTCAGAAATAATGCTTGGCAATGACCTACTTTCACATGGGAGACCCCACACTATCATCGGCGCTAAGTAGTTTCACTTCTGAGTTCGAGATGGAATCAGGTGGTTCCCACTCGCTATTATCGCCAAACAAACCGGAATAACTTCCTCCTAATAAATAGTCGGAAGTAATAATTTGGAAAAGTCGAACAGGTTAGCATGTACACTTGTCATCCTGACATCACAAAACGTTTTAGCGTTATATGGTCAAGCCTCTCGGGTAATTAGTACCGGTTAGCTTCATCCATTACTGGACTTCCACACCCGGCCTATCAACCTTGTGGTCTACAAGGGCCCTTTAGAAGATATCAAGTATCTTGGGAGACCTAATCTTAGGTGAGGCTTCCCGCTTAGATGCTTTCAGCGGTTATCCTTTCCGTACATAGCTACCCGGCAATGCCACTGGCGTGACAACCGGAACACCAGAGG
>CAJWTO010000107.1 GCA_913047675.1 uncultured Pseudomonadota bacterium | reverse complement strand
TTTCCTTGAACATTTTCGAGTCGATAGTAGTCGTAATAATTTTTTGAATTTCTTTCGTGCTTGGCCATATATCTTTTAAATAAACCGGCACATTGTTGCGGTCATAGCCTATTGGATCGTTCATGATGTCAATATCCATCCTACCGGCTAGTGCATACGCTACAACTAGAGGCGGAGAGGCTAGAAAATTCATTTTTACTTCAGCGTGCACCCTACCTTCAAAGTTACGATTACCTGAGAGTACAGAGCAGGCAACCAAATCACCTTCTGTTATCGCATTGCTGACGGGCTCTGGAATCGGCCCAGAGTTTCCAATACAGGTTGTGCAGCCGTATCCTACGGTATGGAAGCCCAAGGAATTTAAATGGCGGCTAAGGCCCGATTGATCTAAATAGTTGGATACCACTAATGACCCCGGACCAATACTTGTTTTCACCCATGGCTTAGCGCGCAAACCAAGTTCATCTGCTTTTTTTGCTAGTAGCCCCGCACCTACCATTACCGACGGATTAGAGGTATTAGTGCATGATGTTATAGCCGCAATGACTACGATACCATCTTGAACTTTCTGTTCTCTTCCGTTCAAAAATAGTGTCGCTTCGCCGCCCTTATTCCGGTCTTTAGTGACAGTATCTAGCGCGCTGCTAAAAGCGTTGTGTGCGTCACGGAGAACGATACGATCTTGTGGTCTTTTAGGGCCCGCTAAGCTGGGCTCTACCGAGCCCATATCTAGGTGAAGAGTATCGGAGTATTGTGCACTAGGTGTTTCTGAGTCACGCCATATTCCTGTTGCTTTAGCATATGTTTCTACTAAGGCAACTTGACTTTGACTTCTACCTGAAAGCTCCAGATAAACTATTGTTTCTTTATCAATTGGGAAGATACCACAAGTCGCGCCATATTCAGGAGCCATGTTTGCCAGTGTCGCTCGATCTGCAAGGGGAAGGTTATCAAGTCCTTTACCGTAAAATTCTACGAATTTTCCTACCACGTTTTTAGCACGGAGCATCTCGACCACTTTTAGTACTAGGTCGGTGGCAGTAGCGCCTTCCGATATTTTTCCTTGTAACTCAAAACCGACAACCTGAGGAACTAGCATTGTAATAGGTTGACCTAGCATCGCAGCTTCCGCTTCAATGCCACCTACGCCCCAACCCAGCACCCCCAAGCCGTTAATCATAGTTGTATGTGAGTCGGTGCCTACTAGAGTGTCGGGATATGCCTGCAGCTGATTATTTTTTTCTCCTGAGAATACCGTTCGCGCGAGGAACTCAAGATTTACCTGATGTACGATTCCCGTATCTGGAGGCACAATCGAGAAATTCGAAAATGCGGATTGCCCCCAGCGCAGAAAGCCATATCGCTCCTTGTTTCGACCGAATTCGATTTCAGCATTTTTTTCTGCAGCATCCAGCGTTCCAAATACATCGACTTGAACTGAGTGATCGATAACAAGCTCGGCAGGTGAAAGAGGGTTTATTTGATTCGGATTCCCTCCCAGATCAATTACGGCATCCCTCATTGCCGCCAGATCGACACAAATCGGCACACCCGTAAAGTCTTGCATGAGTACTCTAGCCGGAGTGAATGCGATCTCTTTACTAGGCTCCGCCGCAGCGTCCCAGTCTGCAACAGCTTTTATATCGGCAGAAGTGACATTTACGCCATCTTCAAACCGAAGCAAATTCTCTAGCAGTATTTTGTGTGCAAACGGCAGTTTATTAATCGGATATTCCGACGATAATTTATCGCAGTTATATATCTCGTATACTTTATCGCCAACCGAGAGATTTTGTTTAGCATTAAAAGAATTTTTCAATCTGATCACCACATTTACGAATTATATGTCTTGAAAGTACCTACTACTGATTATCCCTAAAGTTGAACTGTATGTGTACTCACTATCTACGGTACCCAGTCAAGTACGCGAAATTATACCTCCTCCGAGACATTGGTCTTCGGTGTAGAAGACGACAGATTGTCCTGGTGTAATAGATCGCTGTTCGTCACGAAACGTGACTTTGAGTTCGTTATTCATACTCTCGGAAACTGTACAAACCTGATCTGCCTGACGGTATCGGATTTTAGCGCTACAATCGAATGGAAACTTGGGCGCCTCTCCTGATATCCACGATACTCCGGCTGTATACAATTGCCTCTCTAAAAGAGCCGGATTATCAGCGCCCTGTGCTGCAAATATTATGTTTTTAGCTACGTCTTTCCCGACGACAAACCATGGGTCCTCTCCGGCGTTTTTGACGCCACCGATACCAAGTCCTTTTCTCTGCCCTAATGTGTAATATACGGCTCCGTGGTGTTCGCCTATTTCTCGTCCGTCGAGGTCCATGATCGGACCTTTCTTTAGGGGCAAAAACCTATTCAGGAATTTTCGAAAGTGAGTTTCTCCTATGAAACAGATTCCAGTACTATCTTTTTTATCATGAGTACTTATACCGGATTTTTTTGCTAATTGCCTTACCTCAGCTTTTGTGAGTCCACCAACTGGAAATACTGCAGAGCTTAATTGGTTTTGTGTTAGAGAGTGGAGGAAATAGCTTTGGTCTTTAGAATGATCCAGTCCTTTTAATAGCGTCAACTTTTTGCCATCAAACCTTGAATTAACATAGTGGCCCGTTGCGACTAAATCAGCACTTAGTAGTCTCGCCTGATCTACGAAAGCTTTGAATTTAATCTCTCGGTTACATAAAACGTCGGGATTCGGTGTTCGCCCTCTAGCGTATTCGTTAAGAAAGAGAGTAAAAACATTTTCCCAATATTCCTTTGATAAGTCGATAGTATTGAGCGGAATATCTAAGGTTTCGCAAACATTTAATGCGTCTTCAACATCTTCTTCCCAGCGGCAGCCATCATTGCCATCAACTTCGTTCCAATTTTTCATAAATAGGCCTGAACATGAAAAACCCGCTTCTTTCACTAGCAACGCTGTTACAGAAGAGTCTACACCTCCCGACATAGCTATTGTGATGTGAGTCTCGGATGGGTTTCGCACTAGATTTTCAGGAATCCAATTATTCATGAGAGCCTACAACCGTTCTATTTTTGGATTTTTCCAAGAACCTTCGATCGAATATTCTTGCTTGAGGAAGTTGTCTACTCGCTCCGGAAGACTTTTGAACACCTTCTGTCCAATATAATATACGGCGCCCGCACCTATTCCAACCGGTCCAAATAGGGCACTGGCAACGGGAATACTATTTGATAACGCTGGGCTTACGATTGCTTTTTGATCATAATCTTGTGCTACCAAACCAGTCCGGCCACTGATCTCTATCTTAGCGGAAGGCCCATTCATGACTAAGCCGTCTGTGTGAGCATGCCCTCCATCGATGGAAAAAGAACCTTCGATATTATCGAATGAGAAGCCTTTCTTGAACAAATCTTTAAAGTCCAAAGATAGCCTTCTAGGAAGAGACTGGACACTTAGTAAACCAAATATTCGACCCGCACCTGGTTCTATATCTTTGAAACGGCCGTCGACAATTTTCAGATCTAGGTTGCCGCTTAAATGTTTTAGATCAAAAAGTTGGGGTGAATTAGGCCAGTGGAGCAAGGCATTTACCTCTGTAACACCCCCTTTGATATTATTTCCACTGAAACCAAACTGTTCCATCACCTTAGAAGCTTTGTTACCTGTTAAACCAAACTTTAACGAACTTTTGTCCCCTTCGACTCCTTGTTCCCAACTACCTTCGGCTATAATTTTCGCGTCGATACTCTGAAAGTTAAATTTTGTGAAATCTAATTTTCCAGGGGATTTTTGTACTACCACGTCAGCGGTCCCCAACTGTATTCCATTGTACATAAGTGATTTGATTTTTAGAGTTATAGACGGCACTGTTTTAATAGACGGTGCTTTTTTTACCGTTCCAGCTAATTCCTGCGGTATCAGTCGTAACCGATCCAAAGTAACTTTTATCTCACTTCCGCTTGGCCCCTCAGGTACTGATATCATTCCCTCTACATCGTGCCCGTTAAGGGTAAAAATATTCCTAGTCTCTCTAGGTTCGATATCAATAGTAGTGGTGTTGAATTGGTGGCCCAGGAAAGTCATTTTTTTAGCCGCCATTTTGAACTTGAATTTATTGGTCGAGGAGTTAGTTTCGCTTTTAGCCTCTCGTTTCCTGATGATAGGAAGCCACACATCTACCGGAAGATATTCTGTTGAAGCATTTACGATTAGATTGCGTTCAGGTTGGGGTAGATCGTGTGACAAATTCTCTAGCGTTACCTGTTCTGTTGGCGCGATGATCACGGTCTCGGATTTAAAAAGCTGGCCATAAGTCAGCAAAGTTTTTTCTACTTTCCCATTCTCCAAGGTCAGGTCAGCGACAAGAAGTTTGCTTTCTTTCCTATGTTTCTTAAACGGCTCAGGTAGGGTAATAGTTACACCTTCTAGATCTGTACTGAAAAGCATATATGCTTTTTTAGTTGCAGAATTAGCCACATATTTTGGTAGTCGGAGAACATTTTCCCATGAAGCAGTCCCGCTGAAATATTTGGGAATTTCGTAGCTTCGGAGCCAAGTGGCGAATGACGGTGAATGACGGTCTAGTTTGTTGAAAATATACTTGATTGGCGTCGTGCCAGTCACCACGAACTCAGTGTTGAAGGATGGCGCATTAATTCCGCCTCGCACATTTAGTTCCACATTGGCATCATCTAGTATTGCCGTGAGATCTGTTCCGTTCCATCGACCATTGTCGTAGGTCAAGATACCCGTCATCGCTTCGAAGGTTAGGTCAAATTTTTTGTTTCTCACGTCATTCTGTTTGAGAAGTGCTGTACCCATAATGGATTTTTTTCCTCCACGAAAAAGAGGTAGATTCATATCCACTGACAGGTCAACGGTATTGTTCAGTACAAAATCCAAAATTTGGCTAGCACTTGTATGCTTTAATGGACTTTGCCTGACCAGCTCTTCCGGAATACCTTCACTAATCGAACCATTAGCTTTTAAGTGCACATACTTTTTCTTTGCAAAGAGATCAGAGGAGGTAATAATTCCACTATCAATGTCTACACCCTTTATTTTTGCTCTCACTGCATTGAAATGACCGCCTATGCCCTTTAGTTCCATAACGCCAGTAACATCTTCGGCGGGTGGCCAAAATTTAGAAAATTTCACTTTCGCGCTGGCTACTCGGAGCTTACCCATGAACAAACCCTCCATATTACGGAAGGGGAACTTTCTTATCGGACCTCGAATTATCACCGAGCCGTGTTCGATTAAGCCATCAGCAAAAACGTTCCTGAGCCAATAATCGCCCTTTTCAGGTAAGCTGTTCGCTGGTAGGAGGTAGTGCAAGTTCGAGGCTGGAGCGTTGTCGATGTCAAGAATACCGTCTAGATACCAAGCTGAATTTTCATCCTTACTTACATGCCCATTAATTGCAAAACCTATGTTGTTGACAGTACCAGATAGCCGCCTAAATATGGTGGACTGCTTCAGCCTCCTCTGGGAGCGCCAGGTAATTTTGCCGTTAATTTCCTTCAATGATAACGGTCTATAAACTTTATGATGCTTTGTAATTTCTAATGTACTGTTGGCGAATATTACATCGGCTCCACCAGGAAAGATTTCAGTCTTTCCAGAAAGTGCGCTAAAAGGTGGGATATGTTGGTCGCCCAGAGACGAGAGGCCGTTGAAAGAAGCGCGCACAAAATAATCATTTGCTTTGTTTTGATTAAATCTGTACGCCGAGGTTAATGACTTTAGTTTCCCTTGGAGCGAAGTCTTGAATGATGAGTCCTCATTATTCGTTGGGTTTGGTGAAAAAAAGCTCCTTAGTCTTAAGGCAGTCCTAATATCTACATTACGAGCTTTGCTAATAATGGTTGGGTCTTCCCCTTTGATCGCTATCAGCACGTTGGAGACTCGCCCGAGAGATTTCTTTTTACCGTTTGATGAGGTGCTTGCTAAAAAATTAATATTCCATCCCGAGCCTGCTTTAGTCACGTCTCCCGAGAGGTCAGGGATTATTTTAGGAGCAGCGTTTTTGGTCTGAGATAAACGGAAATCTAGTGTATGCAAAGTATAATTTTCCCAACTAGACCAGCCTGTAATATCCAATTGGGGCGGCGTTTCAACTAAATACGTTTCTTTGGTGAAACGGGTAATTAAGTTACCTAGTTTGACCGATTTTAGATTAAAATCTATTTCGAAACCGTCTGGCGAGTCGACTATGTTTTTTGTCGTCCTTAAAGCGAAAGAACCGCGAGTAGCAAAGTCTTCTACGAACTCTATTTCGCCTTGAATATTTTGACCATCGATTGAGTTACTACTTACCGCAGATATTCCACGCATATCTATCGTCTGTTGCTTTTGTTCAAGGGTTAAAAGAATATTTGACTCAGAAAGCATGACCTTATTCTGTTGAAGTAGCCATTTAAATATGGGGAATTTAGGGGGAGGCATACCAACGATACGGAATTTTCCGTCCATAGACTGTCGTATTTCAATATTGAGGCCTTTAAATTGAATACTGTGCGACG
>CAJWTO010000106.1 GCA_913047675.1 uncultured Pseudomonadota bacterium | reverse complement strand
GCTTTATGACAGAAACAATCAACTGTAAATGAACAATAATGGTTTCAACCCTGTTTTCAAATGACTTCCTCTGGTTATCATCAGCGTGTGACAACACTAACAAGTACTCTAGAATAGTGTGATAAGACGATATAGTCGCCATCAGACGACGGTCTAATACTCCCGTGACGTCATCTTCTAAACGCGCGAACAATCGGTTCCTTAAATTCAAGTAAATCGCTTGCGCGATATTGAATAAAACAAACTCTAAATGTCTTAGTGTGTGGTCTGTATTGAATGACTCTTCCGCATTTAAAAGTTGCTCATCGTATGGGTGTGGCTCAAGAGCCTCTGGCGAAAATTTCACTGCAAGTTTTTGATAATTTGACAGGCGTTGAGTTTGTCTCTCGTAGAATTGACGACTAGGCGCTAAAACATATTCATCCCTTATACGCGAAAAATTCAGCGAACCAACACAAGCCCAGATGACCCAACATACAATACAAAAAAAGGAAACCGCTAACCCATCAAAGGTTATCGTCAATAATGCTAATAGGAGGCCCATCAAAACTGTGGACATTGGCAGCGACACTCTTAAGTATGCCATCGCCACACAACTGCTAATAACTAGGCTAAAACATAAAAAAACAGTCAAAATATTTTCTCCGATCGCAAGGCGGAAGATCTAGGATAACGAGCAAACTGTATAACGCAGTCAATTACCATAACTGGCCTCTACACTATCTAGTGGACTTTTCTGAATACCGTGATTAGGGATAGGATAACGCAAGCCATTTTTATGAAGAGCTTCCAGCCCGCCCACAAGCTTAGGCAGAAAGCTCGGGGGCAAAGCAATCAGTAATTCATCGTCCTGAACTCCGCCAAACTTCCTCTCAGCATAACATGGTATGGAGATTGATGGCTCTCCGGTAGCTAGAGCTCGTCCCCACGAGTCCGCGCAAGCACTTTCACCTACTGCCGCGAACGAGTACTTTTTATACTCAGCATATTGCAGTCCGTTTACTATTGTTATCATCTGGCCAGGGGTCGCGTAGAGTAAACATATATCGGGATTGTCAATACGGGCTGAGGTGAGGGGCGATACCGCAAGCGCCTTATAATCTCCGTACGACGCGCAATCCATTGCCGCCTGATGAGCTGCGCTGTCTTCTAACTTACCAAACCACACTCCTTCCATTTTTTTACCACTTAACCACTCTTTCGTGCGAGGATACAGACCTACCACCGCGCCGCACTGTTCGCCCATTAAATTTTCCTGTGTTATTCCTATAGTCCAGCCTATCCAGCGACACTGAGCTACGATCTGATCGGTGGCTAATTTTTGTGACACATCTGGCACCCTGATGCGATGAATATTCTGCATCTGCTCCACGGTATGAAAACGTTTCATTCCTATCGGGGTCGCTTTTAATTTCAGATAGCGAATTAGGCCTTCACATAGACTAGTAAAGTCATACTTGGTAACGTCTCCAAAGCAATTTTTTTCCACCATATACAACTCCCTCGCCCATCTTATATATCCTTACATCAATAGTAACCTTTTATCTCAGGGAGAAAAACGCTATCTTAAGTATTCATTTATTATCCATCTCATCTTAGGGGAGATAGCGACATGGGGACAGTTGACTGCGAGATTAAAAATTACATAGCTACGATAACTTTTACTAACCCCCCGAAAGGGTTCTTCACCGCAGATATGGTGGAACAGCTGGGGTGTATACTAGATGAACTGGCAGATAATCCAGAAGCACGTGTAGTCGTTTTTACAGGCGGATTACCGGATGTGTTTATAAGACATTTTTCAGTTGAAGAAATCATCAGCTGGATCCCTGGAATGAAGGAACGGCGAGCCGAAGGTCAGCCAGATCCGAAATTTGCTCGAACCCCATTACGAATGGTTTGGGAGAAAATTGATAATTATCGAAAACCCACTATCGCTGCTATAAACGGTTATTGTGGCGGGGGTGGATGTGAACTAGCACTTGCATGTGATATCAGGCTTGCCGGTGCCGGCGATTATACGATTGGGCAAATGGAGATCCTAGTGGGTATTTTACCTGGTGCTGGCGGTACTACTCGGCTAGCGAGACTCGTAGGTGTTGGCAAAGCGTTAGAGTGGGTGTTACGAGGCAGAACATTTTATCCAGAAGAAGCTGCAACTGAAGGTCTGGTGCATCACTATATAAAAGGACCTGTCCTGCCGGCTGCCCTAGAGATCGCATCAGAGTTTGTTGACAAGCCCGCCTCCGCATTATCTGCAATAAAGCAGGTACTGCGTTCAAGTTGGGGGCACACAACTGCTGATGGCGTAGATGAGGAGGGTGATTTATTTGGCAATATAATTTCCAATGATCCGAGAGCGTTAGAAATGATGGAAGAGTACGTTGCCAGCGGACATAAAATGAAGAAATTTTAAAAAACCGTTTAATTTGGTCATCGAATTGAGTAGGTCTGATTCGACATACACAAACTGGATTTTCTCACACTTGAAAAACTAGCCTAACCCACAGGGAGATAAGCCCACCGTTAAAAATTTATGAATAAGTCAATAGCGTCACAACGTTTCCATAGGCTATACGCTTTTCATCTTCGATTGGAGTATCCGGCTTGTATGCCAATTTCGATACTGACCCCCAGCAAGACGCCATCACTATGTCAACTAACGTCGCTACATCGAGTTTAGATGAAATGAGGCCATCTTTCTTACCGCAAGCGATCGCTTCGGCAAAAGTTTTCCGCAGCGGACCTTCAGTTTCGTCACAAATGTTTCTAATATCTTTATCACGACTAGCCTCGGTATAAATTTCTACCCAAATTCTAGCATCGGTGCTATGGCAAAATCCTACGATACTTTCGACACAATGAGCAATTGCCTCGACCGGATTGGAGGCATTTGACACCAATTCAAGCTCGGACCATAAACCCTCTTGATCCTCCGCACAGATTTCCCTAACCACCTCTATTTTGCTGGTAAAGTAGTTATAAAAACTTCCGGAACTTAAATTAGCCTCAGCAAATATAGCCCTCATACTCGTAGCATGAAACCCTCTTTGCGAAAAACATTTCCTCGCAGCAGCTAAAATCTGCCCTCTTCGAACTTCTTCCGGTTCATGTCGTTTTACACTCAAATTAGTCCCGCCACAACTTCGTCAAAATGAATATAACCTTGGCCAGCTATAAATTCTTTCTACCAGTTTAGTCAGTCACCTTCGGTAATTTCGACCTTCGCGAAAACTATTATCTAATCTGCCTGAGATAAATTATCAGCCGCAGATTTACCGTTTTGTCCGGTTACAACCTCGAAGTTTACTTTCTGCCCTTCTTTTAACGTTGACATGCCTGCCCTATCAACTGCCGTCATATGGACGAAGACATCATTGCCGCCATCCTCCGGTTGAATAAAGCCGTATCCTTTGCTCGTGTTAAAAAATTTAACTGTACCAGTCGCCATACTTTCTTTCCTCAAAATTTTTACTAGATGTCTCGGTTTGAAATTTATAATTCATCACCGACGAAACCAATTGTGTAGCAATATGCCTCAACCCACAACCTAATTCATTCATCGAAAATCAATCTATCCTTTTAAAATAGTTTGTACAAGGCGCCAAAACAACTGCCATAATAGCTAATAAGCTAACAATATCAATGTGTTAAGCTCAACTTTGCTTCAGCATACGTAATTTACCGAATTGTATAAGGGTTTTCGGAGCCTATTGGACTTATTTGAGAGGTGAGTTGGCGGAAGCTGGGGGATTCGAACCCCCGAAGGACTCTCGCCCTTGCTGGTTTTCAAGACCAGTGCATTCAACCGCTCTGCCAAGCTTCCACTTCCTATTGTATCTAAAAAATACTGTAATGGAACAGCTAGGGAGTCCATAAAAAAATTAGTCATCTCAACTTGAGTAAATTAAATTAAGTCACGCGGGCGTAACCAAAATTAGATATAACTCCGCCAATCATTAACGAACTCTTCACATATGTGACTGTAATTTATATACTAATCAGAATAGTTTGAAAGGAGCCTAAAAATGCAAAACAATGTAGTAGCCAATCGCAATGCGGAGAGTATTCTTTATACTAATAAATTAATTCGCAATACTTATATCTTACTCTCGATGACACTTTTGTTTAGCGCGGTCACGGCGGCGATATCAGTAGTCTTGAGAATGCCTCCTAGCACCTATTTGTTCTCTATAGGCGGGGCTTTCGTATTGATGTGGTTTGTGCTTCCGCGCAAAGCCAATTCGAGTTCTGGAATAGCGATAGTGTTTCTAATAACGGGGCTTTTAGGATTTTCGCTGGGTCCGATGCTCAACATGTACCTCGCTCTACCTAATGGGCCTCAGATCGTTGCCACAGCGCTAGGTGGGACTGGGGTCATTTTCATGGGCTTATCGGGATACGCGCTGACAACTAAGAGAGATTTTAGCTTTCTTGGTGGCTTCCTTTTTGTAGGCATTTTAGTGGTCTTGGGAGCGGCAATTCTAAATATCTTCATGGCAATTCCTGCTCTTTCACTTGCACTATCTGCGGCGATTGTAATGCTTATGAGCGGCTTTATTCTTTTCGATACTAGCAGGATGGTAAATGGCGGCATAGACAATTATGTAATTGCCACCGTGCAACTCTACTTGAATATATTCAACCTATTTATCAGCCTATTGCATTTATTAGGATTTGCTCGAGACGAGTAGCTTGAGGCTAGTAAACGTTACCAAGGTCGTCTAGAGATGTGGTTAAAGATAGGCACGGCATTGCTCCTTGCGACGATGGTTATACTGCTGCTGCCGCAGGCCAAAAACATGGTTAAACATAGCCCTAAGGCAAAAAGCGGTGATTGGTCTAGTTTTGTAATGCCTATCACATTAGTTGCACTATTAGTGGTTATACTAATGTGGATCGTTTGATGTGCGTCTACCCGAATCTCTTCACTTATGTGCTAAAGGTAGACATCGCCTGAAAAATAATCCTGTAGCACTTCAGGAATTTTGATACGACCATCTTCTTGTTGGTAGTTCTCCATCACAGCAATTAACGTCCTTCCTACCGCTAGACCTGAACCATTTATTGTATGGATTAGCACGTTTTTGCCATCTGACGAATTCTTTACTCTAGCCCCTATTCGACGCGCCTGAAAATCTACAAAATTACTGCACGATGATATCTCGCGGTAGCAATTTTGTCCTGGCATCCAAACTTCTAAATCAAATGTTTTAGCTGCAGAGAACCCAAGATCACCCGTACATAATTCAACCACACGATAAGGTAGCTCTAAACGCTGCAGAATTGTCTCCGCGTGACTCGTCAACTCATTCAATCTCTGCATCGATTCCGCAGCATGAACAAATTGAACTAATTCCACCTTCTCAAATTGGTGCTGCCGAATCAAACCTCGTGTATCTTTACCGTACGAGCCAGCCTCACTGCGGAAGCAAGAAGACAAGCAAGCAAACTTCAAAGGTAAATTTTTTTTCTTGAAAATCATCTTACGTCCGATGTTGGTAACGGGTACCTCAGCGGTCGGAATCAAATAAAAATTTTGATCGCCCACCATAAAGAGATCTTCTTTAAATTTAGGTAATTGGCCAGTACCAGTCATAGTTTCTTCACTAACTAGCAATGGGACCTGTATTTCGACGTAGCCGTGTTCTTCGGTGTGGACGTCAATCATAAATTGACCTAGAACCCGATGTAATTTCGCTATGCGTCCCTTTAGTACTGAAAAACGAGCACCAGACAATCTAGTAGCGGCTTCGAGATCTAGTTCGCCTGACGAGCTACCTAAATCGACATGATCCTTAGGTGAAAATTCCATTTCAGGGGCAACGCCCCACTTTCTTAATTCTTGGTTACCACTTTCATCTAATCCTAGAGGAACATCATCCATCGGCAAATTAGGTAGATTGAGAAAAAAACTCTCTAATTTGGACTGTACCAAAATTAATTCAGAGTTAATTGATTTCAATTCTTCAGCCAACCTACCTACACCTTCAACAATTGCTGACGCGTCGCCTCCCGAGCTTTTAATACGACCGACTTCTTTACTTAATTTGTTCCTATCGGCCTGCAGACTCTCGGTCTGGATTTGCAATTGTTTTCGTTCACTTTCTAGCGTGTTATACGTTGACTCATCGAAGACAAATCCTCGTCGCGCTAAGCGTGAAATCACCTGAGGTAGGTCTTTTCTTAAAAGTTGAGAATCTAACATAAAAGTGACCCATGAAGTCGTGTCGAATTAATTTTTAGACTGTATATTTTATCAAACATCGCAACTAAAAGCATCGCCACAGAAAATCACTCAACAAAAATTTTTGCACCCTGACAACCTAGCCAGCATGCACACACACATAGAAAAACGTTACCTAAGATATTAGCCATCGCTAGTAGGAGGTTACCATTTTCTACTAAACGCAAAGTCTCAATCGCAAAGGCAGAAAAGGTGGTGAACCCGCCCAATAACCCGATAAATAATAAAGGTTTCCAGATCTCATCAAATAACGGCTTCCCAGCCAAAAAGACAAATAGCGCACCGATAGCCATTGAGCCTGAGAGATTTACAAATAAAGTACCATA
>CAJWTO010000105.1 GCA_913047675.1 uncultured Pseudomonadota bacterium | reverse complement strand
AGGTATTCCCTAAAAGTCTCCCATTGCCATTTAATTCCCTCCCGCATAGCGTCACGAGGCAAGTCCTCCGCTCTTTCTAAATTTCGAAAAACAAAGTCAGCATCTTTCTCAGCGCAAGGCGCCAAAGTAAACCCACAGTTGCCCATCATCACAGTTGTGACGCCGTGATAACAAGAGCACTGTCCCAATGGATCCCAGAAAATCTGAGCATCCATGTGTGTGTGACCATCAACGAACCCAGGAGAGACGATTTGCCCTTCAGCGTTTATAACCTGTTTCGCGTTCTCTGAGATCTTTCCTACAGAGACAATCTTTCCATCTTTCACCGCAACGTCAGCCATAAACCCGGGTTCGCCGGTACCATCAACTACCAGGCCGTTCTTAATCAATAAATCATGCACTTTGGTTCTCCCCCTTTCTCCAGCCACACATTGATTTTCGCTCGCAAAAATCGCGTATCAGAGTTAGTCTACTATGGTTCGCACAGAAGCAATAGGTAGTCGGGGAGAAAAAAGTTATGCCGCAATATCACATTATTGACGTCGATACTCATGTAACAGAGCGAGGAGATCTTTGGACCTCACGAGTACCTGAAAGGATGCGAGACAAAGTGCCATACGTCGCCAAGAACAAGCGAGGACGAGTAATGTGGTACATCGGTGATACGGCAATCGCTCGATTAGGCTTTAATGCGACTGCTGGCGTAGGAGATATGATGAATCCTCCAAATGACTACGACGATATGCACCCCGGCGCCTGGGACGCTCACGAACGTCTAAAATACATGGATCAATATGGTATCTGGGCGATGGTTATGTACCCTAATGTTGGTGGGTTCGGCAACCAAGCATTTCTCAAACTGAAAGATCCAGAACTTATGCTTACATGTGTGCAAGTTTATAATGACTGGCAAACTGAGTGGGCGTCGGCTGACCCCCGCAGACTATTAGCCATCACGTCGTTGCCGTTCTGGGATATTGATCAATCGGTAGCCGAAGTCTACCGGTGTGCTAAAAAAGGCCACAAAGGGATCCTTTTTACAGGTGACCCCCAATCTCATGGGCAGCCATTTTTAGGAGACCCGCATTGGGATCCTTTATGGCAGGCAGCATGTGAGTGCGATTTACCTATCAGCTTTCATATTGGTTCGGGCAATATGGAAGGTGGGCTAGTAAGAGAAAAATCAGAAGTTGTGGGTAAGATGGCGGCGTTTACTGAGCTATCAGTTGAATTTTTCATGAGAAACGGAGTTCAACTGACCGATCTGCTGCTGTCAGGTGTGCTTGCTAAATTTCCTAGTATTAAATTTGTTTCCGTTGAGTCAGGTATTGGTTGGATACCGTTCGTCCTCGAAGCGTTGGATTATCAATTTGAAGGTAATAGCGTAAGAAAGCAACGTCCCGATCTCGCGATGCCACCATCAGAATACTTCAAGAAAAATGTCTACGGCTGTTATTGGTTTGAGCAAGTCGCGCCTAAAAAATTGATTGATGCCGTAGGAGTAGATAACATCTTATTCGAAACAGATTTCCCTCACCCTACTTCTTTATTTGGAGATGAGATACAGTCAAGGATTTCTGAGGGGTTAGGCGACTGCGATCCTGAGATAAAAGAAAAGATCTTGTGGTCCAACGCCGCGGAATTATACAAGGTAGACTTACCTCCTGAGCAGTAAAAAATAGAGCCTAGCGATAGATGGAATTTCGATATAACTATATGAGACTACTACTAAATAAATTCATATGTTTTATCCTACTCAGTGCCGGATCAGGTGCCAATGCCTACGAGCTGGATAGCAACTTATTGGCGGAATTTAAACCCCTTAAAGAATCTGACTGGTCTTACGAAAAGGCTGCACACCTCCTAGAGAGAGCCGGTTTTGGCGGTACCCCCTCGCAAATCTACAAGCTACTGGAAGTATCTCCTGAAGAGGCAGTCGACTCTTTAGTGGATCCTAAGAGAACTAATTCTCATCTACTTAAATTCGAGCACTCAGGAATCTTCGATCCTGGCTTGGAACCGTTTCCAGCAAGTCGACCAGCGACTACAAAACTTGCGAATGAAACAGGGCAGGCACTTGGCATCAAAGTTAGACCGAACGGAAATCGTCCCCTCCAACCAATAGTAAATAAATTTTTTTACTGGTTACGCGCTAGCAGACTAGAAACTGATCGAGTTGCTCAGTGGTGGGGCGAGCGAATGGTATTCACGGATACGCCTTTGACTGAAAAAATGGCCCTTTTTTGGCACGGCCATTTCGCGACTAACGAAGACAAGGTTCGCGATTACAGGAAAATGCTAAAACAACTGCAACTTTTTCAAACGGAAGGCCTTGGGAGTTTTCGCACATTGATGGTTGCCGTTGCAAAAGATCCGGCAATGCTAGCTTTTCTTGATGCTGGCGTAAATATCAAGGAGTCACCTAACGAAAATTTTGCCCGCGAAATTGTGGAGCTTTTCACTATGGGTGTCGGACACTACACTGAGCAAGATGTGAGAGAGGCTGCTAGAGCCTTTACTGGATGGAATTATAGAGGCCTCGACTTTGTTCTAAACCGCGACCAACATGACTACGGCTCTAAAACTTTTCTAGGCCATACGGGCAATCTGAGCGGCGAAGAAGTCATAGAAATAATTCTTGAACAACAAGTGTCCGCCGAATTCATTGCCTCAAAAATATACGCCTTTTTCGTTTCTGAAAATATTGACCCAAAACTTAGGAAGGCTCTTGGTCAGCAACTGCAAGATTTGAACTATGAAATTAGACCGTTTCTCAAACTTTTATTTCTATCTGAAAATTTCTACTCTACCAAGGTTGTTGGTACGCGGATCAAAAGTCCTACTGAGCTAGTCGTTTCGACATATAGAAAATTAGGACTGGATAAATTTCCAGGAGCGCCCGACTTTAACCACGTCACTGGTAGTTTAGGTCAGCGATTAATGCACCCTCCTACTGTAGCAGGGTGGAGCTACGGGAAAGCTTGGATCACGCCTAGTCTTTTGATACAACGCGGAAACTTTGCTTACAATCTAATGTTTCCTGATATTGAATTCATACCGTGGGATAAGTATCCAGGAGAAATCCAATACCGCATCATCAATGTGCACCAAAAGATCCGAGATGGTGCTTCAATAACCGAAGCTACTAAGCCCACGTCTGACTATTCAGAAGTCGCGGCACTGTCGAACCAAACCGACAGGAATGAGGAATTTAATACTCGATTCGGTAGTTACCGTGGCTGGCAGATGGCAATCGAACGAGTCTTGCCGATAGAAAGAGATCTCCCTCAAATCAGTCTCACTAATATGATTGTTAGCGAAAAATTGAACACTAAAGAGCAAGTAGTCGATTACCTTGTGCGTCGATTTATATCGGTCCCGTTGGGCGAACACACCCGCATAACACTCGGACAATTACTTCTAAAGGAAGTCGGAGACGACGACTTGTCACAGCATACCAACTCGCTCGAAATGCCCTTGCGTACCCTTTTACACGCGATACTTAGCCTTCCAGAATATCAGCTGGGTTAGAAAGATACAGAGGATCACGCTATGAAAAGAAGACAATTACTCAAAGGGGGCGTCGCTGCAACCCTGTCAGCAGGACTAAATCCTTTGACGAAACTAAGTGCGGTGATAAACCAGCCTCGTATTCTGGTGGTATTTGAATTGTCTGGCGGCAATGATGGGCTAAATACTATTATTCCTTATAGAAACGACGACTATTATAGAGCCAGACCTAATATAGGGTTACGCCCAAACGAGATCTTAAAGCTAGATGACGAGTGGGGAATGAATTTGGGTTTAGCCGGTCTTAAGCAGCAGTGGGATAAAGGGAATGTCGCGGTAATCCATGGCTGTGGTTATGAGCGGCCATCTTATTCTCATTTCACCTCCATGGCCTATTGGCATACCGCCTCACCAAACAGCGGCGATGCCTACGGGTGGTGTGGAAAAACAGCCGACTTCCTAGCGCCGGATGCTCCAGAAAATTTTATTATTAACATTGACACATCGCAATCGTTAGCGGTGACCAGTCGTTATCACACACCTGTCGTTTTTGATGATCCTGATCTCTTTCGCCGCATCAATCCTAATGGTGTGATGACAATACCACCCAACGGTCCGACGGGACATCCTAGAACTGAAACAACTCGCACCTTCCTCAGTTCAGTCGCGGCTAGTGCCAAATCCGCGTCGCGAAAAGTAAGAGAAGCTTGTGCAAGCTATCAGACTCCAGTTGACTACGGTATCGCGCCTTCGCAGCTCGACCAAGTCGCAGCATGTATTGCTGCAGGTTTTGAGACGCAAATTTATTATTTAGCATTTAGAAACAACGCGTTCGACACGCACGTACATCAGAAAGATTTACATCAACGACTATTAATGTACGCCGGTGATGCAATAAATGGCTTCCTAGAAGATATGGAGCGTATTGGTATGGCTGAACACGTCACTTTAATGATGTTTTCTGAGTTCGGCAGACGCGTAGGAGAAAATGCCAATCTAGGAACTGACCATGGAACTGCTAACACCATGTTTATGGCCGGCAAACCAGTAATCGGGGGACACTACGGAAAACCTCCAATTTTAGGTACACTAGACGAGACAGACAACCTGATCCATACAACAGATTTTAGGCGAGTCTACGCAACTGCTATCGAAAGTTGGCTTCGTTCTTCGAATTCTATCGATATACTAAAAGGTAACTTCAAACCCTTCCCTATATTTAGTTAGTTTGCCTGAGAGCAGATCAGTTCTACCGCGGACGAAAATGCCTCATCCGCTAGCTCTACTAACTCACTGTCAGTCCGGTCTTGTATCGGATGTGCTACAAACAAACTGTTCGCGTGGAAACCTATCGCTTCACTATGGGAGCGCGCGGCGTCTACAAAAACATCTGAGGCGACAAATCCGCCTGGTATCCCTCTATTATCTAGTTCTTTTATGTCCTGCAAACTGCACGACGTGCAAGAACCTCAGTCAGCAAGTCCTTCTATCACGACATCTACATTAGTCGCGATCTCCTGCAAAAGCTCTGTAGGCGCAGGCCTCGCAAAAGTTGGCTTTTTATAACGCCGGACAGCCACACCTTTCTCAGTAAAAAGCGTCTCGAGCCGATCTAAAAATACGTCGCCCTTCGCTTTTGAAATATCCAGAAGACCTAACGTCAGACCTTCCAACGAATTCGGCTTACCAAGAGGTTGTCGAAATGACGGCTCAAGCTCTCCAGTGGGATCTAATACAATTAAACTCATTCTATATCTCCTTTGTCACGGGGTCTGTACCCAACTCACCTTTCATTAACCAACCTGGGATAATCGCAGAAAACAATCCTGCATCGCCTCCCGCTCTTATTAACTGTAGTCCTTCTTCTCTGAACTTAGGGATTTTATTCTTACTTTGCGCCAAGTCCTCGATCACTTCATCAGACGTCATGCCTAAATCAGCGCCATCGATGAATAAATTCTCGTGTAACGCTGAGACTGTGTCCGCTTTACTCCACCCGGCAAGATCAAAAACTCGCCCATGTTCAGGACCAATAAGGATCACCGCATCCGATGCATTGGCCATTTCCACATGATTAATACTTCTTAAGGAGCCCGCAAGAGATTCGACCACTCCCTCAGGCGCACGGGAATTTTGATCGACACAGCCAAGCGGACCATCAGCACTAAAGACTGTTACCGCAGATCTATCTCGTGCAATACCTTGATCTTCCGCCAATGTGGTCCAAGGTGTCTCCTCGTCTTCTGCGAAGCACAACCCATACTTCACTGGAGTACCAAAAGTTGACTGGTCAGTACCTTTTGGATGTCCTCCCCCAACATTGCGGACAACTAATTGCAATGCACGCCCAATAGTCGCATTCGCACGGTTACCCTGACCAAGTAGATTGCCAGACCAATTCATGTCTACCGCTTCTCTAATCGGTCCATTAACAACAACCATCGGCCCAGAGAACCAAGTTGTAGCCAGCAATCCTCCAAGACAAAACCTATCGTCTAAAGCGGCTTCGACCGCCGCTAATACAATAGGAAAATATTCCGGTTTGCACCCTGCCATCACAGCATTTATCGCGACTTTGACAACAGGGCAATTTACCGAGTGAGGCGGAACGCTGCCCATAATTTCGTTAGGTAAGCGTGGAGAAGCATTTAGCATTTTCAATACGCGTTCTTCGGTAGGAGGTATAACAGGTAAACCATCAGTCCATCCCTGCTCGTAACAGTATTCGATATCATCCACCAAAGACGGTATTTTGAGTTTACGAGAGTAAAAATCTACCCCTCCAAACTTTACTGCGAGTCGCTCGAGGACTCCCTCTTCCACCGAAAGAGAACCGCAACCGGGTTTCCAATCTGGTAAACCCATGCCTAATCCCTGCTCCTCAAAAAACTCCTGCCATTCAACGCGCTCCCAGCCAACTACTCGTGTAGTCTCTTCACCTTTTTCAATTTTAATTAATGAAGGAACGGTTTCTATATTTAGAAAGTAGGAAGCCTCTAGGCTGGTATCATCGATGTTTTTTGAGGTCGATAAGAAATCAGATTCGTCTTGAAAGAAAATAGTTATATGCAAGCCTCTATCTTCAATATCCTTCAAGACCGGTTCAATCAAAATGCACGTGGGGCAGTCTTTTTTGACTACAGCGATAATCCCATCATCAAACTGCATCTCTACTCCTCTAGCATTACAAGAATTGTTCGTTTGATTATGGACGGCAATAG
>CAJWTO010000104.1 GCA_913047675.1 uncultured Pseudomonadota bacterium | reverse complement strand
ATAGGTTTCCAACATAAATATCCATAAACTTATACCTTTTTATAAATGCTGTCTTCTATAGTTAGTAGCTCTTGCCCGACAGCAAAATGGCCAGAACCGTTTAGAAACTGTTTTTTCTTTAAGGGTAGAAATGTGTTTGTTCGACTCCAATGTAACTTGATCAATCGTTTGCCACAGCGAACGCGAATAATTGTGTGATTATGTGTGTTTTAGTTAGCAAGAATCGGAGCCTGAAAGAGATATTGGGTCATGCGGAAACTGATAGTCTTGTGAATGACAGTCATACGGTGTGCTATGGTGCCTTCTAATTTCTAAGTCAGTTATTTTCGACTATTTCTACTATCCTCGTTGTTCATACGCCTTGCGCGTGGAACCTCATAATAATCGGGTATTTAATTGGTAGCAACACTTGGATGTGATTTATAATGGTTTAGTATCGTAGTTTCTGAAAAAAAATATATTAATCATATACTTATATTTTTATCGAGTAACGACTATTTTGCCATAGAAGCCTCGATTTTCGAGTAAATCGAACCCAGAATGGACTCTTTCGAAGCTTAATGTCTTATAAATAACCGGATTTATTGCGCCTATTTCCAAAAGATTGTACAGGTGACTCTGCACAGAATTAACTTTCTGCGGATCTCGTTCTATGTATTGACCCCACGCTAAACCAATAACTGCGCAATTTTTAAGTAGCATACGATTGCATTCAATTCTGGGGATCGAGCCTCCGGCAAAACCAACAATGATGATACGGCCATCCCAAGCTATGCAACGCTTCGTCTGCTCGAAGATATCACCACCGACGGGATCATATATAACATTGGCTCCCTTTCCGTCAGTGAGACGCCTAACTTCATCAACTAAATCTTGGGTTTTGTAATTTACAGTGTGATCGGCGCCTTGGCGTACACATACATCAATTTTTTCCTGACTTCCAGCAGCTGCAATCACTTTTGCGCCGAGCATTTTCCCTAATTGAATTGCGGCAAGACCGACACCACCGGCAGCTCCAAGTATTAAAAGGGTTTCACCAGGACGTAAATCAGCACGGTGGACCAGTCCGAAATATGATGTTCCGTACGTTACGCTTAAAGCGGCGAGGGTAGGATCAGGTACATGCTTAGGTGCATGCCACGCGCTACTGTTGGAGACCTCAAAGTAATCAGCGAGCGTGCCCCCTCCATGGCAGAAGCCGACTACCTTATCACCAACACGGAATTTACTGTCCTCGCCAGTCTCAGTAACGATACCAACCCCCTCAACACCTGGCACTGCCGGCAGAGGAGATTTCACTTGATAGAGGCCTTGGGTGACTAATAGATCTGGGAAGTTCAAAGAGACAGCTGACGTCCGAACAATTGCACCTTCACTGGATGGGGTAGGGTTGTCTCTATCAACCCAATGAAGTACATCTTTATGATTCCCGTATTCACTGAATTGCCAAGCTTTCATCAGAGAGATTACTCCAGTTGGGTTGGCCGCAAATTATCGCTTACGCTTGTATGAGTTTAGTGGAAGCGGGCTCCGGCACTACCGTATTTTCAATGTGACCTAACTTTTCTATCTCTACGCGCACCCGATCTCCGGCGCCTAAAAACTTTTTAGGATCAAATCCTATTCCGACGCCACTGGGCGTACCTGTAAGTATTACGTCACCAACTTCTAATGTGAAGGCGGCAGTTAAAGTGGCAATTTGATCATAGCAATCAAAGACTAAATGTCGGGTGTTTGAATTCTGTCTTAGCTCATCATTGACCCAGGTCTTGATTATAAGATTGTGTGGATCCTCAATTTCGTCCGCAGTTGTTAACCAAGGTCCGAATGGACTGTGGGTATCGAACGATTTCCCAAGAGTAAAAGTCTGAGCTTTCATTTGCCAATCTCGAACACTGACATCGTTACACACGACATATCCGGCGATGACACTACTGGCTTCCTCTCGGGATACATGCCTACACTTTTTACCGATAATAAAGCCCATCTCGCCTTCGTAATCGAGCTTATCAGACACTTTGGGTAGATGAATATCGCTATAAGGTCCATTTACCGAAGTAGATTGCTTGTTAAAGAACATTGGAAATTCTGGGGTAGCCAATCCAGTTTCTTCTATGTGATCTTTATAGTTTAACCCGATAGCTATAATTTTTTTAGGATTGGGTATAGGTGACAGTAGCTCTAAATCGCTTAATAAACGGGATTCACCAGAAATACTTTCAGCAATTTTTAACGACTCAGGACAAGAAATTAACGCCGTCATATCCTCGGGAAGACTAGCGTTGGACAAATCAATTATTTGATCCCCTTCTAACCGGCCTATCTTGCGTTCGCCTTTTTCTGAAAAAGTTACTAATTTCATGATTGACCTGCGTATATTAGCTGTAGTGCAAAATTAGGTATTCGTCTAACTGCATTTGTTTATCAGGAGGAATAACTACGGTAGTCATCGGATCCCTAATGATGGACGGGCCTTTGACTATATTTCCTGGTAATAGCTCCGCCATTTCCCAAACGTTAAATTCTACCCACTTGTCCTTATGGAATACCTGTCGAGCTTCAACAAAGGCGTTCTGACGTGGTTCCTCAGAAGCCAATTCATGTTTTATTAGGTGTGGTTGGGGTTTGTCAGCAATTGCTTCAAGGTGAATATCAGTTAGGGAATAACCTGCAGCTCCAAATTTCGCTCCTTCTGGGTAAACTTTCGCATACATATCCTCGTATGCTTCGATTAAATTTTGAACATCTGCTGGACCGCTCATCTGACCCGAGTTCAGGGCAGTGTTGAAGCTCTCTATTTGACCCATATATCGGGCTGAGACAGCGTATCTAAAAGTTATTGTGTCCGGATCAATTCCTTCGGCTTTCATTTGTGTGAACGCTTCTTTTTCTAAATCCCTCCAGGCTTGGCTTATCTCGTCCGCTACACTTTGCAGATGTTCGTCACTTGAACCATTAGGAATCAAGGCGCGTGTTCCGCGGTCGTAACGATGCATGTATTCAGCGCAGGCTGCTCCGAAGGCTGAGAATCCAGCCGCCCACGGAACTGTTATTACGTCTTTAAATTCTATTCCTTCGGCAAAACCATACATGTGAACAGGACCCGCGCCCCCATAATAGAGCATAGTGAAGTCATGCGTATCATATCCTTTCGAAGCTACCATAGTTCTGAGGAGATCATTCATCTCCTCATTGATCATGGCGAGTAAGCCAGCGCCCGCCTCATACACGTCTAAGCCCAAAGGGTCAGCGACAGTCTCTTTCAATGCCTTTAGAGCTTTTTCTCGGTCAAGAGATACCTGTCCGCCAAGAAAGTAATTAGGGTCGACATAGCCAAGAGCCACATTGATATCGGTAACAGTTAGCTTGTCATAATTAAGACAAATACCTACCTTAGCGCCTGCAGAGTCGGGACCTACATGCAGTCGCTTATATTCATCTACCCAAACCACTGAGCCCGCCCCTTGACCAGCTGAGTCGAGTTCCACCATTGGTAACGCCAAACGATGACCGGCGATATCAGCACTTTTAGCTATATTTATTCTTCGGTCTATTATTAATCCGACATCAAAGCTTGTACCGCCCATATCTGCGGTAACTATATTATCTAGGTCCAAAACGTTAGCTAAAAACTGTGCGCCGATTAAACCGCCAACAGGTCCCGATATCATAGTTTCGTAAAGACGCGTGTAGTCCATATTGACAGCGCCGCCATACGAAAGTAGTGTCAGAAGCCTGCCTTGAAAACCAAGTTCTTGAGCCGACCTCTCTACATCTAGAAGCGACTCTTTTACTTGTTCTGCAGCAAAGCACTGAAACATCAAACTTTTTAGTCGGCTATTTTCTTTTGCTACCGGAGCAATATCTGCCGAACAAACTACCGATACGGAAGATCCTGCTTTTTTAATTTCATCCTCTGCAATTAATTTTGCCTGATGCTCATGTCGTGGATCTACGAAAGAATAAAGAAACAGTATCCCTATAACTTCACATTCTTCTGCAATAAGCTTTTTAGTCGCAGTTCTGACTTGTTCCTCATTTAAGGGTATTAGCACATGTCCAGCGGGGAGATGAATTTCACCTAAGTAGCAACCACCACCAATTCGTTCGCTCACGCCCAGTACATTCTTAGGATCTACCAGTGGGGTAGTGTGTTTATGAAGTTGCTGATGCAACGCCTCTGCTTGGCTCTGGCCGAGATAAGTTAAGCCGCCTTCCATTACGGTTAAATCTTCAAAACCTCTAGTTACTATGAGGCCGATTTTTCTCCCGTCGCCAGTCAAAATAGTATTTAACATACCCGTTCCGCAGTAAACGTCTGCAGCAAGTCTAGAATGTACTGTTTCAGAAGTGAGCCCTATAGATTGAGCTGCGTCGGCAACAGAATCGCGGTAGCTTTTTTGTTGGTCATCTTTACGACTAATTGATTTACCTACCGTAAACGTTCCGTCAGGCTTTACTAGTATTGCATCGGTCATGGTCCCGCCCGCGTCTAGCGCTAGAATTAGATCTTGGTCAGCATCGCCTTTGGGAGCTATAGTGCTCATTGTCTTATTTCTCCAAAAAAATTAGCATCAATCGCGTAATGTGCAATCGACAGAACAGATAGATTTGCTTATTGGTTCCAAGTAGCAGTAGTTTCTGACGTTCTGTCTCTATACCAGTCCTCAGAGGCATCCGCGAGGGGGCGTCCTAAGTAGTCAGCGTAGAATTTATCCAGATCGGGAAGCATTTCAAAAATCACTGGGTATCCTGGGGGCACTACTTCAACTGCATGCTGAGTACCACAGTCAGGACAAAAGTATTCGCGGACTTCTTGCCAGCCTGCTTCGGGAACCGCCGGGGCGGGATCGTACACGGCCTTCATCTCTTCGGCAGTTTTTCGGGTGCGAATTTTACTGGCAAGTTTCCAATTCGTTCTATAATCACCAAACTCGAAGCCACATTCGCATTGGGTTACGCGTTTTCCATGACCTTTACTTACGATATAAAGTTTATCAGAGAGCCTCAGGAGTATGGGATCGTTCCATGATACACGTTCCTGAAGTACCTCAATGTACGTAAAGAATCTGTCACTGTCTTTCTTTGGCAATTTGAGAAGTCTATCGACGTTGTCATCGTCTATGGTGCCTTCTACAAGCTGTTCAATAATGCCTTTGCTGATCGAGATATCATCTTCCATTTCACCCCTCCAGCACGTTAAATTCTAGGGGTAAATTCCAAAATGACGTAAATTCTTTTCTAAATTTGTCGAAGCTCAAGCTCTCGTTGTACATAAGACCCACCTCTGGGAAGAACGCAGCATTTTGTACGATATCTCGCTCTCCTGCCCACCAATCTTTAAGGTCAGATGACTCGCTGAGCCTTTTCTTGCGCAAATCTACGCGTTTTGCGTCAGTAGACGCTTGGTCTAAAGTCCAAGTGCCATCAGGAGCTTGCTCAGCAATGACGCCATGCATTTCTTTTACGAAGTCGTAGTCAGGACAAACGCCTGAGTTTAGATCTTCGATAACTGCACTGGGATCGCGGTCAAGTGGATCTCCCCAACCTCCAGAGGAGCCGGCCGCGTCGACAAATAGATCATTATTTTTCATGGATAGCTCTGGACAGTCCATTTTCCAAACTTGCAGATCATCAACTTTAAGTTCACCACTATCCGTCATCTCCAACAGTTCTCGAGCATCTCTTGGGGCTAATCCTTTTTTGTTGACCTCATCTAAATTAGTGCCGCGAGCCGATATCATGAAGCTGGAAGGGCCGGGGTAAGCTCCGTTCATCCCAAGTGCAACAGAAGCAGTTGAAGAAAGCCCGCCATTGGGTCTAGTAATTCCAATATGTTTGCCAGGTTCTACGCACCAGTGAACGGCAGATTCCCCTGGGCCACCCCGATATTTACCAGAACCAAAGTAACCTGGGAGCAATTTTCGTCCCAAATAAAACATCGGAGGCACAGTACTTTCAAATTCTTCCGCATCGCCTATAGTCGCCATTTGAGACCAAGCAGCCCATGCTAATGGTTCACCATCTTTGAAGCACCAGGCGCCTCGAGCAGATCCTCCAAGCCATTCAAAGTTCGTGAAACCATATGCAGTTCCGTCTTTCGCCGTTCCTTGCCCTTGCCAAGCTCCCCAGTTGCCGTCTATGCAGAACGCTTCCTCAAGGTAGCCAAAACAGAACATTGCGCGACTAACCGCACCGAATCCTATGTTATTCAGAGTCACTGTCTGGGCCCATGGATTCGCGTTGCTGGTGTACTCATTATCAGGGTTCAGTATTGAGCCCTTGGGATAATTTCGCTGAACTGCTAATTCTATGCCTGCGGTGACTTTTGTATTGTGAGAGAATGAATTAATCATCCCCAAAAACAACGCAGCATCGGTGGCCCCAGGGGTGGCGTTATAGGCGTGGTTCCCCCACCGAGAGGTCCCTTCTGTATCTACCATTAGCCCATTTTCATTGGGCTCGACACTGGCTCTGATGTGGATCAGGGTATTTTTGTCCGCATGCGACCAGATTGTTTGTAGCCCTTTGTATTGCGCCATACGAAAAGCGGCCCCATTATAGGTGCCGGGCACCATTGTGGATTTCATATTATCCACAACGCGCCGTCTCGACTCTTCAACAATTTCTCTAATCGCTTGCTTATAGTAATCGAGCCCAAATTCGTCGATAAGCTTATGCGTTGCTTCGTGGATCATCGCGCATCCGGCCAACCGCATTTTGTCGTCTAGAATGTTCATCGTCCCAGCTCGCGTTCTTCTCTCCCACATGGCCTTCCACCAAGTTTCCTGTTTCAGTTTCCTAC
>CAJWTO010000103.1 GCA_913047675.1 uncultured Pseudomonadota bacterium | reverse complement strand
ATGTCTAGATCATCGGAGGTTAAAACTCCTCGTGCAGACAATATCCTTTGTAAAACAGGATCCAAGGAATCAGGCAGATTGTGCCTAGATGGTACTAGTCTACTTTTAATAGCTAGACTCGCTGTCATCTAATTTTCTCCGCGATGCATCGCATTAACGATTTCTTCCGCCTCCAGAATCGTCTTAGCATTCTGCGGTCTAACAGAAACGTATTCCTGTCAGAAACGATAAGTAAATTAGCTAGCGCCCCTGACTTTAGGCTACTTACTGCGTGAGTAATAACACGGTGAAGGATTAGATTCGTTTCCCTGAGATTATATCTCGGAGGAATAGCGACTAAACCTCGGGTTCCGTCCCGTATCATAGAAAGGTCTATATCTTCCAAACCGCGCACCAACAGACCACTCAATTTTGCACAGGAAGTACTAAAATAGTCATTGGTAAACACTGCAGTTATTTTAGGTTTAGATACTACTGGTTGTTCACCAGCCCCCCACAGCCAAATACTATTCACTGGCGGCTTCTCCTCTCGCAAACGACGCTTGTTTACTTCACAATCATGCAGAACCATCTGGGCCTCGGTCATAATACGACCTAGCCCACCCAGTGCTTTTCTCGAGGCCATATCAGGTTCTAAGGGAGTACCAGTAAGTTTGGTCGGTGATGTACCTGCATAAGTTGTGTCATTCAAACCTTCAATGAACCATCGACGCGGATCTTTGTACCAGATTTTTAGCCCGTCACGCCTAAAAAAATCATTTAACACAGCGACTAATGAATCAGCTTCAGATTTATTAATACCAATACTCTCCGCATCAAAAAGCATCAATCGACTGGGATCACCCTTAAGGAAGACAGGGTCACTACAGAGTATAGGGACCGAATTGATTAAACCACTATCAGCATATGCTAGGACGGCGGCTTGGGACACATAACCATCTGACTCAACTTTAATACCGCATGCTCCAAGCAAGTATTCATCAAATTTCACATCAGACGATCTAGCGTGATCAGCGCGAGACAACACTTGGAGAAGAGTTAACTCTTGGTTCCAACCCTTATCATTGACTTCATGGATGCAAGCGGAGAGTTCGGGTACTAGGATCTCAAGACAGCTGCCGGACTTTCTCATATTTCAGTTCATAAGTTATCTAAAATAGCACGCTTAACTGAATCAACATTAGCCGAGACAGATAAAGGGCTGGTCTTACACTGTTGAATTGCAGTGTCAGGATCTTTTAAACCGTGCCCAGTTAGAGTTGCAGTAATGACACTCCCATCCGCTATCTTGCCACGCCTGATATCCCGTAATATTCCGCCCACGCTTATGGCAGACGCTGGCTCACAAAATAGTCCTTCCCGCTCAGCAAGCAATGCTTGCGCCTGAAGTATCTCACGATCACTTAGTGAATCGAACCACCCCCTAGACTCGTCATGGGCGGCCCAAGCAAATTCCCAGGATTGAGGTCTTCCTATACGGATAGCCGTCGCGATAGTTTCAGGCTCTGCAATCATTTCTCTTTGCACAAAAGGATTCGCTAATTCAGCCTGATAGCCGCAGATCGCAGGCACACTATCTACTACTGGTGGAAATTTATATGCGAATGGTTCATTTTCTCCTGCTCTGACACATCCTTTCACCGGTCGTTTCGTCGCATACTCACAAAACCCCGCCCAATACGCGCTAATATTACCCGCATTACCAACAGGCAATGCGTGGTAATCCGGAGCTCGTCCTAATGCATCGATAATTTCAAAAGACGCTGTTTTTTGTCCTTGCAATCGATAGGGGTTGACTGAATTTACGATTTTTACTGGTGCCACATCAGCGATATTCTTTACTATCTGCATTCCATCATCAAAATTACCTTGGATCTGCAAAACTATAGCACCTTGTATCATCGCCTGAGCAAGTTTGCCTAAAGCTATTTTCCCTTCTGGAATTATGACAAACGCCTTAATACCGGCCCTGGCTGCATAGGCGGCTGCAGATGCTGACGTATTTCCGGTGGAAGCGCATATTATTGCTTGTGCCCCTTCATTCGCTGCTTGCGTCACAGCCATGGTCATACCCCGATCCTTAAACGACCCAGTGGGGTTCGCTCCTTCGAACTTGGCATATAACTGTATGTCGTGTCCGATCTCCCTCATTAGATTATCTAACCTAATTAGAGGCGTATCTCCTTCACTCAAACTAATTATTTTAGTGTCTTTGTCAACTGGTAATCGTTCACGGTAACGCTCGATCAATCCACTGTAACGGAAACCTTCTAAGTCGCCCATTGAAAGTCCTCCACTTTATAGCAGATAGCACTACCTGTGATGCTATCTGAACTAGCAAGAATTTCGCACACCTCTCGAATTGCTTTTTCTGCCATCCTACCTGTAAGGATGATGATCGGTACCGTCGTACTCGCTCCTTCTTTCGCCTCTTTTTGATGAATAGCCTCAATACTAACGTTAAAAGATGCGAGCACTCGACTAATTTCTGCTAAAACACCAGGCCTATCTTTAGCCTCTACGCGGACATAGTAGCCACTGACAGACTCCGTGAAAGCGGTAATAGGATAATCAGACAACTTTTCTGGCCGAACCGCCATGAATCTAGTTCCACCCGTGTGAGCTACACTTGCCACATCAATGATATCGGATATTACGGCGGAAGCTGTGGCATCACCTCCAGCGCCTGCACCGGAAAACATTAATGGCCCCGACAAATCACCATCAACTAAAATTGCGTTCACTACCCCATCGACGCTAGCGAGGATATGATCTAGTGGTATCAATGCGGGGTGCACTCTTAGCTCCAGTCCGTTCCGCGTTTTTACTGCTATCGCAAGATGTTTAACTTGATAACCTAACCCTTTTGCATATGCAATATCCTCCGGCAAAACATTCTGTATACCTTCTACATGAATCTTCTCAAATTGAAATTCGGTGCCGAAAGCTATCGCAGACAGAATCGCTAGTTTATGCCCGGCATCAGTGCCCATAACATCGAATGACGGGTCAGCCTCCGCGTAACCCAACCGTTGAGCTTCGCTCAAAATCGATACAAAACTAACTTGTTTGGCAGCCATTTCTGACAGCATAAAGTTACATGTGCCATTGATAATTCCAACCACCGCTTTAATCCTATTCCCTCGAACAGATTCACTAAGTGCTTTGATGATAGGAATACTTCCCGCAACTGCCGCTTCGAAGCGAAACAAAATGTTTTCATTTTGTGCTGACAATAAAATTTCATCGCCAAAATTTGCTATTAGAGCTTTATTCGCTGTCACGACGTGTTTGCCATTCGCGATCGCAGCAGAGACTAATTCATGAGCAATCTCTGTCCCACCAATCAACTCAACGACAATATCAACATTGGGATCTAAAACAACCTCAAACGGATCATCGGTCAACCGTACGCCACTCAGCTCTACAACACGTTTTTTCTCCAAATCCTTGACAGCTACGGAAACAACTTCTAGCTCATATCCCATCTGCTGTTTTATTTGATATAAGTTTCGCTCCAGGGCGATAAACGTGCTCTGGCCAACCGTCCCGAACCCAACGAAACCCAGTTTTATCATCTTAGAGGAACCCATACTATGTTACTCCACGCATCATTTCTTTAATTCCACGAATGGCCTGACGGGTCCTATGTACATTTTCGATGAGCGCAAAGCGGACGTAATCATCCCCAAATTGGCCAAAACCGATACCTGGAGAAACCGCAACTTTCGCACTGGCCAATAACATTTTGGAGAATTCTAACGAACCTAGCTTTATAAGCGATGGTGGTATTTTTGCCCAAACGAACATAGTTGCTTTAGGTTTTTCAACCTCCCATCCAGCCGCATTCATACCCTCACATAATACATCCCGCCGCATTTGATACATGTCCCTAATCTCTGTAACACATTCTTGAGGACCTTCTAAAGCCGCGATAGCCGCAACCTGAATAGGGGTGAACATGCCGTAATCTAAATATGACTTCAGCCTTCCCAAGGCAGACACTAATTTATCATTACCCACCATAAAGCCTACTCTCCAGCCAGGCATATTATAACTTTTAGACAGTGAAAAAAATTCGACACAATGATCTTTAGCGCCTTCAACTTGCATAATAGAAGGAGCTTTATAACCATCAAAAGTAATATCGGCATAAGCGAGGTCATGCACCACATATATTCCAGCGTCTCGAGCGATAGATACTACCTGTCGAAAAAACTCAAAATCGACACAGTGAGCTGTCGGATTACTCGGAAAATTCAATAACAACATTTTGGGTTTTCGGCTAGACGTCTTAATAGCCAGTCTCAATTCTGCAAAAAAATCTATCCCGTCCCCAATCGGAACGTGTTTGATTTCAGCTCCCGCAATCACGAAACCGTATGGATGAATCGGGTAGGCCGGATTGGGGACTAAAACTACAT
The DNA here is from genome assembly GCA_913047675.1 of uncultured Pseudomonadota bacterium. Lineage (GTDB taxonomy): Bacteria > Pseudomonadota > Gammaproteobacteria > UBA4457. The sequence continues at coordinate 2,460 of CAJWTO010000103.1, read as the reverse complement.
CATTGTTTTCGACAGTTGCCATAGCCAAATGAGCTAAACCTTCCTTCGAGCCAATAGTTACGATAGCCTCTTTATCAAAATCTATATCTACTCCGTAACGTGCACGGTACCAAGAGCAGATCGCGCGCCTTAGCCGCGCTACCCCTTTAGATACTGAATACCTATGAGTGTCGTCTCTTTTTGAAGCTTCGCACAATTTTTCGACTATATGAGGGGGTGTGGGCTGATCTGGATTGCCCATACCAAAATCTACGATATCTTCGCCCCTTCGACGAGCATCCATTTTAAGCTCGTTGACTTGGTTGAACACATACGGGGGAAGTCGGTCAATTCGCGAAAATCCAGTACTCACTATAATTCTACTAAATAAATTCAATTGTTAATTAATAGATTATATCAGTAAAAGCATCATTAGACTTGTATATCTAGAAAATGCTCCTGATGCAGCGGTTAATATCTTTCGCTCAAATATATATTGCGTAGTATGATTATCCCCATGAAAAAAAATAACTTTCTTATGGCTGACGCCCTTGAACATTCTGAGCTCGACATCGCCCATCTTGAAAAAATTCTGGGGCTTATGTCCCATAAAAACATAGACTTCAGCGACCTGTATCTTGAATCGACAGAAAATGAATCTTGGTTTCTTGAAGATAACTGTGTAAAAGAGGGGGTACATCAGATACAACGAGGAATGGGAGTAAGAACAATCAGCGGGACCCAAACAGGTTTTGCGTTTTCTAACGACATGACCCGAGAAGCTATTGAGCAATGCGCACGTCATGCGCGAGCGATAGTGTCTGCGGGCACAACTAAACAAATCAACCTCACAAAAAACCTCGCCACCACAACTTTTTACAGTGATGATAGCCCCATAACTTCTCTGCAAGATGACGAGAAACTAGGTTTAATTAAAAATCTTAACGCCAGGATTAGGAAGGCGGATCCACGCGTAAAAGATGTAAAGATCAATTTGTCTGGCCAGCATAGCAGTATTCTAGTAGCTCACTCAATTGAAGGGATTTTTAAAGACAGTAGACCCCTAGTACGACTGAACGTTACTGTCGTAGTTGAGAGTGATGGACGGAAAGAGACAGCAAGCTATGGTGGTGGAGCGCGTTCAACTTACGATGTATTCTCACAGGATAACTTTGCTGAAACTATTGCAGATGAAGCACTTCGACAAGCGTCTGTCGCGTTAGAGTCACGCAACACACCGGCGGGTGAAATGACCGTCGTGCTAGGATCAGGATGGCCCGGTATATTATTACATGAAGCCATCGGGCATGGGCTTGAGGCCGACTTCAATCGAAAAGGAACCTCTGTTTTCACGAATCTGATTGGAGAAAAAATTGCGAATGAAGAATGTACTGTTGTGGATGATGGAACCTTAATGCATCGGAGGGGTTCTTTAAACATCGATGATGAAGGCATTGCGAGCGAATGCACTACTCTAATTGATAAAGGACGCTTAAGTAGTTTTATGCAAGATAGGCAAAATGCACTATTAATGAGACAAAAGTTGACTGGAAATGGTCGGCGACAATCTTATGCCCATAGACCGATGCCTCGTATGACAAATACCTATATGCTTCCTGGAAGTCGGTCACCTGAAGAAATAATCAGAAGCGTAAAAAAAGGTCTTTATGCTGTGAGTTTCGGTGGGGGACAAGTAGATATAACAAATGGGAAATTTGTATTTAGCGCGAGTGAAGCATACTTAATCGAAAATGGAAAAATCACTGCTCCGCTACGTGGCGCAACACTTATTGGAGATGGTGCAACTGTCCTTAAAAACGTCTCCATGGTGGGAAATGATCTGAAATTAGACAGTGGTGTAGGGACGTGCGGGAAGAGCGGGCAATCTGTGCCAGTTGGCGTAGGTCAACCTACCCTAAAAATAGATCAGTTAACGGTGGGAGGCACCCAAGCCTCATCGTAGACACAAAATAGTGATAAACGCTCATCAACTAGCTGAGAAAAACCATAAAAAAACTCGCATTAATGCGTTAGAATGAAAGGCAAGTGGGAAAAGATAACCTTTAATGCAAGCTGCTCTAAGCGCGAACCAAAAACTATGCTGAGATTCTTAGAGAAAATAGCCGACCATACTCCTCACCTGTTGAAGTGGTCTCTCCTATTATTGTTGCCGGTTTGCGCAACTCTCCGTCTCGCAATACCTTATTATGTCGAAGAAAATACGCTGATTACCGATACAATTGCCAATTTCTCTGGACGACCAGCGATCGCTGAAAATATAAATTATCATTGGGACGGATGGTCTCCGCAAATAACTGTTTTTGGTTTAAAGTTGCTAGACGACGACGAAGAAGACGTACTACTCTACTTTCCAAAAGTAACCGCGACCATATCTTTGTCAGAATCTATTAGTAGTGGAATGTTAACGTCGCACAGTATTCAATTTAAAGGCCTCAATATTGAAATACGACAGTCTATGGA
>CAJWTO010000102.1 GCA_913047675.1 uncultured Pseudomonadota bacterium | reverse complement strand
ATTGCATATGAGTAATAAGAAACTGGGTGTGACCCGAAGAGCATTTATGTACCTGGCTGGGTTGACAGCACTTCCCTTTGGACAAAGTGTTTTAGCATATAATAAAAATAACAGGAGTGATGGGATGATAGTAGTGAGAGTTTTATTTCCAGTAAGTGCTGGGACTGATATTGGTGAGCTGAAGAAAAAAATAGCAGCTACCGCTGTAAAATATGAAGGATTAGCAGGCTTAACTCGAAAATATTACGTTTTGAGCGATGATCAAAAACAAATAGGAGGTATCTACCTCTGGGAAGATCGCGAAGTAGCCGAGGCTTGGTTTAATGAAGGTTGGTACGACGCTATGACTGAAGCTTGGGGCGAACGACCTTTCGTTGAGTACCAAGATTGTTTGGTTGTTGTCGACAACGAGGTCAATAAGACCACCTCAAAAGTAGCCGCTTAATATCGGAGAATGGTTTAATGACACTTTATCGCAAGTTGAGAGGAAGTGTCATTTCTCCAGTTTTATTGTTATCGGTTGATGTAGAACTTATTAACGATCTTCCATTGTCCGCTGACTTTGGCTAACTGAAATGCATCGGTAAAAATACCGTTAAAATCAAATAGTGCTGTCGCGGCTACATCGTCAAAAATATTAATTGAGATGATTTTCCCTTTCATGTCAGGCGCAGGTTCTCTCGACGCCCAATCGTCGATGACCTCGTTCATAGGGCGCACAGACATATCGTACCCATCTTTGTCGTTTTTCAGATAACCTTTCATATGGCCTGCATCGACTGCAAAAGCTTCTTCCAGCATCCCCCTATCGGCTTTACAAAGTCCGTCGAAGTATTTAAATATGGTAATTTTTATCTCATCGTAATTTGACATTTTAGACCCTCTTATCCGAAGTGCTCGAGTTTACACGCGATAAATTTAAAGCTACTTGATTGATAGTTTTGTCAGTGATAGTGTTATCATTGTTATTTTCGATAGTAATTCAAGTAAAATATTTCTTTTCAAAGAATGAATAATTACATATGCTTGAAATAATATGAAATTTTATTTCTGCAAACGAGGGAGGAAGGGCAAATGGAAGTAGGAATGCTGCAGGCTATGCAGAGTTGGGGCTATGAAGGCATGACTGATGACGAGGTTTATCAGGAAGAGGTCCAGATGTCCTTGGCTGCTGAAGATTTAGGATTCGATCATATTTGGGTAGTTGAACACCATTTTGAAGATTATTCGTTCTGCCCAGATAATTTTGTATATCTTTCTTACATTGCGGGCCAAACTAAGCGTATAAAGTTGGCGACCGGAGCGTGTATCGTTCCATGGAACATTCAGCCGCTGAGAGTGGCCGAAAAGGCAGCATTATTGGACCAATTAAGCGGAGGGCGCGCAATATTGGGTCTCGGACGCGGCTTGTCACTGAAAGAGTTTGAACAGTTTGGAGTGCCGATGGACGAGTCGAGGGAGCGCTTTGACGAGGCTGCACCACTAATAGTTGATGCGTTGGAAAAGGGTGAGATGGGGCCTCATCAGGGTAAGTTTTTCAATCAGCCCAAAGCTGTCATTAGACCTAGACCGACTGAAAGTTTTAAGGACCGTTTAGTTCAAGTAGCTATGTCCCCGGAGTCTGGCCAGGAGGCTGCTCTCTTGGGTGCGCAAATGATGGCTTTCAATTATAAGCCAATGGAAGTGCAAAAAGCTGAATACGAAGAGTATGGCAAAGCTTTCATGGAGCATCATGGCAGAGCGCCTAAGCCCCTGCTTTTAACTGATATGACAGTGATTGATACTGACAAAAAGAGAGCCGAAGAGAATAGTAAGTATATAGCTAGTTACTTAGTTAGCGTGCTACATCATTATGATCTGATGGGCGAGCATTATAAAAATGCGAAAGGTTATGAGTCTTATGGCGACTCCGTTGATGCGATGCGTGAAGTCGGTAAAGAGGGCATGATGCAAGCTTACCTCGATCAACAAATTTGGGGTACCCCAGATGAGGTACTCAGGAAGTTTGAGGATCGTCGTAAATTGATGGGCACTACCGGAGCATTATTATGCTTTCGCTTTGCGGGTATGGATTTTGAGGTTGCGCAGAGAAGTCAGTCTCTATTTGCTAAGGAAGTTATGCCGGTCCTTAGGACTTGGGAGGACGAGGACAAAGCTATCGAAGCTGCATGATTTATTACTGAGTTAAGCATATCCAATAAGCCTCCTTAATCGGAGGCTTTTTTTAAGTAAAAATATCATCTGCAGGAGCTATCAGTGTGTCTGGCCAAAAAAGTCTCAGCGTTGTCGGGGCCCATATATTTTTTAAGAAGGATCTCATCGGTTTTAGTTAAGTCGACCCAGAGCAAGCAATCGATTGAATTTCCAAACGCACGATCTACATTAAAACCCAGAATTTGACCGTTAAGTTTGAGGTATTGCCTCAGCAACACGGGGATTCCAATTGTATCGTCTTCCAGCGTTGCAAGAAGGTTGCCCACTACTTCCAGGTCAGAAATACTTATATCTACGCGTTTGGAGTGCTTTTTTTCCACACGAAAAGGTCGTTTGGGCTTTACTAAGCTTGAACGTTCTTTTTCCATACTATTCCCTTGCAGGAAACGTACGATCAGCTGTTGAGATAGAGGGTGGTAGTCATTACTAATGCTGACAGGGCCAAGCAGATATCGACAGCTTGGGTGAAGCGAGACATACCTACCGATTCCTTTCCAAAGCAACATTAGTGATGAGTAGTTTCGTTGATGTTCGATACGCACAAAAGAACGCCCAACCTCTAGTGCGAAGTTCAAATCCTCACTTAATTTAGGTGCCAGAGAGAAAAGAGAACAAATATAAAGGCCATCATATCCTTTTTGTTCTATGATGTTTTTGGCATGCCCAAGCCTATAACCTCCTATTACTTGTCGCGCTTCCGTATGCCATAGAAATAAGTGCTGATAGTACCGATCAAATTCATCGAGATCTTCTGTTTTACCAGTACCTTCACCAACATTTCGAAAAGTTAGTTCTCGAAGTCGCCCAATTTCTCTGAGGGTGATCGGAATCTGATCAGCGTGCGCGTACCACACCTCCAGCTTGCCGGTTTTTGAAACCAAACATTGCTCTTTGGGCAGTTTGAGAACTTCATTTTCTAACGCCTCTGCCTTATAACCGTCGCTTATCTCTTCCAGAGCCAAGGGTACTTTTTCCCTTTTCAGAGTAAACGGCTTACGATAAGAATTTCGGTCATTGATAAGGTAGGTACAAGTTCTGAGGTAGCGTGCGATCTCTAGAGCATCAGGCAGTCTAATTAGCGATTTAGCGCTGATCATGGGACCGCAGTAGACGTTTATTACTTTTCTTTTGTGATGAAGGAACTCTTGGACAAGTAAAGTAGTACGCAGTTTAGGATGCACTAATCCGGCTATTTGAAACCAGATTGAATTTCTTCCATCAATAAAGACAGGCACTACAGGAACATTTGTTTTTTCGGCCAACCAGCTCACACCCGAGTCCCAGACGGGGTCGACTATAGCTCTAACTTTTAAATTAAAACTAGATACTTCGCCACCTGGAAAGATGACTAATAACCCGCCATCGTTGACCCATTTCCTAGCCTCTAAGACAGCCTTAGTATTGAACCGCTTTGCACGATCTCCACCGAAGGGATCTACGCCGATAAAAGTTGTTTTGAGTTCTTCAAAGCAATAGAGCAAATGATTCGCCATCACTCGAACGTCTTTTCTTCGTTCGAGCAATACCTTAATCATTCCCACCCCATCAAGCATTCCGTGAGGGTGATTAGCTACCACAATACATCCACCATCCAAAGGAATATTGTCTATAGAGTCATCTCCTGATTGGAAGGTAACCCGAACAGTTTTTAAAACATCAGTCGTGAAATCTAAAGGGTTTTTCCCTCGCGATTTTTGGTAAACTGCAGCTAGTTTCCTAAGGCCCAAGGCAAAATCTAAAACGAAGCTAAGAGGCGTGCTCAACCAGGATAGTTTTTCAGGGATATAAGCTCTGGTCGAAAAACGACCAATGCTATTGTTTATTGAGTTATTGCTATCCATTCAAAAGTGAGCACTCAAGTTTTTATCTGTTGGATGCGCATTATGACGAACATTTGGTTATCCTGATATACTTACTATTGTGGTCTGACTAGTAGAACGCGAATTTTGATATAATAGTAATATCTTAGCTGTCTATTATATGACAATAATTGGTCCCAGCACTCCTTAATTAATTATTTTTTATTATGATGTCAAAAACCAAGCACTGGACTTTAGATGATATTGATTGGTCGGTTTTAAAACCGGACCTTGTGACAGCTGAATTGCTCTCTGCGGTAAAGACGGCGGCGCTTGTAGAAGCGAATAGTGCAGATTATGTTGTATATTTAAATAACGTGTTTAAGGATGACCCCGAGTTTTGCGCCGTAGCCGATAGGTGGGGTGATGAGGAGATCCAGCATGGCGAAGCCCTTGGCCACTGGGCGGAGCTAGTTGATCCAAGTTTTAACTTTAAAGAACGCCTAGCCCATTTTAGGCGTCTATATCAGATCCCCTTAGAAGCAGAGGTTTCGGTGCGAGGTTCACAGGCTGGGGAACTTTTGGCGCGATGCGTCGTTGAATCTGGCACTTGTTCTTATTACGCGGCGTTGAGAGATTTTTCGGAAGATCCTGTTCTTCGTCAGATCTGTACGTTTATTTCTCGAGACGAGTCTAGGCACTATAGGCTGTTTAAATTGCATGCAGAGCGGTATCAAAAATTAAATCTAATGAAACGTATAAAAATCGCCATTGGCAGAGTAGCTGAAACGAGTGATGATGAACTTGGTTATGCATGGCATGCCGCAACGGCGCGACTAGAAGACATAGGGGTTAATTATAATCGAGAGGAATGTGCTGGAACGTATAATCGAATTGCTACAAGTATGTATAAAAGAGTACATATTGATTCAGCTGTACATATGGTGATTACCGCGATAGGGCTTAAGGCGAGGGGTATAGCCAGCAAAGTATTGAGTAACGTGATCTGGCGAGTCTTTCAGGCGAAGAAAAAAAGTTACCCAGTATCGGCGTCTTCGCCACTATCTTGATAGCGATTCCAAATAAATGGCACGAGCAGTTGTTTGGTGAAAGTTGAAGGCATTTTTTCCTGAATTCCGATGACGTCTACTGCAGAGTCTTCTTTGTAGTAATAGGTCCCAAAGATCTGGTCCCAAAGCATAAGATTCTCGCCGTAGTTGCTATTGCCAATTCTTGAATTGATGGAGTGATGCCAACGGTGTAATTGAGGGGTATTAAAGACCTTGTTCAAAAAGCCGCAATGCATATCAGCGTTACAGTGAGTCAATATCCCTATGTACGCCGTGATAGCACTAACCCACACGATAGCATCAGTGGATATGCCACAGAGAAGAAGGAAGGGTAGGCTAGCAAGAACGCTGATTATCGAGTCGATGAAGTGAAATCGACCAGTGTTCACCAGCCATAATCTTTTAACGCTATGGTGTACGGAGTGGAAACGCCACAGATATGGATACTCATGCGAACATCGATGCGCCCAGTAAAGTCCTAATTCTGAGGTAATAAGCCCTAACAGGACCTGCAACGCTAGAGGCCAATCAGACAGGAAGGCTTCTTCTTGAGTAGTGATCATACCTGTCGAGATTCCCAAGACTACTGCCACCTGAACTAGGCCCTTATTCAATAACGTATGATAGATATTCGCTCCGGTTTGACCGTCAGTTCGAGTCCAATCAACTCGATAGGTAAACCTTCTCTCAAATAATAATAGGCAAGCGATAATCCATAAGTAGGACAGGTTAAAGTAGAGCGTTTCTGCACCCTTAGAAAACCCAAGCGCTAAAATACTCATAGATGATAAAAGACAAAATGGCCACATTATGACTTGTGTCAATTTTAATTTAGTTTGTTCTAAACTTACGTTTCTCATGGGCGCAATTAAATTAGTTTATGTGAGTCCGTCAATCAGAAGCGCAGCTCTGCTCTACTAACGCGGTTGATAATTCGTATAGATCGCTCGAGGTATCTCGAGCCAATCCACACAAAACTTCTGTATTGACTACGTAATTAGATTCCTTCGTGTTAATAGAGAAGGTGTAGCGAGGGCTACAGTTTGAACCGCACTGTTTGTAGAGTAGCTTCCCATCCTCGCCATTGCCTCTGGTAAGACTCATGATCCAATCATTTAAACCAGTTACGGAAGTAAACTCGTTAGGTCCGTATTTTAATGGAGTGACGCTAGTCTCTTCTTCTAATTGTATACAGACCTGGTTTTGTACAGTTTTTGGTAGGAATTCTATCGGCTTTACCCTGTAGATAATTCTAGTGTTACTTGCCTCCAAAGGACTCGATGATTGATCACTCGTTTCGGACTCAAGCGCTGCGCGCAATTGTTTGTCGGCGATTACTCGAATTGAGTCCTCACTCTCAGCGAGGTTTTTCACGAAACCAACTGAACCCTTTTCGGTGGCGATGATTGTTTCTCCGCATGCGGTCTGGGTTGACGATTGGATCTTATCAGCCATGGAATTTTCATCCGCACATGAGACTATGCTGCTCAAGAAAAATACTAGCAAGCATAGTTTCGGCCAAACTACTGTGATTTTGCACGATAATATCATTTGTTATACTTTAGCATAAAAGACTTTGTTATCCGTATTTTATTTGATTTTTATTAGAGATAACTTTAACGTGAAATAATAACAATTTTTTTTGTTACAGTCATGACGTAGAATAAATCAGAGAATTAAAAATAAAAAGATGGAGAGTAGAATGAAATTACTAAGTTCGTTTGGCCCTAATCCTCGTATGGTGAGAATGTTTTGCATAGAAAAAGGTATTGATATCGAAACAGTAGAGCATGATTTGTTGGGCGGAGAAAA
>CAJWTO010000101.1 GCA_913047675.1 uncultured Pseudomonadota bacterium | reverse complement strand
AGATCTAGGTCCTCTGCTCCTCCAGCAAGGAGTGAGTCCACGTATTCAATTATCGGCGGGATAACCAACTGATACCCCCACCGCGAGAAGTTATCAAGCATCGAACGTCTCAAACTTTCTATACCGGAAGCCTCATACGGCAAGCTTTCATCTACGCCCTCGGGCAGCAACCAATACTTATCCTTGCTCACTTCACCACCTCACGCCGTAAAGAATTAATCCACCACCACATATACTACAACTGCCGGCGACTCCCACCATCTTAACATTAATACGAAGTACCCTTTGCAAAACTGATCGCAGTAACTGAGGGCTCAAAAACGCAAAAACACCCTCAAGGATTAATAGTAATGCGAGCGCAGAATATCTATTTCAGCTCAAAACCATACTTTCTCGCGCTATCTACCCGACGATACTATTGAATTGGAGCCACAAAATACTTAAAAAACTCAGAGTCAGGCTTAAGTAGCAAAATATCATTTTTACTGTTGAAGCTCGATTTATAAGCGTCTAAGCTTCGATAAAAATTATAAAATTCGGGATCTGAATTATAAGCATTAGCATAAATCTCAGCTGCCGCTGCGTCTCCCGCCCCACGTAGCTTTTGGGCATCTCGATAAGCCTCGGCTGAGATAACTGTCCTCTGCCGATCCGCATCAGCTCGAATAGTTATAGATTCTTTGTCGCCACGGGCTCTAAATTCTCTGGCTACACGTGATCGCTCAGATCTCATACGCTCATAAACATTACTGCTAACCTCGGTTGGCAGATCAATTCTTTTCAACCGTACATCTAAAATTTCCATACCTAAGTCTAAGCCACGCTCATTCGCGATACGAGTAACGCTTTTCATGATGGCGCCCCTCTCACCAGATACTACCTCTTGCACAGTACGTTTACCAAATTCACTTCTTAGGCCATCGTTTACCTTTTGATATAAGAGTAAACCTGCTCGTCGAGGATCACCATCACTAGATTTATAAAACTGCACCACATCATAGATTCTCCACCGAGCAAAAGAATCAACTATGACGTCTTTTTTCTCTCCAGTTAAAAACCTCTGAGGTTCTGCGTCAAGGGTTTGTAAGCGTTTATCGAAAGTACGGACATTCTGCACGAATGGGAGTTTAAAGTGTAACCCAGGTTCGTAATCCGACCGTTGAATTTTACCTAACTGGAATAGGATAGCTTCTTGATATTCGTACACACGGAACGTACATAAATAAACTGCAATCAATGACAGAACTAAGATAGCTCCTGTTATTTGCTTAATCATTAACGTACTCCTCTAGCGCGTGGATCGCGCATATTACGGGTAGAGTCTTCGGTAGCCGGCTTGTAAGGGACAACGTCCTGATTCAGGCCTTGCTTTCCATCTCGACTTTTTTCCAATAGTTTATCTAGCGGTAAATACATTAGACTCGAGCTACCATCATTATCAATTACGATTTTAGAGGCGTCAGACATTACTTGTTCCATTGCCTCTAGATATAGGCGATTCCTGGTCACATCAGGTGCCTTTTCATATTCCTTATACAGCTGACTGAATCGACTGGCTTCACCCTGCGCTTGCGAAATTACACTTTTTTGATAACCCTCCGCATCCAGCCGGATCCTGGCGGCTTCACCGGCAGATCGTTCCACCACTTCATTACGATATGCCTCAGCCTCATTGATCTTACGCTGCTCGTCCTCGCGAGCTTTTATCGCATCATCAAATGAAGCCTTAACCTGTTCGGGAGGTTTTGCAGGTTGCATATTAACACTAGTTACCTCCACACCAGAGCTGTAGGTATCTAAAATGTCCTGTATTAGCGTCTGCGCTCCAGTAGCAATCTCTGCGCGTCCCTCTGTGATAACGAATGAAAGCGTACTGCCGCCAATGATATCTCGAATAGCAGATTCCGTTACCCGTCGTACAGAGACATCAGGATCCGCTATAGCAAACAAATATTTCTCTACATCTTTAATCCGATACTGAATTGCAACTTCAACATCCACAATATTCTCGTCTCCGGTGAGCATCGCGGAGTCCGAGGTGAGTGTTTGAATTCGCTCTACATTGACTTTTACTACTTGTTCAATTGGCCTTGGGAATCGTATGTGTGGACCAGGTTGTAATACAGACACAAACTTACCAAACCGCATTACTACCCCTCTTTCCGCCGGATCAATACGATAAAGCATCTCCCAAGATAACAAACCCAGCAACAAGATGCCTATAAGGACAAAAGGTCCACCTTTACCTTCCGGACCAATTTTATTTGTATCAGACGTCCCTTTGCCGCCAAAAAAACTGTTCAATTTTTGCTGCATCCGGCGCACTACCTCATCTAAATCAGGGGGCCCTTGATTGCCTCCTTTGTTTTTCCAAGGATCATTATCGCCGTTAGAATCATTCCATGACATTTTTGCTACTCGCTATAGTGATTGTTAATTCACAATGATTTTATATGTTGATTGTAATGTGGTGCTTATGCTTGTTCAATCGATGGTGACAAGAAAAGCGCATATTTATACCAAGTTGTACTCAATATTGCTTCGGATGGATCTTTTCTTTAGTTCAGAAACGAAACTTGAGAATCCCGCATTACGTCTGAAAATATTCCATCTGGCTTCAGACAACACTATTTGTAACAGCCAGCTACCTTCGTCGTCGATACACTCACTAGTGACAGCGCCCCATTCCCAGAGTGTAGCTCTTAGTTTCCCACCTCTAACTGAAACTTTAATGTTCCTGACGATCTTCTTTTCATTTACCTGGTTCGCAATACAATCCGTTAATAATTTTAGACCCAGTTGATTTTTAGCCGAAATCCAAACTTTCTTCGCCTGACCAGAGTCACCATATTCGCAGCGCGCCTCAGGGTTGGTGCTCTTGTCAATTTTGTTATATACCTCAATAATCGGAATGTCAGATGCTCCTATCGTGCGCAATACTTGGTTTACTTCTTTGATACGAGAAAAGCGGTCTTCGTCGCTCCCATCTATCACATGCAACAGTAAATTCGCCTCCTTAGTCTCATCTAATGTCGCAGAAAATGCGTCAATTAGGTTTGGCGGTAAATCACGCACAAAGCCCACAGTATCGGTAAGAAGGATTGGATTCTCCCCATTAACTGCCAACGAACCAACTGTAGTGTCCAAAGTGGCGAACAACTGATCTTCGCAATAAACACTACCGCCGGTCATTTCGTTGAATAGCGTTGATTTTCCTGCATTGGTGTAACCTACAATCGCGACAGTTGATAGCATTGCTTTTTTACGCGACTGCGTACTTTGATACCTTCGCTTTTTTACCTTATCTAGTCGAAGCTTAATCTGTTTAATACGAGCACCAATCAGTCGCCGATCCGTTTCAAGCTGAGTCTCGCCGGGGCCTCGTAATCCTATACCTCCTTTTTGTCTTTCTAAATGAGTCCAGCCTCGTACTAGTCTGCTTGAGAGATGAGATAATTGTGCTAACTCTACCTGTAATTTACCTTCAAAAGAGCGTGCTCGCTGCGCGAAAATATCTAAGATCAATGCAGTACGATCGATTACTCGAACACACAGCAATTTTTCAAGATTACGCTGCTGTACTGGCGATAGATCCTGACTACATAGAACCAAGCCAATACTGGAACCCCTGACGATCGTGGCCAGTTCCATTGCTTTACCTTCTCCGATAAAATATCGCGAATCGGGTGAATCACGACGAGCGGTTATAATTCTCGACACATGAACCCCACATGCTCTCGCCAACTCAGAGAACTCATGGATTTCGGTAGACGGGCTCTTTTGAAAAACAACATGAAGATGCAACGCGGTTTCAATTGATACGGGATTATTTATTAAATCAACCTCTCACAAATAGTGCACAAACCGAAAGGTTATACCAGGTTCTCAATATCTGCATTATCAACTCTGACATTGCGCGTGGGTACTATTGTCGATATAGCATGCTTATATACCATCTGACTCACCGCTCCTTTCAACAGAACGACAAACGAATCGAAAGATTCTATTTGTCCTTGTAACTTAATTCCATTCACCAAATAAACAGACACTTGGATGCGCTCTTTCCTCAGTTCGTTCAAATAAGGCTCTTGCAATTGAACTTTGTTCATAGTCTCCCCCTGTCCTTAATGCAGAAAGCAAAAATTGCAGTTATCGCTGTCGAAACAAACCAATTATCAACACATATCTCGACAGGTTATTCCTATTTAACCAAAAAATCGACTACTTCCGCCCAAAATTAGACGCTTCGCTACGTTTGCTTTAGAGCAGCTAGAATACTTTCTCAAACTCTATCTATGTTCTATGTCTCCACATATCAATTTTATCATGGTTCTCAAATCTGACTGTACCGATTCACTATCACACCATATCGCATCAATCTCCTTCCTAAACCAAGTTCTCTGCCTCTTAGCCAGTTGGCGCGTTGCGACGATAGCTTGCTTCTTCATTTCCATATAATTAATTTTATCCATCAGATAGTCACAAACTTGCTTATAGCCGACACTACCTAGCAGCAGATTGTCTTCAGCAGCGCTAGTATCACTGAGCAATTCATTAACCTCGTTCACAAAGCCCTTCTCCAACATATCGTCAAAACGCTTTGAGATAGCTGAAGCCAGTATCTCTCTGTTTCTATTACCAAGAACGAACTTTATGGGGGAAATTTTATAGGTTTTTTTGCGAGCTTTTGTCATTAAACTAGTCATCGTATCGCCCGTAACCCGAAAAACTTCGATAGCGCGTATCAGCCGATGAGAATCGCTCTCATGTATCCTTCTGGCCGACTCTGGATCTGATTCGGCTAATATCTGATGTAACCGCGACGAACCATATATTTCACATATAGAATCAAGCTCCGTCCGTACCCTTTCATCCCTGTCTGGAAGATCATGAAGCCCGTTCTCCAGTGCTCGAAAATACATACCGGTACCCCCTACTAAAACAGGTAGCTTCCTCCTAGCTCGAATTTCATCTATTGCTCGCGAGGCATCTTCGTGAAATTTTGCGACAGAATAAACGGAAGTGGGATCACATATTCCGATTAAATGATGCGGAACTCTGCGAAGCATACTGCGACTCGGCCTAGCTGCACCAATTTTTGCCCCTCTGTACACTAGGGTCGAGTCTACGCTAATTATCTCGATCGGCATATGCTCTGATAATTTTATTGCGAGACTACTCTTACCGCTGCTAGTGGGGCCCATCAAAAACACAACTCTACCCACAGGCCATAGAGATTCCATAACTATTGCTTTAGACCGCGCGCTATAAACTCTCCATCTAAAAGTACACTAAGAGAGATTAAATCGATGCGCGTTGCCGAAGCGTTCCTCGCCATTTCGTCTAACATGGCATGATTCGGGCTATTATGGTTAAGATAATCTATCGAATTTAAAATGGAATACCTTAAAGAGGAATGAAAATCCTTACCTAGTAGCAACCTCGCCGAAAAAAGTGTAAGGAACTGCTGGATATCAATTTTCGGTAATATCTTTGGAACGTTGCGAACTAACGCCCCAGCTAACCCCAAGTCCTCGATGTCGAACCCCAATTCACGCAACTGGTCAGAGTGCAACATAATGACCTCGGTATGCTGAGGCGGAACTCGTTCAGGCACCAAGAGATCTACATGGTTACTTTGGCCGGTGTCTTGGCTGCCGCTCAATCGCTCATCTAGTATCATTTCCCACGCGCCATACATGTTCAAAACTCTTACATCGGATCTCGCTAAAAACACTAGATACTTAGTATCAATAACAACTAATGGTTGCCCCGGAAAGGTTAAAGGGGGGGGGTGTGAGTAGACTTGAGCATCTCTCTTATAATTTAAGGATCTCCCATCCGAACTTGGAGTTTCATTTTGCCCATGATTCGGCAAAATTATCTTATTCGCACCCAAAGCATTATTAATAGATATGTATACTAGATCGTACAGTTCTCGCGAGTTCTTAATTTTTACTTCCAATTTAGCGGGGTGCACATTAACGTCAACGTTTTGCGCTGGAATAACTATCGAAAGAGCATAAAATGTAAATTCGCCATTAGCTACCAATGAGCCATAGGCTGATTTCACAGCATGTTGTACAACTTTATCCCTCACAATTCGTCCATTAATAGTTAAGCACTGCCTATCAGATCGACTCGAGGGAAATGAGGTATTGGAGACCCATCCGCTAATCTTTCCGCCAAAGTATTCGCTCTCGACAGGTACTAACGATTTAGATAGATTATTCCCAAATAAAGTATGCCATCTAGGATCTGATAATTTCATGGTTCGGGCAGGACTTAAACTTAGCCCCCGGAGTCCTGCCTGATTAAGACGAAATCGGACGCGAGGAAAAGCAAAAGCAAATTGACGTATCAATATCTTAATCTTGAAAAATTCAGTCCTTGGCTGTTTGAGGAATGCTCTACGGGCGGGCACATTAAAAAACAAATTATTAATACAAATCTTAGTACCGATATTACCCGCGGATGGGACGGGTTCGACATTCAAACTATCCGGTTTCGTTGAGAGCATCCAAGGATACAGATCGGACTCATGCCTACTTGACAGTTCCACTTCGGCGACAGAGGTAATACTTGCTAGAGCCTCGCCTCTAAAACCCAAAGACGATATTTTCAACACGTCTGATTTCTCGTCTAGTTTGCTTGTGTGGTGTCGAGTAATTGCGGCCTTTAGATCATTCTTTTGTATCCCACGCCCATTGTCTATAACCTCAATAGTTTCCAAGCCTCCGCTCAACAGATTTACGCAAATATCTGTGCTACCGGCGTCCAAACTATTCTCAATTAATTCTTTAACCACTGAGGCGGGCCCATCAACCACCTCGCCCGCCGCAATTTGATTAATAATGCAGTCTGGTAATAGATTTATCCGGCGATTCTGCTGCACTAACTGTCTACCTCTAGCTCATCTACTATAGA
>CAJWTO010000100.1 GCA_913047675.1 uncultured Pseudomonadota bacterium | reverse complement strand
GAGTCTGGGCCGTGTCTCAGTCCCAGTGTGGCTGATCGTCCTCTCAGACCAGCTACCGATCGTCGCCTTGGTAGGCCATTACCCCACCAACAAGCTAATCGGACGCGGGCTCATCTAATAGTGGCCGAAGCCTTTCCCCCGAAGGGATTATGCGGTATTAGCTCGAGTTTCCTCGAGTTGTCCCCCGCTACTAGGTAGATTCCCACGCGTTACTCACCCGTCCGCCACTCGTCAGCCAGAAGCAAGCTTCTGCTGTTACCGTTCGACTTGCATGTGTTAAGCATTCCGCCAGCGTTCAATCTGAGCCAGGATCAAACTCTTCAGTTAAAAGAGTTCGTCCACATAAAAATGTGAACATATTTGAATTGACAAGCTCTCTACGACACTAACGTCTCGAAAACTCATCAGGGTTACTGATGGTAATTTCCCAACCGTTAGCGCCCACACAAATTACTTTAATGGACATATTTTTAAAGAACATAGGAATGAATTTCACCCCTAGAGAGCGCGCAATTATACGCCGGAAAGCCTAGCCGTCAACAAGTTTATTTCATATTTGTGACATTAATAAATATAGAACTACAGATTACAGGGCTGACGCAATCAAATACGCAGGGATTGGCACCAAAAGGCCTATCCTGACGAAGTTATCGCAACCTCACCTATACGTCGTTTTCCAACCTGAATAAGTACAGTAATGCCAACGGGAATTGTTATTTCCTCAGAGCTAATTCTTTCTTGATTCACTCTGACAGCCCCTTGTTTGATCATGCGGCGCGCATCAGAAGTACTTTTACAAAAACCGACCGACTTTAGAACCTGCACTAGCCCTATATTACTCGCGTTGTCAACCGACACATTAAAGGTTTCTATAGTCTCTGGTAATTTTCTCTCGCTAAATCTATTTATAAAGTCGACTTTAGCGCCCTCCGCAGCCGAAGTGCCGTGAAAACGAGCTACAATTTCTCTAGCTAACTCAAACTTCGCATCGCGCGGATTTTTCCCTTCATCAACCTTGGATCTTAGATCGACTAAATCACTATTAGTCTTAAAGCTCAGTAACTCAAAGTATCTCCACATCAAGGGATCAGAAATCTTCATTATTTTACCGAACATATCTCCCGCTGGCTCGTTTATACCAATATAATTATTCAGCGATTTAGACATTTTATTATTGCCATCAAGTCCCTCCAAAAGGGGCATCGTCATAACGACTTGAGGAGTTTTTCCATAAGCTTGCTGCAACTGTCTGCCAAGTAACAAGTTAAATCGCTGGTCGGTTCCCCCCAACTCCACATCGCTGGATAGCGCAACTGAGTCATACGCCTGAATCAGAGGATATAAAAACTCATGGATCGCAATGGGCTGTTCACTTGCATACCTTTTCTTAAAATCGTCTCGTTCTAACATTCGCGAAACCGTGTGTTTGGAAGCAATTGTTACTAAATCAGCCGCATTTATCTTGTTCATCCACTCAGAGTTAAAGCGGATACTGGTTTTAGCGGGATCAAGTACCTTAAAGACTTGGTCTTTATAAGTTATAGCATTTGCCGCAACGTCTTCAGCAGTCAATGCAGGCCTAGTAGCAGTTTTCCCCGACGGATCACCGATCATTCCGGTGAAATCACCTATAAGAAAAGAAACTTGATGGCCTAAGTCCTGAAAGTGACGCAACTTATTAAGCAAAACAGTATGCCCTAGGTGCAAATCAGGGGCAGTAGGATCAAAGCCCGCCTTAATATTTAGCTTTCTGCCGCTGGCTAATAGGGTTACGAGTTCTTCCTCTCTTAGGATGTCCGCAGACCCTTGACGTATCCGTTCTAACTGATCCTGCACCTTAGACATTGACTTTCCCTATAAGCTGAACAAGCTTAGTTTTTAATGATATTTTAAAAAGCATTCAGTGCTATTATACATTGGCTGTTTTTTAGAAACACCAGCTCTCAGCGCCCAATCTGCCAACAGGTAAATAATGCTTTTCAATGCCTTAAATAGATTTGTAATTAATAAAGTCTTTCAAAACAATCGATTTCCTCTATGGACTATCGTAGTCTTAGGCAGCACCGCTTTAGCGATTACATTGTCAAATAGAGATATACTTGAGGAAAAAGCTGAGTTACCGTACGGCGTATCCTCAAATTTGCCATTCGAGCCTCTCCCGTATATACCGGAGTCAAATAAAAAATTCGTGCCCGTTGATCCAGCTATTAGGACAATACAAGTGGAGGTAGCATCGGGCGAAAGCCTCTCCCTAATTTTCCAAAAGGTCGGATTACCTGATGTAGATCTTCTAAACATCCTCTCTCTAAACAAGGATTCCGAAAAACTTAAGAACTTAAAACCTGGTCAAAAAATCAAATTTGAACTTTCAGACGACCTACTACAAAAATTAGTTGTTGAGATAACCAATCTCGAGTCCTTGATCTTTTCCCGTCAAGGTGAATCGTTCAGTATGAGAAGAGAAGCTGTAAAGCCCGACACAATAGTTGTGACAGCCGGTACCAAACTCAAAACATCGCTGTACATAGATGGAAAAAATATTGGGCTTAGCGACTCAGTAATCATGCAACTCACAGCAATATTTGCATGGGATATCGATTTTACACAAAATATTCGGATCGGCGACCGCTTCAAGATCATCTACGAGAAACTAGAAATTAAGGGTGAATATTATAAAACTGGACGAATCCTTGCGGCAGAGTTTGTTAATCAAGCGAATCGTTATACTGCATTCCTGAATACAGATAATAATGGTAACAACTCTTATTACTCTGAGAAAGGGCACGCGCTGCAGAAGACATTCCTACGCAACCCCGTGGACTCAGTTAGAGTAAGCTCGCGATTTAATTTGAAAAGAAAACACCCTATCCTAAATCGTATTAGGGCGCATAAAGGTGTCGACTACGCTGCTCCAATCGGCACTCCAATTAGAGCGACGGCTGATGGTCAGGTAAAGTATTTGGGCGTGAAGGGTGGATATGGAAATACCATAGAACTTCAACATGGCGGGAAATACACGACTTTGTACGCGCATCTTTCTGACTATGCTAAAGGGTTAAAAATTAAATCTACGGTCACGCAAGGTCAGGTGATAGGCTATGTAGGAAAGTCTGGTTTAGCGACCGGCCCACACCTACACTATGAGTTTAGAGTTAACGGTGAGCATAGAGACCCTTTAACTGTTAAGCTTCCAGCTGAACGGCCGATAAATATCAAATATAAGACGGCTTTTGAAGAACGTACGCGCATGCTGATCTCGTTACTCAACCATAGTAAAGCGCATGATACTCGAGAAACTAAGAAAATTACTGAGACTATAATTCGGCTATATTCAAAAAGGTAAATAAAGTGGAAGGAAGCACTCGAAACGAGAGGGAAGATATCTTTATAGGCCTTATGTCTGGAACCAGTATGGATGGAGTCGATGCGGCTGCAGTAAATTTTATAGACAACAAGTTGTGCTTGATAGCAAGTCTAAAACTGCCGTATCCATCTTCTATTAAAGAAGATCTCTTGAAAGTAACAGATGTAAGAAAGCGATTTTCACTTAAACATATCGCTTGCCTTGATATATCAATAGGTAATTTTTTCGCGGCAACCGTGCAGCAACTTATAAACGAAGCTCAGATAGCTTCCGCAAATATCGTTGCAATCGGCTCACACGGTCAAACTATAAGTCACAATATCGACAAAAAAACTCCCTATAGCTGGCAGATAGGAAATCCGTCAAATATCGCAGTGAAAACCGGTATAACTACTGTTGCAAGTTTTAGAAGCGCAGATGTCGCCCTAGGCGGACAGGGGGCGCCTCTAGTCCCAGCATTTCATGAATATCAATTCAGTTCCGATAAATGTCACCGAGTGATAGTTAATATCGGAGGAATTGCAAATATCTCAATCTTAAAAAAAGCTGCTAGCGATCTTATAGGCTACGATACTGGGCCAGGAAACTGCCTCATGGACGACTGGTGCCGGCTAAATGGTCAGGGAGAATTTGATGAAGCTGGGCGATGGGCACAGTCGGGAAATACTATTGTGCCCCTTTTGGATGAGTTATTAAGTGGTGCCTACTTCAAGCAAACACTCGCAAAAAGCACTGGAAGAGAGCTGTTTAATCTGCATTATTTAGACAAAGTTCTTAACACCCGAAAAGAATGGAGAAATGCCGATGCTCGTGATGTTCAAGCTACTTTAGTTGAACTTACCTCTCGGTCAGTCACCGAGGAAATTAAAAAGCATCAGTTAGAGCTAACATCAGAAATTTATATTTGTGGAGGCGGAGCGTCAAATAGATTTTTAGTCAAGAAAATACGCGAAGAATTTCCTTCACAACAAGTTAAGACCACCGATAGCTTAGGCATTCATCCTGACTTCGTGGAAGCGGCAGCGTTTGCATGGCTAGCTAAACAGCGGCTTTTAGGGTCACCAATTAAGCTTGTAACTGGCGGTAAACACAATCAATTAGTGCTTGGAGGTATATATTCAACGTGACTTTTTAACAGATCTAGAGAAAAAATTCTGTCAATAATTTGTTAAACAGAAAATGAAGAGCCGCATCCGCACGTAGTGGTAGCATTCGGATTTCGTATTACAAACTGAGAACCTTCTAAGCCCTCGCTGTAATCGATCTCTGCGCCCGACAGGTACTGTACGCTCATCGGATCGACCAGCAACTTAACACCGCCATTAGAAACTATGGTATCGCCGTCACCCTCTTCTTGGTCGAACGTAAACCCATATTGAAAGCCTGAGCATCCTCCCCCAGATATAAACACCCTGAGCATGAGACTATCGTCTCCCTCCTCATCTATGAGTTCTTTTACCTTATGAGCCGCCGAGTCGGTAAATACGAGTGCTTCTATACTAGTGTCCATTTTCATTCTCTATCATTAATTTCTGTTTAGCATACCTATATCTTGTCGCAAATTCCATTAAAATCAATCACTTTCTTGGGGAACACCTCCGTAATCTAAAGAAAGCGAAGGCCTTTCTTCGTCAGTGATCCGAACTAATTTCCCGTTAACCTCGGCACCAATTGCCATTTCCATCAACCCATAGTACACATCGCCCTCAACTCTAGCGCTAGATGCCAACGCTATTTGTTCTGAGGCACGAACATCTCCTTTAACTAATCCACTGAGTAGTACGCATTCAACTTGCACTTCACCTTCGATAGTTCCACGCTCGCTTACAGTCAAACAGGAATCTCCGCCGCCGTCAGAATGAACGGTGCCTTTAATAGTACCATCGACATGCATTCCACCGCTAAATTTTACATCACCAGTCAGGACACTGTTCCCTCCGACTAGGGAATCTATTTTACCCGGCTTCCGCTTTTTATTTTTGCGCCACATTTTCATTCCTTATACACTGGCAATCATGGTTAGCTAAAGAACTTAAAGTTTACCTTTTTTTCGGTTAGTGTTCATCTTTATCATATAAATTGTTTGGGCCAAATAAGATATTATCTTATAGCGCAATACACATATTGCCATACAAATGAAATTATTAATGAAGCGTTAAGCCATGTACCTATTACTAAAATCCTTACATTTAATCTTTGTAGTTACATGGTTCGCAGGCTTATTTTACCTTCCGCGGCTATATGTCTATCACTCTGCTTCAATCGACGAGACAGGCATCCAACGGTTCGAACTGATGGAGCGAAAATTATACTACGGGATAATGTGGCCTAGCATGCTCCTGACACTACTTACCGGAACTGGTCTTATCGCCATTAACGGCATACCTTGGCTTTCGCAATCGCCTTGGCTGCTAATAAAAATACTTATAGTTATTGCGTTGTGCATCTATCAGTTATATTTGGGGCAACTCCGGAAGGCGTTTACCCTAAAAGCAAACAAGCATGGACATGTTTTTTACCGGTGGCTAAATGAGGCACCTGTTATCGCACTAATAGGAATAATATTTCTGGCAGTATTTAAACCCATGCTATGAGTTACGTAAAAGACACGCATATGGTTCACAATAAATCAAAACTAGGAAACGTACTAATTGTATCAGCACACGATCCCAGCGGTGCTGGTCTACAAGCAGATATTGAAACGTGTCAGGCGCTCAAATGTTACCCCGCTACTATTGTGACCGGATTGACGACCCAAAATACACGAAAATTATCTAGTATTAAAAATATCAGCGCCCACGACTTTAGGGCACAACTGGAAACATTACTCGAAGAATTCTCACCGGACGTTTGCAAAGTTGGGCTAATAAATTCAACTGATTTGATGGCTAGCCTGAGTAATGTAATTACAGAACAACTTCCCGATATCCCTTTGGTTATTGACCCAATACTCGGCAGTGGGTCTGGAGCGAAACTATTTACCGAAGAAATAATTGAAGGGTATCTCCAGCATCTGGTACCTATAGCAGAAATCATAACGCCTAATCTAAGAGAAGTACGTCTTTTAAGTAACGGTAGAGATGTCGTTTCTAGCGTCGATTATTTACTAGGTAAGGGATGTAAAAATATATTAGTGACCGACACAGATCCAGAAAAAGAAATTATTATTAATCACTTATTCTCAAAAGTTTGCCGCCAGGAGACTTATGAAATGAAGCGGTACCGAGGCGAATATCATGGTACGGGATGTACGCTAAGCTCCGCGGTCGCCTGTCGGTTAGCAACTGGAATGGACATCAGAAGTGCCGCACGATCTGCGCAAAAATACGCGCACTCGGCAGTTCAATTTGCCCATGACCTTGGATGGTGTCAAAAAATCCCTAATCGATTCTTCTGAAAAGTATCCACTTATGAAATTTAGAAAAAATGGAGTTTATTGGCTGACACCTAGCGATATCGAGGATACTAAAAAGCTCGTTTCACTTGCAAGGCAAGTAGTGAGTGGCGGAGCATCTATGGTTCAATACCGTCAAAAAAATTTAAATTCTTCACAAAAAAGTCATCAAGCGTTGCAATTAAAAAAAGTCTGTACCGCGTACAAGGTCCCGTTTATTATAAATGACTCTATCGATATTGCGTTAGCTGTAGACGCCGATGGTGTTCATATAGGTAAATCAGACTCCTCCTT
>CAJWTO010000099.1 GCA_913047675.1 uncultured Pseudomonadota bacterium | reverse complement strand
GAGGAATTTGGGTTTGTCGGAGTCTTAGTTTTATTTATGGCATATGCTCTTGTCGTTATTAGAAGTACAGTTATTTTATATGGCGCACAAGATACATTCAGCAGACTATTAGGCGGAGCAATAATTTTTACGTTTGCGAGCTATGTATTTGTAAATATCGGCATGGTAGTTGGTTTACTTCCGGTTGTCGGTGTGCCGTTGCCCCTAATAAGTTATGGAGGAACATCAATGGTGACTATATTAGGTAGTTTCGGTATCCTCATGTCTATACAAACACATAAAAAGTTCTACGCGAATGTTTAAGATGCCTATATTGTTAATTTGGTGGCTATTTACTTTATTGTTGGTGTATTGCGTTAACGTTGCCGCCGCGTCACTTGATAGTGATAGTGTTGACGATTTTGTGACATTTATGGCTACACATCACGATTTTAACGAACAAGAGTTGAAATTACTTTTTTCTCAAGTTTCTCGGCTAGAAAAAACAACCAAGTCTTTGAAGAACCCTGCTGAAAAGAGGAAAACTTGGTTGCAGTATAGAGATATCTTTCTGGACGAGGCGCGTATCTCGAACGGAGTTAAGTTTTGGAGAGCGAATGAAGAAGCCCTAGAAAAAGCCGAAAAACTCTATGGAGTCCCAGCGCATATTATCGTCGGTATAATAGGTATAGAGACCAGGTATGGTAAAATTCAAGGAAAACACCGAGTCTTAGACACCCTCGCGACCGCAGCTTTTCATTACCCTGGGGGAAATAAGCGTCGCACTAAGCTTTTTTACGATTATTTAGTGCAATATCTAATTCTATGTCGAGAAGAATCATTCGATCCCCTTTCGCTCACTGGCTCATATGCCGGCGCCATGGGTATGGTTCAATTCATGCCGACTCCATTTCGTAATGTGGCAGTAGATTTTGATGGAGATGGTAAGAAAGATATTTGGGAAAATGCGAGCGATGCTATTGGTAGTGTTGCAAATTATTTAAACGATAGGGGTTGGCTAAGAACAGAGCCAGTTTTTTCTAGAGCTACGACTAGCTCCCCAGTGCGTGAGTCATTAGTTTCGACAGGAATTAAAGCCAATTTAGATCTAGCGCTATTAAAAAGTGAAGGTATTGAGCCTGCCTCTTTGTTTTCCGGGACGGTGACAGATGCCGCTTTGTATGAGCTAGAAGGACAAGCCGGACCAGAGTATTGGATTGGATACAGAAATTTTTCCACAATAGGTAAGTACAATCCTCGTATCAAGTATATGATGGTGGTGGCGCAATTAAGCGAAGAAATACTTACCCGGTGGCACTCGATGCACTAGAATATGAGGCTGTTAGGGTAGCGATATTGTAAAAAACAAGGTAATAAATTTTGGAACATGTGAAACAAAAAACTGATTGGCTGAAGAAGTATAGCGGTATTACCGGCGCTTCGATGATCATTCTTCAACTTATAGTGTGCGTGTGTATATTTCCACCTGAGCTCTCCGCGCAGATCGCCCGTTCAATTCCTGCACCAGATATTGATGTGACGTCGTACATTTTAATAGAACAAGGTTCTGGTGATGTACTAGCAGAAAAAAAAGCAGATGAAAGGGTTGAGCCTGCAAGTATCACCAAGATTATGACTAGCTATGTGGCTGGTCAGGCTCTTAAAGAGGGTTTGATTTCTTTGGATGATCAAGTCGTAGTCAGCACTAAAGCCTGGAAGATGGGCGGCTCAAAAATGTTCATCGAAGCGGGTAAGAAAGTTACAGTTGACCAACTTTTAGATGGTATTATCATCCAGTCTGGTAATGACGCCAGTGTTGCGTTGGCTGAACATATAGCGGGTACCGAAAAAACTTTTGCTGTTTTAATGAATGACTACGCCAAGAAACTGGGCATGTCGGGATCTAGCTTTTCGAATGCGTCTGGGTATCCTGACGCCGAAACCTACGTTACCGCGCGAGACGTTGCAATTTTGTCGCAGGCATTAATTAGAGATTTCCCTGCGATTTATGAGCGATTTTCCCGGCCAGATTATACGTTTAATAAGATTAAGCAACCTAACCGTAATCGTTTGCTAAACTACGATCCAACAGTGGACGGTATTAAAACTGGGCATACTGAAAAGGCTGGCTATTGTCTGGCAGCCTCTGCGAATAGAGACGGTATGAGACTGGTATCAGTCACTATGGGCGCCTCTTCAGACGGGAAGCGAGTTGAGTCAAGTAGGGCACTTTTAAATTATGGTTATAGGTTCTTTGCTCGCGAAAGATTCTATTCTGCGGGCGAATTCATTTCCGAGGGTAGAGTGTGGGGTGGCGATGTAGAGTCAGTTCGCGTTGCAGCGTCAACTGACGTGATAGCCATGATCCCGAGGGGCTCTGCTGAGGCGGTAAGTTCTGAACTGCACTTGAATAGGCCCTTAATGGCACCTTTGGAAGTTGGTCAAGAGATAGGACACTTATCGTTGTTGATGGATGGAGAAGAATTTAGGAAATTTCCAATTGTTGCTTTGGAGGGTGTCAAAGAGGGCTCGGTAATATCTTCCTTCTGGGATAAAGCAATCTTATTGTTTGAAACTGTTTTCGAGTTATGACGACATGTTTTTTAAACGGGAATTATCTTGATATTAAAGATGCGAAAGTTTCTGTTTTAGACCGCGGATTCATTTTTGGTGATTCGGTCTATGAGGTGTTGACAAGTCAAGATGGCGGAATTTTTGGATTAACAGATCATCTGAGTAGGCTAGAGAAAAATTTATCTGAGGTGATGATACCACGTCCAATGTCGCGAGATGGTTGGCGTGAAGTACTTGCGAAGTTGATCTCGGCTCACGAAGAAGCCGATTTATCATTCTACATCCAAGTTAGTCGCGGCGCGGCGCCAAGATCGCATGATTTTCCTCAAGACGTAAAGCCTACTGTTTTTGTGATGTGCCAACCTTATGTGATGGATCATGAATTTCATCAGGTAACCTGCGTCACGTTAGAAGATAATCGTTGGGGACGCTGCGACATAAAAACAACTTCGTTACTTCCTAACCTTTTGTTAAAAAATGCTGCAATTGAGAAAGGTGCACACGAAGCAATACTAGTTCGTAGCGGTTACGTTACAGAGGGTGCCTCCAGTAATATTTTTATTGTGAAAGACGGCCAAGTATTTACACCATCGGCCAATGATAGGACTATATTGCCGGGAGTCACGAGGAAATTGATTTGCGATATAGTACAGTCCGTTGGTATAGAGTGCACAGAGCGTGAGGTGAGACGGGACGAGTTGATGTGTGCGGACGAGATATGGCTTACCAGCTCAACGTCGGATATCGTTGCGGTGAATATATTAGACCAGAAGTTGGTTGGAGTTGATTTTGACTATCCCTTGGGTCGGCGCATTCATAAAGCATTTAAGGACTATAAGGCGGATAATTTACTAGGTTTTTAACCCTGTTCCTCGTCTCAGTAATTCATGACTGATAAACGCCAGCAGGACTGTGAACGCGCAAATCATCGTAAGCGCATAATTAACCTGTATGTCACTGTGTCCAAGCATTCCATATCGAAATGCGTTGACCATATAAAGTACTGGATTGAAAAGTGAAATTTGTCGCCAGACTTCCGGTAGGAGATCGATTGAGTAAAACACACCGCCAAGGTACGTGAGTGGCGTGAGTACAAACGTAGGTACTATAGAAATATCGTCAAATTTTTGGGCGAAAATTGCGTTTATTAAACCGCAGATTGAAAAAAGAGTTGATGTTAGAATTACTACAACTAACGTAACCGAGTAAGAGTGTATCGCTAAATCAGTGAAGAAAAGAGCAACTAGTGTCACGAGAATGCCAACTATTACTCCGCGACAAACGCCACCGGCAACATAGCCTAGCAGGATCACATAGTTTGGCACGGGAGATACTAGTATCTCTTCTATATGCCTTTGAAATTTGGCACCAAAAAAGGACGACACTACGTTAGAATACGAGTTTGTTATAATAGCCATCATAATAATTCCAGGCGCTATATACTGGATATAGTCGAAACCAGCCATTTGTCCTATTCGAGAACCCAGCAGGGTGCTAAACAATATGAAGTATAAACCCATAGTGATTGCTGGGGGGATAATGGTTTGCATCCAAATACGGGAGAAACGAGTTATCTCTTTGCGTACTATAGTCTTTAGTGCTATCAAGGAATGATTGTCGCTATTTCCCGTGTGATCGTTATTCATTGCTATTTACCAAATTGAGGAATAGCTCTTCTAGACGATTATTTTTGTTTCTCATACTCTCTACCTGTATTCCTGAATCGGAGAGTGTTTTAAAGATTTGGTTGAGATTTCTACCGTTATCGATAACGATTTCGAATCTCCGAGAGTCTAGTTGCAAGATTTCGGTTCCTGGCAAATTAGGCATTTTTCCTACTTCTGTCGCACATTCGAATACAAAGGTTTCGTTTCTAAGTTTTTGTAAGAGCGCTTGCATCGAAGTATTCTCAACGATTTCACCATTATCTATAATTGCGATATTACGACATAGACGTTCAGCTTCCTCGAGGTAATGCGTGGTAAGGATTATTGTAGTGCCCGACTCATTCAATTTGCTAAGAAACTCCCACATTGAGCGGCGTACCTCTATATCTACTCCTGCTGTCGGCTCATCTAGTATTAAAAGTTTCGGTTGGTGCACTAATGCTCTCGAAATCATTAGTCTACGTTTCATACCACCTGATAAATTACGAGATATTTCGTCGCGTTTGTCCCAAAGCTGCGTTTGTTTTAATACATCGTTAGTTCTGGCTTTCGCTGTTTTGCGATCAATTCCAAAATAGCCTGCTTGATTGATTATTATTTCGCTGACAGTTTCGAATTGGTTAAAGTTTATTTCTTGAGGCACTATTCCTATTAGTGATTTTGCTTTTTCAAAATTATCGTCAATGTCAATTCCGAAAATTTTAACTTGCCCGTCGGTTTTCTTTACTAAAGAACTAATTATACCTATTGCAGTTGATTTTCCAGCGCCGTTTGGACCCAAGAGGGCAAAAAAGTCGCCTTCGTTGACATGCAGTTTAATGTTCGATAACGCAGCGATTTTCCCACGGTAGGTCTTTGTGAGATTTATGATCTCCAGTGCTAGAGTATGATTATTCATTACCGAATGTTAGGCCTTCAAAGCTGCGTAGATTGGTTACTTGAAAATTGACTATTTGAGTATTTGGTCACTTTTTAATGTTATCACATAAGCGTCTAAGATCAGCCGATATATTCTTGCTTGTTAAGGTTCAGCACTGAAATCTGATAAGATGAGTACATGTCATTATATAGACTTTTTCTAATGCGCCATGGAGAAGCTGGCTGGACTAAGGATGATTTCTCCCGTCCATTAACGGTCAGTGGCCGGCGACAGATAAAGATTTCAGGAAACTGGATGGTCGAAAAGAGCTATATTCCTAGTTTGACTCTTTGTTCGTCTTCCGCTCGAACTCGAGAGACACAGTCGATTTTGCGACGCATCCTGACGGTGGCTAGCGATCATCAGGCGGTTACAATGGACTCATTATATGACTCTACTAGGGAAAGTATCAGGGACGCTCTTTTCTCGAAGTCATCATCGTCAGATATACTTCTAATAGGTCATAATCCTGGGTTGGATGATTTTGTCAGCTGGATGTGTGGAGTAGATAGTAGCTCGGTCGATGTACTGTTTAATTTTAATACAGGCTCGGTTTGTGTCTTACAGTACGCGTTAGAAAATAATGCTATTACATTTGGGTCTGGACATATACTTGACAGTTTGCACCCTTAGAGACGGTCACGGCGTTGTAGGCAAGGTTTTTTATGGTACCAAGTGCGGAATTTTATGAACACTGAAAATGAATCATTGATAGACTTTCCGTGTGATTTTCCCATTAAGGTCATCGGTAAGTCTGATAGTGATATTGATGAACATGTAGTTGGTATTTTATTAAAATATGTTTCTACTATATATGAAGGAGCTGTTCGCTCAAGACGGAGTAAAAATGGAAACTATGTTGCTTTAACTATAACCATGAAAATTACTTCTCAGACTCAATTGGATCAAATCTATCAGGCCTTGGGAGCAAGCGATAGGGTGGTGATGATCCTATGAACATAATAGTAAGAAATTTAGGTACAAAAGATTATCAGTCTGTTTGGGACTTGATGAGTAATTTTACTCGGCAACGAAGTCCAGCGAGCCTAGATGAGTTTTGGCTGATAGAGCATCTGCCGACTTATACACTCGGGAGGGCAGGGAAAGAGCAACATGTCCTGGATGCAGGGGACATTCCGGTGGTCAAGAGCGATAGGGGCGGACAAGTTACTTATCATGGTCCCGGCCAGGTAGTCATTTACACATTGTTAGATGTGAGAAGATTACAGATTGGTCCTCGAGAATTAGTTCGTAGGTTAGAGGGAGCAGTTATAGAATACCTCGATAGTATAGGCATAGAGTCTTCTAGAAAAGAAGGAGCTCCAGGAATCTATGTTGACGGATCAAAAATTGCTGCACTAGGTCTTCGGATTCGTAATCATTATAGTTATCACGGACTTGCTATAAATGTCGATATGGATTTAGAACCCTTTCTGCGTATTAATCCATGTGGCTATAAAGATCTGCGCGTAACACAGATTACTGATATTCTCTTGAAACCTCTCCAAATTAAAGATGTTTTAGGAGAACTTTTATCTTTTCTCTTTAGTCATCTTTATCAAGGCATGAGCTACTCGGTCTTGAAGAAAGCAGGGTTTGAGGAGCTCCTTACCAAGGATGACACTATAGTTATATAAACGATATGAAAGTAAAATCTGAAATAAAAAGGTCCCAGCGAGGGGCAGACAAAGTCGCGCGTATCCCTATTAAAGTGATTCCCACGACAGGTGCGCTCCCCAAAAAGCCGCCTTGGTTGAAGGCCCGTGCTCCCACCGATCCGAAAGTTTTGAATCTAAAAAATCTGATTAAAAAAGAAAGACTTCACACTGTATGCGAAGAAGCTTCTTGTCCAAATATTGGCGAGTGCTTCGCGAATGGTACTGCAACTTTCATGATTATGGGTGCTCTATGCACAAGACGTTGCCCCTTTTGTGACGTGGCGCACGGAAGGCCGTTGCCA
>CAJWTO010000098.1 GCA_913047675.1 uncultured Pseudomonadota bacterium | reverse complement strand
GTTTCAGACGCAGACATGGACTGTCTGTATGTGCACCTATCATTCGAAAACCTTCGGTTAATTCATCACCGAGTCTAAACGCGATAATAGAGGATCCGTTACGAGTCGTGAAGTACTTTCCGGAAGACTCGAGCGACCAACTTTCATCTTCACGTAATTCGACAAACTTATTTGTGAGTAACAGTTGCCTCATATTTTCAACAGCATGGAATGGCGTTGGAGACCTATCGATAAAATCAATAAGCGCTTGTGTGTGCTTAATTTTAGACATAAGTTGTATTCTAACCAATTATTAGTATATGACCCACTCACAAATTTCGATTTGTCGATCGATAATCCGGAGTATAAAAATGACTGAAGCCGTCTTAATAGAAATAAACAGCCATATAGCTACTTTGAAACTAAATAACCCAACAAAATTGAACGCTTTTAGTGATGAAATGCTGCTGCGCTTGGCGGCTTTAATAGATGAGTGTGAAAGAAACGACGACGTCAGAGTACTCGTCTTAACTGGGGTAGGAAAGGGCTTTTGTTCCGGTGGAGATGTGACAAAAATGGGCCCAGACGTCGATAATAGACCGCATGTGACCAAAAGTTACATCACAGAAGTCATTCAAGCATTCCCTAAAAAAATAGAACATATAACAAAACCGATAATAGCTAGTATTAATGGTGTTGCAGCCGGGGGCGGTCTTGACCTTGCGCTAGCCTGTGATATCCGAGTAGCTGGAGAAAGCGCTAGAATGGCAGAGACGTATTGTAATATAGGTCTTCTTCCAGGAGGCGGCGGTGCTTGGTTATTGCCGAGGATAGTTGGAAAGCCCAAAGCACTAGAAATGCTTCTCGCGGGTAATTTCGTTGATGCAAATGAAGCTTATCATATTGGAATGGTAAACCACGTATGGCCTGACCGAGAGCTAGCGGAGCGAACATACAAGTTAGCATCCGATATCGCTGGGAATCCACCATTGTCAGTCCGTCTAACTAAACAGGCTGTTATTCAAGGGATGGGCACTGATATGGCAAGTAATCTTGATCTCATCTCATCGCATATAGCCGTTGCAAAAAGTGGTCCCGATCATAGCGAAGCCATAACAGCATTCAAAGAAAAACGTAAAGGGAATTTCATTGGGTATTAATCAAGCCCTCAATCAGGTAAGGAAAAACTTACGACAGCATCCCCCTTCGCATAGCCAAATAGTGCGTGCCCTCCAGACGCTACGGCCACGAACTGCTTATCTCCAATACTGTAAGTAATTGGAGGAGCATTCACTCCCGCTCCTGTATGAAACTTCCATAATTTAGCTCCATCATGAGCACTTCGAGCAACGAAATCTCCGTTGGATTGACCATGAAATAGTACCCCGGTCGCAGTAGTCAGGGCGCCAGAAATCAATGGCAGATCAGTTTTCTTGCTCCATTTAATTTTTCCGCTTATCGGATCAATAGCCACAACTCTTCCCGAATTTGGTAAGTGGGGTGCGAAATCGAGAACATTTAACAATTTACCCTCAGCACTTCTCTCTAAACGATAAATAGTAGGTCGATGAGACGCCACGACATACATCCATTTTGTAAGTCTACTATAAGCGGAGGGCGGCCAATTTGCGCCACCAGCCGCTCCTGGGGCTATTTCAACACCCTGGAAGGTGGGCCTCGCAAACATATTGGCACTTTGTGGTACAAACGGCTGAGAACGTTTTAGGAGCTCGCCCGTTGCACGATTAAAAACATAAAGCCAACCAGATTTTGATACAGCTGAAACAGCCTTAACTTCCTGCCCGTTGGTACCTTTCATTGAAAACAAGACCGGCGGAGCCGCGACATCGTAACCCCATATATCGTGCGGTACGATCTGGTAGTGCCATCTAAGCTTGCCAGTATTGATGTCCAACGCGACGAGAGAGGATGTATACAAATTATCACCTGGTCGCTCTTGGTCGGTATATGTCGGTGCGGGGTTGCCTGTGCCGATATAAAGTAAGCCCAGCTCATGATCAATTGATGGAGAGCCGTAGATTGAGCCTCCTCCTCGTCTCCATCCATCATTATTTTTTCTGGCAATCTCTCGTTCTAGAGGAATATCGCGATCATAAATATCTCCAAAAATATTCGTAGTCGAGTAATCGCCTTCCCAGCCACTCGATGCTGTAACATACCAACGCCACTCAAGACTCCCAGTTTCAACATCATAAGCTGACATGAACGCCCTTAAACCGGGCCTAACTCCCGGCTTACCAAGAAGCTCTAAGTTTTCGTCACTACCTTCGGCGGTGGCTAGATTGGCGCTATAACCGGTACCACTAACTCCCACAAAAACTTTGCCATCGTGGACCACGGGGGCCATATTCCCAGCAAACTTAGTCATACTGTCGAAGTTTTTCTTTGTATTCTTGGTGTAAGTCTTAATGAGATCGAGATCTGAACTATCTCCTGTCATAGGATCAACCATAGGTATGTCCCATATCAACCTACCTGTAGACCCGTCTAATGCCACTAATCTGGCATCTGCTGTAATCATGAATAATCGACCATGTCCCCAAGCAACGCCCCGATTGTGAGAACCACAGCACAATTTTTTCTGACTAATTTCGTGCGCGTAATGCCAAATTTTTACTCCAGTTAGCGCGTCTATAGCAAATACATGGTTAAAAGGAGTCGAGATGTACATCACTCCATCAACCACTAATGGGTTAGTTGGGAAAGTGCCTAAAATACCAGTCTGGAAGATCCAGGCAGGACGCAATTTAGCCACATTACTTTCTGTAATCTGACGTAAAATACTATATCGTTGATTTTCATGCCCTTGACCGTAAGTTATCCAATCGGTATGCCCCGTGTTTTTACCAGCGAAACGAGAGTCCTCAGCAGAAATATCAAAGCCCCATAAAAAAGCTAACAGCAACATGACAATTATTTTTCTAAACATTCACTCACTCCTCCCTTACGATCCATCCCGTAGCCCAGAAATCTCGACATTAATTTGTCGGAAAAGAGCTTTGCACGCAGGTATAATAATCTCAATAGATACACTTAAATAAACGATGATGCAATTATGAACGATACGGTACCTGGCACGATATATTTAAAAGACTACACTCCACCTCCTTACTTAGTTAAAGAAATTGAGCTTGAGGTAGAAATATTTTCATCCTACACGCAGATAAAGTCTCGCTTAGATATCTTACGAGATGAGAAAGTTTGCGACAATCGGCCACTTAAATTGAATGGCGTCGATCTTGAGCTTATCGCTGTATCGCTTAACGATATTCCGTTATCCGAGGATAAATATGACTGTACCTCCGAATATCTAACCTTAGAAAATCTCCCTGAATCATTTGTGTTGGAGACCGTTGTTCGGATTCGACCACAAGATAATACCCGTCTCGAGGGTCTCTATGGATCCAAAGATGGTTTGTTTACCCAATGTGAAGCAGAAGGATTCAGAAGGATCACATATTTTATAGATAGACCCGACGTGATGAGTTGTTACAGCGTCACGATAATAGCAGACCAAGCGGAATATCCAATTCTCCTGTCTAACGGAAATCTTGAAGAAGAAGGTAAGCGGGCTGATGGGAAACACTGGGTACGTTGGATCGATCCTTTTCCTAAACCGAGTTATTTGTTTGCTTTAGTCGCCGCTAAACTAGATAAAAAAGAAGATCAATTCACAACCTTTTCTGGCAAAGAAGTTACGCTCGCCTTTTATGTGGAGCCCGGTAAACTTGATCAGTGTGAATTTGCTATGGAAGCTCTCAAGTCTGCCATCCGCTGGGATGAAGAAGTATTCGGACTTGAGTTAGACCTTGAACGCTACATGATTGTCGCTGTCAGCGATTTCAATATGGGCGCAATGGAAAACAAAGGCTTAAATATCTTCAATACGAAATATGTGTTGGCACGATCTGATACTGCCACCGACTATGACTTCATGATGATTGACAGGGTAATTGCTCATGAATATTTTCATAATTGGACAGGAAATCGAGTGACTTGTCGAGATTGGTTTCAGCTTAGTCTAAAAGAAGGCCTCACAGTTTTCCGAGACCAAAGATATGGGGAAGATAGGTACAATAAAGCTGTACAAAGGATACAGGAAGTTAGAATTCTAAGGAGCGCGCAATTCCCTGAAGATGCTGGTCCAATGGCACATCCTGTTCGTCCGGCAGCCTATATGGAGATCAGCAACTTCTATACAGCTACCGTCTATAACAAAGGTGCCGAAGTTGTGAGAATGATACATACTCTGGTGGGGGATTCAGGTTTTCGTAGAGGAATGGATCTCTACTTCGATCGCCACGACGGCCAAGCCGTAAGAACTGAAGAGTTTGTGTCGGCCATGTCCGATGCAAATAGTTTTGATCTAACCCAATTCTCTCTCTGGTACCATCAAGCAGGTACCCCCATAATAAACGTGGAGAGCCAATACGATATAAGTTCGAATGAATATACTTTAACGTTTAGCCAAGAAAGCGTGGGGGCAGATCCAGATACCAATAATTTACCATTACACATTCCCATTAAACTTGGCTTGTTAAACGAAAATGGCGAAGAAATACCGGCCCCGATTGATGACCACCACGAGGTGTTCGCTTTACGTGACGCAAGACAGAGTATTACTTTTAACAATATTAGCAAGCCACCTGTCCCGTCTCTGTTACGTGATTTTTCTGCGCCGGTTATATTAAAATACGACTATAGCGAATCCGATTTGGCGCTTCTAGCGGCTCATGACGCAGACCCATTTAATCGATGGGAAGCTTCGCAGAAACTAGCAGTAGGAACCATATTAGACGCTATCTTAGCATTTCAGGGAAAACGCCTGCCAGACTATGGCCAAGGCGTTATAAACGCCAGCAGAATGGCTCTCGAAATGCCTCGAACTGAGTCGGCCTATGCTACAGAGATACTGACGCTACCGAGTGCGTCATATATTGCTGAACAAATGGAAACAGTCGATCCTGAGGCTATACTGCTGGCACGCACTGGTCTTAAAACACAAATTGCTAGTTCCCTAGAAGATCGGTTTGCCGAAGTTTATATGGCCACCGATAATGGAAGCGACTACGACCCGAGTGCCAGTTCCGCGGGAGCTCGAAGTTTGCGAAACATATCACTCAGTTACATGATGGAATTGCAAAAGTCGGAGGTACAAAACCTCTGCCTTAACCAACTCCAAAATTCAAACAATATGACTGACTGTATGGCTGCACTTGGTGCACTAGCTAATAGCGAGTCTCCTCAGAGACACACTGCGCTCGAGTGGTTTTACGACAAGTGGAAGGCCGAACAACTTGTGATCGACAAATGGTTCTCGGTTCAAGCAACTGCGACCCTGCCTAATACCCTCGCTAACGTGCGAGAGCTAATGAAACATCCAGACTTTGACATAAAAAACCCGAATCGGGTTCGATCTTTGATAGGTGCGTTCTGTCAAGGAAATCACTCACATTTTAATGCCGCCGACGGAAGCGGCTATTACTTCGCAGCCGAACAAATCTGCGCAATAGACCCACTTAATAGTCAGATCGCTGCTAGACTTGCACGATCATTCGATCGCTGGAGACAATTTAGTGAACAACACCAGTCACATGCTAAGGAAGCTCTACTAACAATAAAAACCGCTAAAAATTTATCGAAAGATACGACAGAAGTCGTAGCGCGAGCCCTTTCTTGAAAATTACGTCGTCCTAATACTAACGCAGAAATATTACTGAGAGTCTTTCAGCTCCGCCGCCGCTTTTATTACATCCTCAGCAATACTGTTAGGACATGGCGCATAGTGAGAAAACTCCATCGAAAACTGGCCTCGTCCCGAAGTCATAGTACGCAGGTCACCAATGTAACCAAACATTTCGCTGAGTGGCGCAGCAGACTTTATCCTCACTCCGGAAACTCCAGCTTCCTGAGCCTTAATCATTCCCCGACGACGATTAAGGTCTCCAATAACATCACCTACATGATCGTCCGGGGTGAAAACATCAATATTCATCACCGGCTCGAGTAATTGTGGGCTGGCTTTGGGTAAAGTCTGTCTATAAGCTGCTCGAGCGGCAGTCTCGAAAGCCACTGCCGAAGAATCGACAGCATGGAACGCCCCATCCATCAATGTCACCTTAATATCTTGCATAGGATAACCAGCTAAAACGCCTTCAGCTGTGCTTAATTGGAATCCTTTTTGTACTGCTGGCCAAAATTCACGAGGAACATTACCACCGGTAACTTTTGACTCGAACAAAAAGCCAGTCCCCACCTCGCCAGGCTCTATCACATAATCAATTTTCGCAAACTGACCAGCTCCACCTGTCTGTTTCTTATGAGTATAGACATCCTCGGTCCGCTGTGTAATGGTCTCTCTATAGGCTACCTGAGGCTTACCAACCTCTACTTCACAACCGTGCGTTCTCTTTAAAATATCTACCTTAATATCCAGATGGAGCTCACCCATTCCTTTGATAATAGTCTCACCACTTTCCTGATCCGTCTCGACTCTAAAAGATGGATCCTCAGCAATCATTTTGCCGAGGGCTATACCGAGTTTCTCCGCGCCAGCTTTATCCAAAGGCGCTATCGCAATTGAGATCACAGGATCTGGGAAAACCATCGGCTCTAAGGTGGCTGGTTGGTTCTGATCGCACAACGTATGCCCTGTTTGAACATTCTTCATACCAAGCACAGCAACTATGTCGCCCGCTTGTGCCGAATCTACATCATTCCTCGAGTCAGCGTGCATTTCAACAATACGTCCAATACGCTCCGTCTTACCCGTAAAGCTATTGAGCACGGTCGAACCTTTAGAAATCATACCCGAATAAATTCTAATAAAGGTTAATGCGCCGTAACGATCGTCCATAATCTTAAATGCTAGAGCACGCAAAGGCTTCTCAGGATCAACTAACGCTAATTCACCCGTTTCTTCACCTTCTAAATTAACCTCAGGTTGCGGAGTTACCTCTGTCGGATTTGGAAGATAATCAATTACAGCATCCAAAATTAATTGCACGCCTTTATTCTTGAAAGAAGAACCACAATAAGTAGGGAAAAAACTTAAATCGATGGTACCTTTTCTTAAACACGCTTTAAGAGTCTCTATACTAGGCTCTTCACCTTCGAGGTATTGCTCCATCGCTTCATCATCCATTTCAACCGCGGCCTCAACAAGCTTCTCCC
>CAJWTO010000097.1 GCA_913047675.1 uncultured Pseudomonadota bacterium | reverse complement strand
CTTAACGAACCCATATCGCTGGATATATTTACAATTCGAGGCGCTGGACTTTTACACATAAGCGGGAAGAATTCCCTAATTATTTCAAACGGTCCGAAAAAATTCGCGTCGAATGTATCGCGCATTTCTTTAACTGTTAACGCGCTGGGCATAGTCCCCCACTCTTCCTCAAAGGTCCCAGCATTATTCACCAGAACATCTAAACAGTTGACCGTATTACTAATCGCCTCAACAGCCACGGCAATACTTCCCGAATCACTCACATCCAACAGTATTGGAGTCACTTCAGTAATCCCTAGCGTCATTAGTTTACTTGTGGCCTCTTTCCCTTTTTCAATATCACGACAGCCCAGAAATATTGTGTATCCTTTTTGACCTAGCTGTCTACAGATCTCTAAACCTAAACCTCTATTTGCGCCGGTAACAAAAGCACTCCGATTACTATCTGTCATTTATTTATCTCCCGAGTATCATGTATCATGATAGATTGAATTCCCACCCTCCCGAAACTCTTGCGCTTTTTCTTCCATTCCTCGCTCTAAGGTCGCTTGCGAGGGCTCCTCGCCCGTGCCATCGGCATAATCCCTAACTTCTTGCGAAATTTTCATGGAACAAAACTTCGGGCCACACATCGAACAAAAATGCGCAGATTTGTGACCTTCTTTGGGTAAAGTTTGGTCATGAAAATCTCTTGCGCGATCTGGATCTAAACTGAGATCAAATTGATCCTCCCACCGGAACTCAAATCGAGCTTTCGATAACGCATTATCACGTAATTGTGAACCCGGGTGCCCTTTTGCCAAGTCGGCCGCGTGAGCCGCGATCTTATAGGTGATTATACCTTCCTTAACGTCATCCTTATCTGGAAGGCCTAAGTGTTCTTTGGGAGTTACGTAGCAAAGCATGGCTGTCCCGTACCAACCTATCATGGCCGCTCCGATAGCTGAGGTGATATGATCATAGCCAGGCGCGATGTCAGTAGTCAGCGGCCCTAAAGTATAAAATGGTGCCTCCCCACAGGTATCTAGTTGCTTATCCATATTCTCTTTGATTAAGTGCATGGGCACGTGACCAGGCCCTTCTATCATGGTCTGAATATCATGCTGCCACGCTACTTTGGTGAGCTCGCCTAAGGTCTCAAGCTCCGCAAACTGCGCTGCATCATTAGCATCGGCAATACTCCCTGGCCGTAGACCGTCTCCTAAAGAAAAACTGACATCGTAAGCCTTCATAATTTCGCAGATATCTTCAAAATGTTCGTACAAGAAGCTCTCTTTATGATGTGCCAAACACCATTTCGCCATAATCGAGCCACCACGAGACACTATTCCCGTCATGCGAGATGCCGCTAGAGGAACATAAGGCAATCGTACTCCGGCATGAATCGTAAAATAATCTACGCCTTGCTCGGCCTGTTCTATCAACGTATCTCGAAAAATCTGCCATGTTAACTCTTCGGCAGCTCCGTCAACCTTTTCTAATGCTTGGTAAATTGGGACCGTCCCAATAGGAACCGGCGAATTGCGAATAATCCATTCACGCGTTTCATGAATATTTTTGCCGGTAGATAAATCCATGATAGTGTCACCACCCCAACGCGTAGACCAGGTCATTTTTTCTACTTCTTCTTCAATAGACGAAGTCACGGCAGAGTTACCGATATTGGCGTTGATTTTAACCAAAAAGTTCCTGCCGATAATCATTGGCTCTATCTCTGGATGATTGATATTTGCAGGAATGATAGCCCTGCCCATAGCCACCTCTTGTCTAACAAATTCAGGAGTGATTGTCTCTGGAATAGCCGCACCAAGGGCATCACCTTTGTGGATTCTCCCGTGCTCATATGCCTCAAAATTAACCG
Source organism: uncultured Pseudomonadota bacterium (assembly GCA_913047675.1). Classification (GTDB taxonomy): domain Bacteria; phylum Pseudomonadota; class Gammaproteobacteria; genus UBA4457. Next base: position 5,523 of record CAJWTO010000097.1, on the reverse strand, counting down.
CTCTTTGATTCTCCCGTATGGCAATATATTCCATTTCTGGCGTTATTATGCCCGACCGCGCGTAATGCATCTGACTCACGTTTTTACCAGACTTTGCCTTTCTAGGACGCCTATTTTTCTTAAAATGCAAATGTGCTAACTCGGGATCTCCAGCTCTCAGCCTTCCATAAACCGACGTTAAGTCGCTCAGAATTTCGGTATCATCCCGCTCCTCTATCCACGATCCTCTTAGACTAGGGAGACCTTCTCTTAAATCAATTTTCACACTGGGATCGGTATAAATGCCCGAGGTGTCGTAAACAGTCACATCTGGATTGGATTGGGTTCCCGCAAGGCCAGCAGTCTCAGTCTGAGAGATTTTTCGCATTGGTACTCTGATATCGGGACGAGTGCCTTCAACATAAATTTTTTCAGAACGTGGGAATGGTTGTACAGCTTCCTTATCGACGGTAGCAGACTGACTTAATGGAGTATCATCAACAACTGCGCTCATGTATAGCACCTCTAAAATTTTTCATGCCAAAACGGCAAACTAAAACGAATGCGGGAGGTACTGGGGAAGTCATGCTTTCCTAACTTGTGGTTAACAACTCAGGTTCAAAGGGTATATTCTCAGCTTCGGTTAAACATTAAAGCACCCCTAGCCTCTCGGTACCGTAACTATGTACGCTTAGCAGCACAGATGCAAGCTGAGATTTACTCTCGCTACTTCAAATAAAGACAACGTAGGTAGATGACCAGCATATCAAGCAGACTAAAGTACTCTCTAGCCCATAATTGGGCTAGAGAGTAAAAAATGAAGAGTTAAGGGTTCTCTTCATACGCAGGTACCGCTGGGGAAGACTGCACGGTACTGACACACAATGTACTCCGCTCCTCATTACCTACAGGTGACCATAGTATTACCGTTTTTTAATTTATCGCTCCTCTACCACGTCATAGTGCTTTCTTCGCATGTACCCAAATTGACAGACGTAGGTATACAAAACTTAATCGCCGTAGTATGTTTTTGGGGACTAATTTATAAATGTATTTATGTATCTTCATCAACGCGGAGCAAATTAATGCGCGACATGATTGATCGCCTGAACACCAAATACCCGATCTGGAATGCGGGGATGGGAGCTGGCATCGCCGGTCCAATGTTAGCGTCCGCTGTATCCGAAGCGGGTGGTTTGGGCGTGCTTGGCTGCGGAGCGATGCAAGGCGTAGACGCAGCAGCCATGATTACTGAGACAAAAATCCTAACTAAAAAGCCGATTGGCGCGAATATAATCCTACCTATGTCCGACGGGAGTGATGTGGCGGCATGTTTCGACGGCGGTGTCGATGTACTTGTGCTGTTCTGGGATGATATTCAACCTTTCGTAAAAGATGCCCACTCTCGTGGAATTTTCATATTAAGCCAATGCGGAAGTCCGGAAGACGCTATACGCGCCGCCGATGCTGGAGCAGATGGAATTATTATCCAAGGAATCGAATCTGGAGGCCACGTTTCAAGCTCTCAGAAACTCGTCCCAAATCTTGAAGACATAATCAGCCATGTGAAACCTTTACCCTGTATAGCAGCTGGAGGCCTTTCCACAGGCGCACAAATCAAGGATATATTGTCTCGTGGCGCCAAAGCCGTTTCGCTTGGAACACGATTTCTCGCGACTCACGAGGCGAACGCAAATGACGCGTATAAAAATCGACTGCTAGCTTCAAAAAGTGAGGACACGGTAGTCACTAAGCTATTCGATGGCGGATGGCCAAATGCACCACATCGAGTAATTATTAACGAAGATTACACCACGTGGGTGGCAAACGACTCACCGGATGCACCAAACCGACCTGGAGAAGACGAATATATTGGCTGCATAACTAAAACTGATGGCCGAGAACTAAAACTTTCTCGATACACCACGATGCCCGCGGTCAAAGATTTTACTGGAAGTATCGAAAATCTACCATTATATGCGGGGACTTCTGTCGATAATATCCATACAATTGAGTCGGTAGAAAATTTGTTTAAAATACTAATAACTGAAATTGCTAAAGCCGAAAAATATTAATAACTTGAACTCATAAAAAAACCGGGGAACTTCATGCGCGTAACACAACCACTTAAAAGAAATCTACAGCAGATCCCTGAGGAAATTGCTACCGTTTGTGGAGACCGTTCTCATACGTGGAGTCAGTTAGTCCATAGAATTTCCGCTTTAGCGGGCGGACTAGTTAACCTAGGTTTAAAGCCACAAGAGCGAGTAGCGATCGTATCACTAAACTCGGATCTTTATCTCGAGACAATATTTGCGGCCCCTTGGGCGGGCGGTGTTATCGTACCTATTAATTATCGCTGGTCTGCTCCAGAAATAGCATTCGCTCTGAATGACTCAGGGACAAAAATAATATTTGTCGACGAGACCTTTAGTAGCGTTGTCCCTGATCTCAAAAAACTCGTCGAGCACGAACTAACCGTGGTCTCCCTAGACGACGCCTTCGAGGGTTGCGACGAAATCTATGAAGATCTCATTTCTAAATCCCCCGAATTATCTGAATTTGAAAATAATGAAAATGATATTTCTGGTATTTTCTATACTGGTGGGACCACCGGCCGTTCCAAGGGCGTCATGCTCACGCATGGAAACCATATTTCAAACACTCTGCAATTTACGGCTATGATGGAAACTAGTCCTGAAATGATATTCTTGCATGCTGCACCAACTTTCCACATAGCTGATGCTCTCTTTATATATCTAGTTACTCATATTGGCGGTAAGCACGTTTTTATTCCTCGTTTTGACCCGTTACTAAGCGCTCAAGCGATACAAGACCAAAAAATTACCGATGTGATACTGGTTCCTACTATGATCCAAATGCTGCTAGAAATGGAAAACTTCGAAAACTATAACTTTGATAGCCTACAGAGGATGTATTACGGCGCGTCTCCAATGCCAGAGGCCGTTGCGAAAGATCTCATCGACAAGCTACCCCAGTCGAAGGCCTACCATCTCTATGGACAAACTGAATCAGCGCCACTTTTAACTTGTTTGGACTCTAAATACCATGTCACCGATGGCCCTTTCGCAGGGAGACTGCGATCTGCTGGGCGAGCAATGCCGGCGGTCGAATTGAAAATCGTTGACGCCAAAGGCAACGAATGTCCGCGGGGTGAGATTGGTGAAATAATTGCCCGCGGCCCAAATATTATGAAAGGATATTGGGGACAAGAAGAACTAACTAAAAATACTGTGAAAAATGGTTGGTTGCATACCGGTGATGCAGCAAGAATGGACGAAGGTGGGTTCATTTTTATTAGCGATCGATTAAAAGATATGATTATTTCAGGAGGAGAGAACGTTTACTCCGCGGAAGTGGAAAATGCAATGTACCAATTTTCAGAGGTTAGCCAATGCGCAGTGATAGGTGTCCCAGATGACAAGTGGGGGGAACGGGTTCACGCAATAGTGGTGCTAGAAGAAAACTCAAACGCCAGTGAACAAGATCTTATCACGCATTGTAGATCTCTCATCGCCGACTTTAAATGTCCCCGCTCCGTAACCTTTCGAGAGGAACCTCTGCCACTTTCCGGCGCAGGGAAAGTGCTAAAGACAGAGCTCAGAAAGCCTTTTTGGGAGGGCAAATCGAAGCAAGTAAACTGATATCACTCAGGCATTAAGGGAAACTTTACTCGATTGTCATCTTTTTGCATCCAAGGTTGTGCAGTTTCGCAGAAAAACTCGATGGTGGGATCTAACCAAGATGTGTCATCTAGAGTGCCAGCCTTTAAAAATGTAGTTCCCGGCATACTATGTACTACTGAATAAAGGGGCGAACCGCATTTCCCGCAGAAATTTCTTTCGACCGCCTGACCACTTTGTCCAACTGTTTCGAAAACAGTAGGCTCGCCTTGCACCACTAAAGAGTTACTGTTTATACCTACGACAATCGAAAATGCAGTACCGCACAATTTCTGACAATCTGGACAATGACATACTGCTGTCACGTTCGGTTCATCAGTACAATCGAAACGAATCTCACCACACATGCATCCACCTTGTAATTTAGACATTTCCCAACCCCGCTTTTTTTTGCTATCAGAATCGACCATATTGACTATACACCATAGTAATGAGTTCAGAAATTATTGCAGTCTGATTGGTTTACAGCAATTACAACCTCTATTCCAGTGAAAACAAACCAATCCGATACAAGACCTACAAAAAGTTTCTTTTAAACCGCAAAAAAAGCGGTTTGCGATTGGCTCAAACCTGTTTAAGATGCTTACATAAAATACTATGTCGTAAATAGCAGGGAAAACTAGTCTATGAAATTAGGGATGAACATAAGAAACTGGGGACCGACCGCGACTCCAGAATTCCTCTCAAAATGTGCTAGGAGTGCTGATAGCTCAACATTGGACTCGATATGGCTAAATGACCATTTGGGGTTGCCCGAAAAATTCGATAACGTTTACGGAATTCCGTCTGATATGGGTGATATCCTAGATCCTCTCGGAGTGGCAAATTTTTTGGCTGGTATCACTCAGCGCATTCGATTTGGCACTGGTGTGCTTGTCATCCCATATAGACCGGCATTAGTAACCTGCAAATTAATAACTAGCATCCAAGTGCTGTCAGGTGGCCGCTTTCTATTGGGCGTAGGCCCTGGATACTTAGCCGAGGAATTTACCGCCCTTGGGGTGCCAAAAGCAAAGCGAGGAGAGATCACCGATGCAACACTCAAATTCTTGCGTGAAGCATCGGAAAAAACGTTGCACACCCTAAACGGCCAAGATTTTCTCGTCAGACCTAAGTTAACTCTTCCTCCAATATATGTAGGAGGTAAAGCTGAAATTGCAATCCCGCGAGCATTGAAATACGGGAACGGATGGCAACCCGCTGCTGGCGAGACGCCGTCAGCCCTAAAGATCGCTATGGACACGTGGAACAATCGTGATAAAGGAGAGAGTTTGAAGAAACTAGATATCGTTATGATGAAAACACTGCCGCTTGACGAGCGCAACGCGACTATAGATATGCTCTGTGAATATAAGGACGCAGGCGTTACCGAATTTGTGCACACACAAGGATACGAAAGTACCAACCACTATGATGAAGTTGTACAACAAATTGATACAGAAATAAGAAATTCCATAACATAACCGGGATATTCCAGCGAGCGACTTTCAAATGTCATATAAATATATATCTGTTACTCCTATCACGCCTGCGATTGGTGCCATAATCGGGGATATTGATGCTAGTAAAAATCTTCCAGACGAAGTAGTTGACGAGATCAGGAAAGCTTTTTTAGAACATCAAGTAATATTTCTGCGCAATCAAAGGCTCAATCCCAAAGAGCTAGTTGCCTTTGCGGCGAGATTTGGTGATATCGGATATTACCCTTTTGTTCAAGGGATGGAAGGACAGCCAGAAGTAACCGAGGTAATCAAAAAAGAAGACGAAACTATTAATTTTGGAGGTCTTTGGCACACAGATACGAGTTATTTAGAGACTCCCCCACTAGGTTCTTTCCTTT
>CAJWTO010000096.1 GCA_913047675.1 uncultured Pseudomonadota bacterium | reverse complement strand
AGCTTAGTAGCCGCTTTGTCTAGCTCCACATCGAGATTTTTTTTACGAACCAGCTTCACTAATATATCAATCGCCGGTTGATTGATTTTTGCATTATAAGCCGCAAGGGCCCACCTATACTGGTAGCGAGACAGATCAACATTAGGCGGGACGATAACATGCGTAAAAAATGCTTCGTACTTTTGCATTGCGTTATAGTAATGATTGTAGTTAAGAGCAAATTCGGCACCCGCTAGATCTGTATACACTCCAATATCAACACCGGACAGCTCTTGACTGTATACCATCATGTCGTCAATTAATGCTTGATCAATTTTCCCCGCGGCAATTAAAGCTCTTAGCCGCTCAGCAGCTCCCAAAGGTCTACCACCAGTTTTTCGACTAGCCTGTAAGAGTCCAAACGCTTCGGCACGCTGAATCTGCGCCTCATCATCATCAAAAACATCTGAGCGACTATCCGCTGTTACATTACCAGTTAACGCGTCCAGAATCCGCAATTCAAAACGTACGACCTCTAAAATGGGTGAGTCTTCCTCCCCCATTAGTGCCCGCTCCAAATTTTCAAATATAGTGTGTGCTCTAGCATACCGCTTTTTCTCGATCTCGACATAACCTCGCCCGAGCCAGCCTCCGTAGACTAACCCAGGACGAAATAGCTGCATTGAAGCGGCACGAAAACCATTTTGCGCTGGAAGAAGTGCTGTACTTTTTAAATTATCAATATCACCCTCGTCTTTCACTCGCCGAGCAATCTCCAAATCAATCCACGCCCTCCAATAAGGAAACGCAGCAAGAGCAAAGCTGATATCATCCCAATCTTGTGAACGGTACAGGCGCTCAAGTTCTGCTTCACTATCCTCAGCTTTCTCCTCTACATCAATTACGGTACGCTCTACCACGTCTCTCATCTGATTGAGAATTACCCGAAACTTTTTCAACTCTGTGATATCAAGTTCTGCTTGCCTGATCCTATCAATGAGAGGTCCTATAGCATTCGCAAGCTCAAACATTTCCTTTGCAGCTCCGTCCGTTGCAGTTTCTATTTGTTCTAAAGTATTTAAAAATGTCTTAGCTTCTACCTCTAGGGTTGCACCAGTGTCTCCTTGAACGACTGCCGACATTGCGAAAGAAAACAACATAATTAAAAATATTGCATACCTGATATTTAATTTGATTTTAATCATAAGACATCCAATAAAGCCTGCATCTGATTCGCAAACTTATCCCCCAAAATCAGTTTTATGAGACGACGAGTCAACTTTAACTCGCCATCAAGCGTAGCAGTATCACCGCCCCCAGCTTCACCAATTACTAAAAAGGCATGCATTGGCGCACTCCGATACAACGAGTGGGCGACTTTACGACCAACTTTCGCTTCAAGCAAATGAGGATTCGCTTGATCACTGACATCCAATGTAGATACTGTCCCTTCCGCTCTCCTGAATTGCTCTACCAAATCCACTACTCTATTCAACTGACTCTGCCGGATCGGTGCGTCGCCAATTAGGATAACGAGTCTTCGGGCACCTATGCGCCAACCTGACTCTTCAATTGCTACCCTAAGTCCTTCGTCGATAGCCTCAAACCAATCGCCCCCACCAACCGCCTCAAGACCGGCAAGGAAGTTTTTTAACCTTGTAGTACTATAGGTTAACGGCTCAATACGAGTAGTAAACTCCGGGTCCCCTTTATCTCGATAACCAACAAAACCAAATCGTGCAATCGGCACTAAAGAGCGCACAACACTGGCGATATCTTCGATACGATCCTTGACCTCATCAAGGACCCAGCCCATGGAACCAGTAGCATCGACCACGAAAACGACATCTAATCCCGCTTCACGCAAACCAGCAATATAGGATGCAAACTGTGATGTGCCGTCGCCTAGGCCATTCCCAATACCAGTCTTGAATCCCCCTATACCCGAACCTTCACTAAGTGGAACCGCAGTAAGACCCGCAGAGACGTCGACGCCGCGAAATCCGCCTGCCTGCGCCCTAAGGGTAGCCGCTATATCAGGTGGGGGCGGCGCAGTAGACTTAGGCGCTATCAAAATTTCAGGAGGTTCAAAATCTAACTCTTCGTCAAATTCAAGCTGTTCCTCCGGAGGTTTAGTTTTCTCTATCAATGTTTCTGGCGTTTGATTAATCACAATCGCATCTTCCTCAGGCGGCGCGATCACATTCGCGGGTGAGATCTGTTCGCCTATCCGACCGGATACGATAGTATGGATAACAATAGAAACAACCAACAAGCCTACCCACACACCCGTGGAGCGAGTCATATATTTCATCGTTTTAATTCGAGCTAACATTGGCACGACGTTGAGTGACTAGAATGAATTGCAATACACCAGCTTCAGAGGCCGACTTCATTATTTTAGAAACAGTAAGGGCACTAACTTTTGCGTCAGCGTATATTTTTAGCTCATCTATCCCAGCCACCGCTCCCAACTCACGCTTTAATGCGTCCCAATCCACTGGTCTTCCTTCAAAACGCAAAGTGTCGTCTCTGTCAACTGACACGGTCGGTACTTCTGCTGCAGGAAGTGCCTGACGTGTTGAAGCTGGCGGTACGATATCGTAATCAGGTTGCAAATTCCCGACGATCATGAAGTACAGCAGCAATAAGAAAATGATATTGATCATGGGAATAACATTCTCTTCCTGTGCTTTCTTTTTCCCAAATACCCTGCGCCGTAACTCGTCCGGATCAAACTTTCTTCGTCTCTTAGAGGAACGAAGTTGAGAACTCATTGGGTAAACCTACGAGTCGCAGACAACGAGATATCTCGCACTTCGTATTGATTAAATAAATCCATCACATCCACAGCTTGTTGTAGCTCAACCGCCTCATCCACAGCAAGCATGACCCTTGTTTGTCGCGGTGCCTCAAGCTCACCTGCGTAATCCCTAAGCTGCTCTAAATTGCTTTCTTTACTGTTTAACCAGATAGCTCCATTCTCGTGGATCTCAACAACTATCATAGATGATTCACTCTCAATCTTGCTGCTACCCGTTGCCTGAGAAAACTCCATCGCACGCGGCTTCATAAAGTTTGTTTGAAGCATGAAAAAGACCAGTAAAATGAAGACACAATCAATCAAGGGAGTAAGGGACATTCGTCCCGCCCGCTTGCGTCGCTCTGGCAGCAGTGACTGCGTCATTTGACTCACGACAATACCTACGGTGTATTTGAAAAGGTTAGAATTCGAGTGACTAAATCTGACACTTGCTCAGATAGTACCTCTAATTTAGCCTCTAGGAAGGCGTGCATCACCGCAAAGGGTATCGCTATCGAGAGGCCCACCGCAGTAGTCAGCAGTGCTTCCCATATTCCACTAGCGAGTGCTGATGACTCGCCCGATGCGCCTGCACTCACAGCAAGTCCTCTAAATGCATCTATCATCCCAAGCACGGTTCCTAACAATCCCATTACTGGGGCGAGATAATATATAAGTTCAATTAGCCTCAAATTACGCGAATAACCCCTTAGGAAGCCTGATGCGCGTCGCATCAATTCATCATGCAGCAGATCGCTATCCATTTCGCCATGCTTCTCAAGACCAAACCTGACATCCTCTGCTAAACTTAGGGGCGACTCCAGTAATATCTCTCGAGCATTTCTATCCTCGCCTTGGTGCCAAAGACCTATAGCTTCATCCAGACGGGACACTTCAGGCACCGACGCTTCACGAAATTGCATAAATTTACGAGCACTCAATGTTAGGCCGAAAATTGACGCCAATAGCAAGATTGCTACCACCGCTCCTCCGAGTTTGAGTAATGTGCCTACACCTAGTATCAGGCCCATAAACATTCCAGGTTCCGAAATTGGATCCATATCAATAACCCCTAAAAATTAAACCGTTTTACGTGTTACGTGCGGACTGGTCGGATAGTCCAAATTATCCTTAATTTACGCAGTGCAAAAATCATGTGCGTATAGAAATTAAGGTATCAGATCCTGAACGAATGTTCTACTCAAAGCTTGGACAAAAAAAAGCCAGCTTTCGCTGGCTTTTTATACACTTTTTGATGACTTTCTTTAAAAGAAATATGTCGCTCTGATGAATACTTCATCCGCGTAATCTAGTGTTTCAGTAATCGTATCATTATCTCCTCCAGGAGATTCGATTACGTTCGCATATAAGTCCCACTGCCAGTTAGCTGCAGGTCTATATCGAACACCGGGTTGCACTAAATAACCTCCGGCTACGTCCACAAGTACGGCCATATCAAACCGCCAAACCAAATCTGGGAACGGCTGTTGGAAAGCAAATACTACGTAGTTCGCGTTGTCGTTTCCGACAGGCTTGGCACCATTGAATGCACGAGCGGTGTCATTAAAACGTCCAGTAGTCTTATCAATATAAGCCCCGAAGTCTTTGGCACCACCGTTACCCGCTAGATCACGACCAAACATATCGGTCGCGGTACGGTGCATCCACTGCGCAACCATATAAGTCGCGGGGAAAGCAGATGAAATTCTGTGGTACTTCTCAAAGATTAGCGCCGAAACAATATCATCCTTCTCTGTTGGGTCAAAACTTAGCCCCAAATCAGTCATCTTCTTATCATGCGTGTATGATACCTCACCACGGATGATTAACTGATCAAAGAACGAATCAGCGTCCGCGTTTACCACGTAGTTACCACCGATAACGAATACGTTCTCTCTGGCAAACTCTCTTGTAGCCCACGCTCTGAATCCACCGAATGAACTGTGAAATCCTTCAATGGTTCTTTGAGCATCGACAACGGTATATTCGTCACCAAATCCAAACATTTCACGTGTTGCCCACCAATCAGCCGGCCACTCGTTTACAACAACCCTAAGCGCCTTCATGGGGTCTAAACGCCCACCTGCGACATCGTGCCAGTATTCAGTAGAGTTAGGCGCATGAGGATCTGGCGACAATGGCGATCCACAGTGGTTAAGAGTCTTATGCCCGCCACCTTGAAGGGTTGGCATTGCGGCATAACTTGTGTTATCCATACCTAAATACTGGATAAGGTTATTCGTATCATTGTACTCACCTACACAGAAGCGGTTCGCATTAGGCGCTCGGGTGGGTCCATTCGCACCTTGATGAAATGCTGGCGCTTCTGCATAGCGCACGTAACCATTTGGATCACGTCGGTTCACCCAAGCAAACATAGCTGTGAACTGGTCGGTTAACGGGGCAGTCAATTTAAACCCGTAGTTGATCGAACCTTCAGCGTCTTCGAATTCAGCTCCTTCACTTAGAGTTACTGAGTGTGGTACTACGCTGTACGGGGTATTTTTCCCTGGTAAAATAGTAGGCGACCACATTTGAGCGAACGCATCGATTTCCCAACCATTATCAAACGTGTAGCTTAAGCGTATACCAGGACTCGCGACACGACTGTCTTGGTATTCTTCCGCACCCGGACCTAGGGTCAGGTGACGTCTTAAATCTAACCCGTTAGCAATGTCCATAACTCTAAAGAAATATGCTTCACCCCATGCAATGGTTTGGTTACCAACTCGCAGCCAAAGTGGGCCTTGGTTCCAATCCACATATGCAGCTGGCAGGTCAATCATGAAATCGTCACTACTATACATTTCAGTAGGCGAACCATTTCCGTTGTACCAATACTTATTCTGACTGAAGTTGTCACCGCCCGTGACGTTACTGCCTTCTAACCAGCTTGTACCATCAAAGTAGGCTCTTACTTTTACAAAAGCCGCTAAGTTACGGCTGAACTTCGCTTGGATATCAAGTTCCGCCCGAGTATTGAACATATTGAAATCACGGTCTTCATTCAGAGCCGCACCCTGCGCACTACGAACGTCTGCATGGTTAGCGTCTGTGGTATCTCCGACCATCACATGACTACCGTCTCTAATACCATAGGTACCAGGTATTTGTGAGGCGCCATAGAAATTTCTGTAGCCGTGCCCAGCATTAGCTAACGCGACAGGCATATTCGAACCTAGCTGATTATTAGCACCACACGCGACACCTATAAAATCTCCCGTACCGTATAATCCAGTAGAACCAAGTCCTCTCGCATTGTGCGCACCATAACGGCAGTTTACCGCAGAGTTCGTATTGTTACCCGCCGCATGAATGTTAATGTTTCTTGCTTCCCACTGAGCTTTAGTTAGGGTTTCAGCGGTGTTTTTCTGGTGAGAGTAATTAGCGCCAAAACCACTATTAATGGTTTTTGCTAACGCTAACTGTGCTGCTGTAGGAGCGGCGACACCTGCTGCAGCACCAGTTCCAAATAGTCCAACCGCACCATTTGATGGGCTTACGTAGACACTTGTACCATCTAACGCGTTAAGCGCGTTATATGCCGCGTGAGTGGAGTGACCAACAATCTTGTCATTGTATGGATCACCACCAATATTATTTTCGTTCTTATGACTAGAAATACCATAGGCAATTTCTTGTCTAACGAAGCCTGTTATATTCCAATCAATCGCAGAAGCAACTCCCGCGAATAAAAGACTACCTATCATAGCCCCAAAGATTGAAATGCGTGTGATTGCGTGTCTTATCACTACCGCTCTCCCCTTTTTTTATTATTAAATTAAGCTAGTTGCTCGCTTGTCGCAGGCAACTAACGGTAAAAATTCTCTCTATCCCCCGGAAAGAACCGTAAGCATTTAAAAATGCGTAAACGCCATCTTTTCCACGTAGTTGTCATTACCGCTGATTTTAAAACAATTGTCAACGGTTTAATCCTGATAATGTAGCAAATATGGCGATTTTGGACACCAGACTGTTGTTTTAAAGCAACAGTCTGCCTGTTTAAATCTCTTAACCCTATGTTTTTATATGCTATTGGCCTTTATTTTCACAAAAACTTCCAATGTTTCTATGATTACTGCAGATTTCTCTAATGCAATACTTGGGCGATGCTTCCCTGATGACCCACAATATAAATGGTTTGCTCACGCATAGTGACTTTTCTCTGACCTGTCATCATCTCAGACTCAGTCACACCAGCCGCCACACCTTGATACCAAGTACGACCGATCGCGACGTCAGTGGTTCCAGTAAATGTTTTACCATCATCACCCGACCGCAGTAGCTCACGGATACCAGTTATCACGACCTCTCCCTCACCTGACCAAACGCCTAGCAAATTCGCAGTACTGTCAACTGTTATAGTTTCCCAAGTTTCGCCATCATCTAAAGACTTTAAAACCAAGCCTTCTTGGCCTACGGCGTAACCTACGTTGTCACCCTCTCTGGAAAACTGCACGTCGAAGACACCTTTATCACCCCTATGTTTAGAAGCAAATGTTTCCCCCCCATCGGTCGACTTCATGATCAAGCCAAACTCACCGGAGACTAAAATCGTACCGTCGTCTTTTACGATAGCTGAGTAAAGGTGCGGCTCGTAGCCTTCATCATTAAACTGTTCCCAGTCGACGGATAGGCGCTCCCAGGTGGCACCGGCATCATTTGATTTTGCCATAAACCCAAACTCTCCGACGGTAACAGCCAAGCCGCTCGCATTCATGCCGACGTTCA
>CAJWTO010000095.1 GCA_913047675.1 uncultured Pseudomonadota bacterium | reverse complement strand
AGATTGCGACTTTTTGCGCACACGGAAATCGCTTTTTTGCCTCACTTTCAGCTACATTACGTACAATTAAATACAATGTATAATAGAATAAATTGACTGATCTGTAATCGATAACAACTTAGGACACCACATGACTTCCGTAAAATTCGAGACTACTATGGGTGACATCACCATTGAACTTAATGAAAGTGCGGCACCTAGCACCTCCGCAAATTTCCAAGCTTACGTCGAAGAAAATTTTTACGATGGCACGATTTTTCATCGAGTGATTGACGGGTTCATGATCCAAGGAGGTGGAATGGATAAAAATATGCAAGAACAGGCAACAAATGCTCCGATTCCAAACGAAGCTAATAATGGTCTAAGCAATACATTAGGTACAGTGGCTATGGCTAGGACCAGCGACCCACATTCAGCTTCGTCTCAATTCTTCATCAATGTGAAAGACAATGAATTTTTAAATCATACGAGCGAAACTCCAAGCGGCTGGGGCTATTGCGTATTTGGAAAAGTTATAGATGGAATGGAGACGGTTAACGCGATTAAAGCTGTTGAAACTGAATCGGCTAGTGGTCATCAAGACGTGCCCGTCACATCTATCGAGGTCATTCGAGCGTCTATTTTAGGAGACTAATCTGATAGAAGGCAACACATCTGAGCGCAGTACCACCATCTTTGTATCTGATGTGCACTTAAGCGATAAACGAGAAAAGAAAGTTGAACTTTTTCTCACATTCCTGAAATTTGCACAACAAAAGTGTGAAGCGCTTTATATATTGGGAGATCTCTTCGACTTGTGGCTAGGAGATGATGATAACACTCCTCCTCACCCTGATATCCTAACTGCCCTCCGCGCTGTATCTGATAGTGGTGTCGCTTTATATATTGCTCTCGGCAATCGCGATTTTCTCATCGGACGAGATTTTTGTGAGAAAACAGGAGCCAAGTTACTCCCCGACTACGCACTCATCGATCTCTACGGGACTAAAACATTAATTACACACGGCGATCTATTATGCACCAAAGATACTAAATATCAGCTATTTCGAAAAATAGTCCGTCACCCCCTGATAATCCAAATTTTTCTGCTCATACCACTTTATATACGAAAAAAAATTGCATCGAGGACTCAAGCTAAAACTAGTGCATCAATGCTAAAAAAAAATAACGAGATTATGGATGTTGAGCAGAAGACGGTTGAGACAATGATGAGTAAATATAAAGTATCTCTATTAATACACGGACATACGCATAGACCGAATACGCATGTGTTTAAGGTAGACTCTAAAACTCTCCAGCGAATCGTTTTAGGCGACTGGTACGAACAAGATTCGGTACTTGTATGCCAAGCAGAGGAAAGAAATTTACTAAAAATCAGAGACTATTTGAGTTGAGTGGATACGTTCCTTCTGTAACATTTCCCAATTAAAAAATGGACCAGGATCAGTTTTTCGAGATGGTGCTATATCACTATGGCCCGCCACAGAATCCCAACTGCAGGTGGGTATATGTGCTACCAAACTATTAATCAAGCATGCTAACGCAGAGTACTGCTCTCGCTCAAAAGGTAGGTGGTCACAACCTTCTAATTCAATCCCAATCGAGAAGTCGTTACACGCGGTCTTCCCTTCCCATACAGACACCCCCGCGTGCCATGCGCGACAGATTGTAGAGACGAATTGAGTTACAAGACCCGACCTGTCTATGTAAAAATGCGCGGACACCCTCGTCTCTCGCAGCTCGCTGATATTCGGATCTAACTCATTAGACAATTTATTAGTAAAAAGACGCTCTACAAGATTTGTACCAAATCGACCTTCGGGCAAGCTTATCGCGTGAATGACTATTAGTTCCGGTAATACTCCAACTGGTCTAGCGTCAAAATTTGGCGACTCGATGACAGGTATCCCATCCAACCATCCATCGCGAAGTAATCTAAGCCTAGCCACTTGCGAAAGCTCTTAAGCAGCCTGGTCGCCACTGGCCAACACAAGCGAAAATTTCATCTCTTCTGCCTCATAGTGCTTTTCAATTTTGAAACCGGCACCAATCAGGAGATTTTCAAGTTCAACTCTGGTGAACTTTCGACTTATCTCGGTAAGAATGTGATCTCCTTCTAACAAATGAACCTCCTTATCCAGATTCTTCATTTGAATTTTCTGTTCGCGCATAGATACGAGATGCATTTCAATCTGCGACAGCAGAGGATTGTAATACGCATAGTGCTCAAACTTAGAGGCATTAAAATCGGCATCGAGTTCTCGATTTAGCACTTCTAACAAATTAAGATTAAACTCAGCCGTAACCCCCTCGTCATCGTTGTAGGCAGCATGCAATATATCCGGCTCTTTCACTCTATCAGCGCCGATTAAAAGTAAATCCTGCGGAGTCATAACCGCCCTAATTTCAGACAAAAATATATTCGCCTCTTTAGGACTAAAATTACCGATAGTCCCGCCTAGAAACACAAATAAATTTGCAGCATGACTCTTAGGCAAGTTCCCTAGTCCACCCGTGTAATCTCCGACTACCGTATTTACCTTAAGCCATCCATACTCTTTTTCTAGAGCGTTTTTGCTTTCAACTAGTATTTCGTTACAAACATCGACCGCGGTATATTCAGGAAAGCAATGACATGACGAGCAAGCATCAAAAAGGTGTCTGGTCTTCCTCGAGGTGCCGCTTCCTAACTCCAAAATATAGTCAGGCCGCGATGTATTTATCACATCCTTAGCGACCTCCTTTAAAAGGGCACTTTCTGTACGCGTAGGATAATACTCTGGAGAGTCGCATATTTTATCGAACAATAATGAACCGCGTTCATCATAAAAATATTTCGCTGGCAGAGATCGAGGCGCGTCTAACATGCTATTTTCCACGTCTTCCGACAGACTGCGTATCGCTCGGGTTGGTTCGAACTCTGTGTTTTTAGTTTTTTCGCTCGAGATATTACTCACTCTTTAAGACCCTTTATTACATCACTAGGAATATAGCCACTTGGTTTAGAAACGATCCCTGCAGGCGTCGCTTAGACTAACACTTGGCGAACAAAAAAAACATGCTCGCGTCAATTCGTTTTATAATTAAACTATGTCGACACAACGGTTCGGATTTATAATGTACCTGGCGGCCTTCGCATTATTATTAGGTATGCTAACTTGGCTGTTTTCGCAGTATTCTACGCACAAAGAAAACACGTTCTACGAGACGAGCGTACTTGAAACGAAAAATGGAGATATAGGAGTTCGTCTCTTGAAAAGCCGCTCAGGCCACTATATCGCGAGGGGTGAAATAAACGGTCAAGTAGTCCATTTGATGGTCGATACTGGCGCCACTGATGTAGTCGTTTCTGAAAAACTTGCGAGAAAAGCAGGTATAAAGAAAAAAAGAAGGGTGACTATCATGACAGCTAACGGTCAAACAAAAGGCTGGTCAGCAAATATAATAAGTCTGCAATTAGGACAGATAGTGGAACGTGATGTTCGAGCGGTAATAGTGCCTTCACTGGGTGATATGCATGCTCTCCTAGGCATGAGCTTCCTAGAGCGCTTAACATTCGCGCAGACCGGCAATGAGCTTACAATAAAAAAATCAGTGGAAAAGTATTCTAGTGGAAACCGTTAGTTTCAGCTCAATTGTCGAAAGTGTGCTTGTTAAGGTAAGTCACCTAGTTTGGGGCGAATACCTCCTAATTCCATTACTCGCGATCGTTGCAGTCTACCTTTCAGTCGGTCTAAAGTTTATGCCGTGGTTGCAATTGCGTTCGAGTTTTAGGCTTCTAGCGACTAGCAGAAAAAAAACTGGTGGGCAAAATGGCGACATTTCACCATTTAACGCTTTGATGACGGCATTATCTGCGACAATTGGGACCGGAAATATTGCCGGAGTAGCGACCGCGATTCATTTCGGTGGACCTGGCGCGGTGTTTTGGATGTGGGTTATCGCACTATTTGGTATGGCAACCAAGTATGCAGAAGCACTACTAGCCGTGCAGTACAGAGAGATTAACAGTGCGGGTCGATACGTAGGCGGTCCCATGTATTATATCCAAAAAGGGTTAGGGCCAGCGTGGCATTGGCTGGCGATATTATTTGCTTTTTTTGGGATGATAGCCGCCTTTGGGATAGGAAATACGGTGCAATCCAACTCCGTAGCAGATGTCATGCACTCGAGTTTTGCAATAGAAAAATGGTTGACAGGTCTGTTTATAGCAGCATTGACTGGAATCGTGATCATTGGCGGGATAAAAAGAATCGCGACCTTCGCAGGTATGGTGGTGCCCGTAATGGCTATAGTTTTTATTTCTTTTTCAATTTTTATCATCGCAAGCAATATAACCGTATTGCCTGAAGCAGTAGGCCTAATTATGCGTAGCGCTTTTGAGACAGAGTCAGGAATGGGAGCATCCATCTGGCTCGCGATGCGCTGGGGATTCGCAAGAGGAATCTTTTCAAATGAGGCAGGTCTGGGTAGCGCAGCTATCGCACACGCTGCGGCGAAAACCAACAATCCAACAAAACAAGGAAAAATAGCCATGTTAGGGACATTTATAGATACCATATGTATATGCTCTTTAACAGCGTTTGTAATAATAATGACAGGCACATGGGATAGCGCCGAGCAGGGAGCTTCGCTGAGCGCTCTTGCCTTCACGACCGGCATAGGTCCATCTGGTGGTCCATTAATCAGCGTATGTCTCGCAGTCTTTGCTTTCACAACAATAATCGGCTGGAGTTATTATGGGGAACGGTGCGCGGAATATTTGTTTGGTAGTCGTGTTATTTTCTCCTACCGAATCCTTTGGATCGTAGCAATTATGATTGGTGCCACGGTAAAACTAGAAATAATTTGGGCTGTTGCAGATATTTTTAATGGGCTTATGGCTCTTCCAAATCTCATAGCGTTACTACTTTTGTCCCCGGTAGTATTTAAACTCTCTAAAACTTCTTAAAAAAATTAAAACTAACATATGAAAACGTTAAGCGAGTCCTTAAAACAAGAACTAAAACAAACTGTCAAATATGCGATAGCAGAAGATATCGGGTCTGGAGACATCACGGCAGCGCTTATACCTAAAGACAAGCGAGCAAAGGCAAAAGTTTTCGTACGGCATGAAGCAGTACTCTCAGGCAGTCCTTGGTTTAATCATGTTTACGACTCATTGGACCGAAACATAAAGGTCATCTGGCATACAAAGGATGGAAATACTATAGCGAAAGATCAAATAGTCTGCGAATTAGTAGGGCCGGCGGCAAGTATACTTACAGGAGAGAGAACAGCACTTAACTTCCTACAAACCTTATCCGCAACGGCAACGGCTACCTATAATTTCTCAACTGCGATGATTGGTTCTAATACGAAGATACTCGATACACGAAAAACTATTCCAGGTCTTAGGCTAGCGCAAAAGTATGCAGTTCGCTGCGGTGGCGGGCACAACCATCGTTTAGGACTTTATGACGCCATATTGATAAAAGAAAATCATATTGCGGCAAGTGGGTCGATCTCAAATGCGGTTCAAACTATTAGGATTTCTAACCAATCTATAAAAATTGAAGTAGAAGTGGAATCGATTCGCGAACTAAAAGAGGCCTTAGATAACAATGTTGATATGGTGCTTCTAGACAATTTTAGCGTCCCTCAAATAAAGGAAGCTGTGAAATTAGTAGACAAAAAAGCATTAATAGAGCTCTCAGGAGGGGTCACATTAGATGATGTAAGTGCTCTGAAATCGTTGGGAGTTGACTATATTTCGGTTGGCGCCCTAACAAAAGATATTAGGGCCACAGACTTCTCCATGCTTTTTGAGGAGCTCAAATGACATTCTACAGAAGTTAGCCTATCGATTCTTTCTTTGATCAGACAAGTTTAACCAAGTCTCGACTACAGTATCTGGATTCAACGACATGCTCTCTATCCCTTGTTCCACCAACCATTCAGCCAAGTCTGAATGATCCGAAGGGCCTTGGCCGCAAATACCGACATATTTTCCAGCCTTTTTGCATGCATCAATGGCGCGTTTGATTAAATATTTAACTGCGTCATTTCTTTCGTCAAAACAATCCGCGACTAATGCAGAGTCTCGGTCTAGTCCTAATGTAAGCTGAGTAAGATCGTTAGAGCCTATGGAAAAACCATCAAAATACTCTAAAAATTCCTCAGCCAAAATGGCATTTGATGGCAATTCACACATCATAATTACACGCAACCCATCCGTACCTCGAGCCAAACCATTCTCCGCCAGTAATGCAGTGACCTGTCTGGCCTCATCAATGGTTCGAACGAATGGAACCATAACTTCTATATTTTTCAAACCCATTTCATCTCGCACATACTTCATCGCCTCACACTCCATCTCGAAGCATTCGCGAAATGACTCCGATATATAACGAGATGCACCACGAAATCCGATCATAGGATTTTCTTCCTCAGGCTCGTAAAGACGTCCCCCAACCAAATTAGCATATTCGTTCGATTTAAAGTCAGACAAACGCACGATAACCGGTTCAGGGGCGAAGGAAGCGCCGATAGTTGCCACGCCTTCTATTAGCCGCTTAACAAAATATTCCCTAGGCGTGCCATAGGCTTTTATCGCGGGTAAAATAGTAGCGCGTAATTCCTCTGGGATGCTATCAAACTCCAATAACGCTTTTGGATGAATGCCAATCATCCGATTAATAATAAATTCCAGCCTAGCGAGCCCAACACCCTTATTCGGCAGAGCGGCAAAAGTAAAGGCTCGGTCCGGATTGGCAACATTCATCATGATCTTCGTTGAGATTTCTGGCATGGAATCAAGTTCAATCTCTGTATGAGTGAAATCTATATCTCCTTGATAAACAAAGCCAGTATCTCCCTCAGAGCAAGATACGGTAACTATCTGACCAGTTTTAACGACCTCAGTCGCGTTACTACACCCAACGATGGCTGGAACCCCCAGTTCTCTAGCTATGATGGCTGCATGGCAGGTGCGTCCACCCCGATTCGTCACAATAGCTGCGGCCCGCTTCATAACAGGTTCCCAGTCCGGATCAGTCATGTCAGTAATTAACACTTCACCATCCTGTAAGGTATTCATGTCCTCCACACTAAGAATCACTCGGGCTCGGCCGCAGCCTATTTTCTGACCAATACTGCGACCTTCGGTTAAAACAGGACCACTCCCCTTGAGCTCATATCTATCCAAAACCCGTCCGGATCTACTTTGCACCGTCTCAGGGCGCGCTTGAACTATGTACAATTGTCCGTCTCTACCATCCTTCGCCCACTCGATATCCATGGGCCTCCCATAATGCTTCTCTATTTCCATGGCTAAATGAGCGAGTTTTTCGACCTCATGTTCCTCTAAACTAAATTCCGCCTGCAATGCTTCGCTTACTTTACTTGTAATAACTTCCTCTCCTAAAGATCCGTTTTCGGCATAAGTCATTTGTAGCTGTTTGCTACCAAGAGTACTGCGAAGGACAGATCTTTTCCCCGCAATAATTCCTTTTTTATAAACGTAAAACTCGTCAGGATTAACCGCTCCTTGAACAACCATTTCACCCAAACCATAACTAGATGTCACAAAGACGACATCCTTAAACC
>CAJWTO010000094.1 GCA_913047675.1 uncultured Pseudomonadota bacterium | reverse complement strand
GCTTCAGACTTTGAATATGAATTTCAACTAGCTGGAATGAACAGAAAGCTTGATAATAATATTGAAACAATTTTTCTTATGTCCGATGTCAAAAATCAGATAATTTCATCTAGACTGATAAAAGAAATTGCTGAATTTAAAGGTAATATAAAAAAATTTACAACAAAAAGTACTATTAAATTATTAAAAAAAAAATATGAATAGGATTTTTTTAAATTTATTGATCGTTTTTTTTTTGATGATGAAACGAAAACTTGACAAATTTGTGAGGAATCATATGTTTGAGGGCCGTCCTATATGTAATGTTCGGCGGTGTTGTATTCAAAAGGAAGCATTATTTAGCGAAAAAGTGATTAATGCCAACGATTTTCTAACAGGCTTGGAGAGATTAGTGTAATGGCGCGTTATACCGGACCAAAAGTAAAAAAAATGCGAGCACTTGAGACATATTTGCCTGGGCTCACTGGAAAGAGTATGGAGCATCGAACCACGCGTCCTGGTCAGCATGGCCAGCGACTTTCGAGCCCTAGGAAATCAGATTACGCTGTTCAGCTTCGGGAAAAGCAAAAGCTGCGTATTATATATGGAGTTTTAGAAAAACAGTTCAGAAATTACTACAAAAGTGCCGCGCATAAGAAAGGAGCAACTGGCGAAAACTTACTGCAGTTGCTAGAGAGACGGCTTGATAATGTGGTGTACAGAATGGGCTTTGGTTGTACTCGGGCGGAATCGCGTCAGCTCGTAAGCCACAAGTCAATAGCCGTTAACGGAAATATAGTAAATATTGCGTCTTACCAAGTTGCACCTTCGGACGTAGTTTCCGTCCGGGAGAAATCACGCGCACAGGTTAGGGTGCAAGATTCTCTTGCAGTTGCCGAACAGTTAGGGTTCCCGGAGTGGGTCGAAGTTGATACAAAAAAAATGGAAGGTTGTTTTAAAAACGTGCCTGAGCGTGCGGATTTACCTTCGGACATAAATGAATCACTAGTTGTTGAATTATATTCTAAGTAATTATTTATATTAGGAGACTCCGCTATGGCGTCAGCCTTGAACGAACTTTTAAAGTCACAAATAGCCAATGTTCAGGAAACTGGATTAAATACATCAAAAATCACGATCGAACCACTTAATCGTGGCTTTGGGCATACCTTAGGTAATGCTCTGAGACGGGTACTACTCTCGTCTATGCCAGGTAGTGCGGTTACGGAGGTGCAAATTGATACAGTGCTTCACGAGTACACCACGATTGAAGGTGTTCACGAAGACGTTACTGAAATTCTTCTGAACCTAAAGGGCTTAGCACTAAATATGCACGCACAGGATCATGCGGTGGTTACAATTAATAAGCAAGGTCCCGGGGCCGTGACTGCAGGTGATATATTATTGGATCATGATATTGAGGTCGTCGACGAGGCTTACCATATAGCTACTTTAGGTGATAATGGTGAACTGAATATGACGTTAACTATCGAGACAGGACGGGGTTATGAGCCAGCGTCTGATAGAGAGAATTCAGACGAGACTGAAGATAGTTTTTCTGTTGGGGCGCTGAAACTTGACGCTTCTTATAGTCCTGTTATGCGATGTAGCTACGAAGTTGATCAGTCACGGGTCGAAGCGCGGACTGATCTTGATAAACTAGTAGTTACTATTGAAACTAATGGGACAATAGATCCTGAGGAGGCTGTTAAGGAAGCTGCCAGTATATTGCGAGGGCAGTTAGCGGTTTTTGTTGATCTTAGTAAGGAAGAGGAGCAGGAAACTCCAGAAGTCGAGGAAGTTAAGGTTGACCCAATATTACTGAGATCGATAGATGATTTGGAATTAACAGTACGCTCCGCGAACTGTCTGAAAGCTGAAAGTATTCATTATATTGGAGATCTGATACAGCGGGCAGAGGTAGACTTGTTAAAAACTCCCAATTTAGGTCGGAAATCACTTACTGAAATTAAGGATGTGTTGGCTTCTAGAGGTTTAATGTTGGGTACGCAGTTAGAGAATTGGCCGCCAGTGGGCTTGTACGAACAGTCGTAGAACGCAGTAGTTACTTTTAGTATTTCAGTTATTAAGGCGAGATTACAAAAATGAGACATATGAACAGTGGTCGGAGACTGAATAGAAATAGCTCGCATAGGAAGGCAATGTTCAGGAATATGACGACCTCGCTTTTTCGGCACGAGGTGATCCGAACGACTCTAGCTAAGGCGAAAGAGCTTCGGAGGACTGCTGAGCCGCTAATTACCCTGGCTAAGATGGACTCGGTAGCTAAAAGGCGGCTTGCATTCTCTAGATTAAGAGATCGGGACATAGTAGGTAAGTTGTTTAATGAACTTGCGCCCAGATACGAGAGTAGGCCGGGTGGCTATTTACGCATTCTGAAATGTGGTTTTCGTCCTGGAGATAGCGCGCCCATGGCGATTGTTGAACTCGTTGATCGACCAAGCACTGATGAGGAGATTCTGGAATCTGATTAAGTTTTAGGCTTTTAAAATTCGCTCAAGCATAGTTTTTACGATTTCAGGATTAGCCTTCCCCTTGGTTTTCTTTAACACTTGCCCTACAAGAAAACCTAATATTTTTTCCTTACCGTTTTTGTATTCTTGCACTTGTTGAGGGAAGCTATTCACAATTTCATCTACTGATTGTTGGAGAACTGAATCATCTGAGATTTGAACTAATTCTTGTTCATCAATAATTTTGTCTACATCGTGTAAAGTTTCCCACATGATTTCCAGTACTCGCTTTCCAGCATTGGCAGAAATTTCTTTCCGGGATATTTTTTCTAATAATTTGTTTAGCGAAGTTGGACTGACTTGCGAGGACGATATAGTAGTGGAATGTTTGTTTAATAAACTAAATAACTCTCCGATAATCCAGCGGGCTATAAATTTTGGGGACAGCTTACTTTCGCTCATACACTTTTCAAAGTAGTTTGAGACAGAGTGATCGTTGGCAAGCATCGAGGCTTCATCTAGGGATAAGTTGTACTTCGCAATATATCGTGCGCGTTTATCCCAGGGGAGCTCGGGCAAGGTCGCGCGCACTTTATCGATCTGGGCTTCATTAATTAAAATTGGTGGGAGATCTGGGTCTGGGAAGTAACGATAATCGTGAGCATCTTCTTTAGTCCTCATTACGCGAGTCTCATTTTTTTCGGGATCGAAAAGTCTGGTTTCTTGACTGATTTTTCCTCCGTCCTCTAGAACCTCTCGTTGACGCAAGACCTCGAAATTTATGGCTTTTTCAACGTATTTAAAAGAATTAATATTTTTAACTTCAGTACGAGTACCTAACACTTCGGCACCTTGCTCTCGGATAGAGATATTAGCATCACAGCGGAAAGAGCCTTCTTGCATATTGCCATCGCATATACCAATTGACGTTACAAGGTAGTAAAGCTCTTTTAAATACGATACCGCTTCTTTAGCATTTTTTAACTCAGGCTCAGAGACAATCTCCAATAGCGGCGTGCCTGCTCTATTAAAGTCGATTGCGGTAACATCCGTATACTCGCCGTGCACTGACTTTCCAGCATCTTCTTCCAAGTGGGCCCGCGTGATGTTAATTATTTTTAGGTCATTCTCAGCAACTATTTTTAATCGGCCATTTGACACAATAGGGTCTTCAAATTGACTGATTTGGTACCCTTTAGGAGAGTCGGGATAGAAATAATTTTTTCGAGCAAATGTTGAAGATGAGGCGATATTACCGTCTATCGCTAGTCCTAATGCAATGGCTAGCTCCACAACTCTTTCATTGAGGACCGGAAGAGTACCGGGTAATGCTAAGTCTACGGCACAAGCCTGTTCATTTGCGGAGGCGCCATAGGAGGTAGACGCACCAGAGAAAATCTTACTCTTAGTTGCTAGTTGTACGTGCACTTCTAGCCCAATAATAGTTTCCCATAGCATCCTGTTATCTCCCTAACTCTTGGGTTGTATACCGATTATGCCAATCAGTGCTAGTTTGATAAGCGTGTCCAAGAGATAGTAACTCCGATTCCATGAAATAGTTTCCAGTAATTTGCATTCCAACTGGCATACCTTGAGAAAATCCAGCGGGTAACGATAATGAAGGTAAGCCGGCGAGATTAGCAGATACGGTGTAGACGTCGCTTAAATACATCTGTACAGGATCGTGTGTAAACGTTTCTGCATGAAATGCAATACTCGGACAGGTCGGTCCAATTAAAAAATCCACCTCCTTGAATGCTGAGGTATAGTCGTTTTTGACTAACCTACGGATCTTTTGAGCTTTTTCGTAGTAGGCATCATAGTATCCAGAGGAGAGAGCGTATGTTCCCATAAGTATTCTCCGCTTGACTTCGTCCCCAAAGCCTTCTGCCCGCGATCGCTCATACAAATCGTCAATACCGTTAGGATCTTTACATCTGTGGCCGAATCTTACGCCATCATAACGCGACATATTAGATGAACACTCTGCTGATGCTAATACATAGTAAGTTGGAACAACTAAAGAAGTCGAGGGTAAACTTACATCTTTTATTTCCGCACCTAATTTTTCGATTTGTTTTATAGCCTCGTCCATTATGAGCTGTATCTCAGGATTTAAATCATTGGAAAAATACTCTTTGGGGATCCCAATAACTTTGTTTTTGATAGACTTACTAAGGTGCCGACAGAAATCTTCTGTACCTCTTTTATTAGAGGTCGAGTCCTTGCGATCATGCCCAGCTATTACACTTAATAGTAGTGCAAGATCCTCGACACAGTTTGCCATGGGCCCTCCTTGATCAAGGCTAGAACCGAATGCGATCATCCCGTAGCGAGAGACTCTACCATAGGTGGGCTTTAATCCACTTATACCGCAGAACGCAGACGGCTGGCGGATCGAACCACCCGTATCTGATCCAGTCGCTAAGGGTACTAGCCTCGCGGCGACTGCTGTAGCGGAGCCTCCAGACGATCCTCCGCTAACCCTCGTCAAATCCCAAGGATTTTTCGCTCGGCCATAAAAGCTAGTTTCGTTAGAGGAGCCCATGGCAAATTCATCCATGTTAGTTTTACCTAACATCACCATTCCAGCATCTATACATTTCTCGACGACTGTCGCATTATATGGCGCTATGAAGCTGTCTAGCATTTTAGAACCACAGGTGGTTCGAATATTTTTAGTGCAGAATATATCTTTGTTCGCGTAGGGTATTCCAGTTAAGATTCCGGCTTTCCCTTGCTTTATTAATTCGTCCGCGCGGGCGGCTTGTCGAAGTGCTTCCTCTTCACATACAGTAATGAAGCTATTGGTAGAGGTATCGATTGTAGTTATCCTGTCGAGATATTCAGTAGTTAGCTCTACACTGGAATATTTTTTGGACAGTAAACCTTCTTTGAGCGCCGATACAGTATTAAAGATTACATCGTGCATGGAGTTAATCAATCACTTGGGGAACGGTATAAAAATCATCAAGCAGATGACTGGCGTATTTATGTGCATTCTGTCTCGTATCTTTTTCGGTGACGATATCTGCTCTTATTGGGTTGACGTCATCTATCGGATGCGCCAAAGGCTCGATAGTTTCAGTATCGATTGATTGCATTTGGTTCATAAAGCTTAGAATTTTTGATAGTTGTTCCGAGTAAGAAGGTATGTCTTCACTATCGATACTAATTCTTGCTAGCCGCGCCATTTCTTCTACATTTTTAGGGCTGATTGACATAATTTTCCTTGGAAGTTTTTATCATTATATTTTATTGGTGTTCAACATATAAATGTGGCATTGTACAATCAAACACTCTGCTAACGGATATGATACTAGTAAATGCGGTTAGGCGTTATCTCTGTATTCAATTTTGTATAGGTATTTGATAGCGATAACTCTGGGAAATTATGAAAGGTTTAGAAGGTAAATCCTAATGTTTAAAATGCTAAGAGGTCTTTTTTCTAACGACTTGTCTATCGACTTGGGTACCGCAAATACGCTTATATATGTTAGCGGCAAAGGGATTGTTTTGAATGAGCCGTCAGTCGTAGCTATTAGGGCTGGAAGCGGTGGTAATGCATCAAAGTCGGTTGTCGCTGTTGGTTCAGATGCGAAGTTAATGTTGGGACGAACCCCCGGCCATATTGAAGCGATTAGACCCCTTAAAGATGGTGTAATTGCAGACTTTACGGTCACGGAAAAGATGTTGCAACATTTCATTACTAAAGTTCATGGATCAACACTGTTTAGGCCTAGTCCACGAGTTTTAGTTTGCGTACCTTGCGGCTCGACACAAGTTGAAAGGAGGGCGATTAAAGAATCGGCTCAAGGTGCCGGCGCGCGGGATGTTTACCTGGTTGAAGAGCCAATGGCCGCTGCAGTAGGAGCTGGACTCCCTGTTAGTGATGCCAGAGGGTCAATGGTTTTAGATATCGGTGGAGGTACCTCTGAAATTGCTGTGATCTCGCTTAATGGAATTGTATATTCTGACTCAGTGAGAATTGGTGGAGATCGCTTTGATGACGCTATCGTGGCTTATGTGCGAAGAAATTACGGCAACCTCATTGGGTATGCTACTGCTGAAAAAATCAAGCACGAGATTGGGTGTGCTTATCCCAGTGAGGAAGTGGTGGAAATTGAAGTGATGGGGAGAAACTTGGCAGAAGGTTTGCCGAGAGGGTTCACGCTTAATTCGAACGAAATATTAGAGGCTCTTCAAGAGCCTTTATCTGGGATTGTCGATGCGGTCAAAATCGCGCTCGAGCAGACGCCTCCTGAATTAGGTTCAGATGTTGCAGAACGCGGTATGGTCTTAACTGGCGGAGGTGGACTTCTTAAGGATTTAGATAGGTTGATCATAGAAGAGACCGGATTACCGGTCCTAGTCGCGGATGATCCCCTTACTTGTGTCGCGCGAGGCGGCGGGCGTGTTTTAGAAATGATAGAAGAGCACGGGCCAGAAATGCTGGCTTTGGACTAGCTCTGTGACTCTTATAGGTTTAGGCACTCATTATCAAAAAGATTTTCAGAAATTCCACTGCCCACAGTTTGAAGTTTTTAGGATGCGTGATCTTATCATTTCTTTTACTATATATTGATAAAAATAGTAATCATTTAGATACCTTTAGAGCAATTGGCCATGACTTCATGAGGCCCATTTATAGCGTTATTGATTACCCGCAAAAAATCTCTACATCGGTTAAACACGCTTTGACGAACCGGTTAGAGTTATTGGAAGAGAACAAAAGACTAGCCGATGCCAACCGGTTTCTGAGCTACGATGCGATGAGATTTGATAGTGCTAGAAATGAAAATAACCGACTCAGGGGTATGCTCCAATCGTCGTCAGATTTAGGAAAAGACGTTGAGGTTGCTAATGTACTTCAGGTTAAGAACAATCCAAGCTCTAAAGTAGTTTTTTTAGACAAAGGTTCCAACTCTGGTGTTTTCGTTGGGCAACCGGTCGTTGACGCCGAAGGAATAGTGGGGCAAGTTATTAATGTAGGTCGCTTTATTTCAACTGTCTTGCTCGCGACAGACAGGAATCATTCTATCCCTGTAGTAATTGATCGTAACGGCTTGCGTTCTATAGCGGAAGGATCGAGAGAAAATAGGACCTTATCATTGTTGTTTCTTAGCTCGAGCGACGATGTGAGGGTTGGTGATAAAGTTGTTTCATCTGGCTTAGGTGATGTCTTTC
>CAJWTO010000093.1 GCA_913047675.1 uncultured Pseudomonadota bacterium | reverse complement strand
ACTCTATGTCAGATATACTCACAAAAATTATAAGTACTAAAAGGGATGAAATTTCACAGCGGAAAAAAAACCTCTCGCTTAACTCACTTGAGAGTGGAATAAAGTCTATTCCTGAACCCCGAGGCTTTAAGAAGAGCCTTTTAAATTCAATTAAGCGAGGAACACCCGCAATTATAGCAGAGTGTAAAAAAGCCTCCCCGAGTAAAGGAGTAATTTGCCAAAACTATGATCCTGCAGACATTGCCAATCAATACCAGATTGGAGGTGCTTCCTGTATTTCTGTCCTTACCGACACTATCTATTTTCAGGGCGAGGATCAGCACCTTGTCGCAGCCAAACGCGCCTGCAACTTACCAATTCTGCGCAAAGATTTTATGATCGATCCGTACCAAATTATTGAATCTCGAAATATCGGGGCTGACTGTATTCTTCTGATAGTAGCCTGTCTCAGCATTTCACAAATAAAAGAGCTTTCATCGCTTAGCTACTCTCTCGGAATGGATGTATTAGTTGAAGCACATAATGGGGAAGAACTTGAAATCGCGATGACTATTCCTGACGCCATCATAGGGATAAATAATAGAGATCTAAAAACTTTTAAAACCGATATCAATACTAGTATTGAACTAAAAAAGCTTGTCCCTGAATCAGAGTTATTAGTGACCGAATCAGGCATAGTTTCATCAGAAAATGTAAAAACGCTCAGAGAAAATGGAATTAACTCTTTTCTGGTAGGAGAAGCCTTCATGAGAACGAGTCAGCCTGGCGAGGCTCTTAAAAAGCTGTTTAGTCTATCACCTGACTTAGCTATCTAGCTCCAGACTTGAATTCTAGAATATTTCCTGAAGGGTCCTCTAACAAAAATAATGCATGCTCTTTCCCCTCACTGTCAGTTTTCACAGTCGGCTCTAGGAAAAACTTAACCCCTATATAATTCATGTGATCAACCGCTCTATGCCAATCCGCCGAACTCATAACTAAACCAAATGAGGAGTAGTTGCTAGATCGTCGATATTCGAGGTATTCACTACTCGAAAACTCCTTCGCCAATTGTCCGCATACATGATTACCGAAAAAATCTATCTCTACCTCGGTTGCTGCTTGATGAATCAACCGACATCCCAAAATATCGCAATAAAACTCTACAGTTTTCTCTACACTAGTTACTAAAAATACTGAGTAAAATCTGGGCCGACTTGTGAACTCGGCTAATATCTTATCTGAGTCATCTTTTTTCTTCATACAAAAAAATACCCGAAATCAACATACCTTTTGTCATACCGCAACCGATACTATAAATAGTTATTGTAATATTACCAGTTAAATACGAGTGCCTAAACTATACTAATTATCTTAAAAATAATTCATATGCTGGATTATCCGTTTCATCTTTATATGACATATTGAGCTTTCCTATCTCATCTTTAAACTCTGAAACGTCCCGCTCCGCTAATTCGATTCCCATCAACACGCGACCATATGCCGCTCCATGATTACGATAGTGAAATAAACTAATATTCCAACGGCTACCTAGATTAGATAGAAAGAGCATAAGAGCACCGGCGCGCTCTGGAAACTCAAATCGCAATAGCCTCTCATTTTTGACATCCTCACTGCTCGGGCCGCCAACCATAAACCTTAAATGCATCTTCGCGACTTCGTCATCTGTCATATCGATGGGATCGTAACCCTTGCTCATTAAATTATTGATGAGAGTCGATCTTTCCGATTCGCGATCCTTGATCTTCACGCCCGCAAATACGCTCGCGTTCACGGCATTAGACTTACGATAATTAAATTCTGTAATCAGTCTGGGTCCAAGTGCGTGACAAAAATCCCTGAAACTTCCGGGCTTTTCCGGAATGGTAGCTCCGATAAGAACCTCTCTCTCCTCACCCAGTTCAGCCAGTTCGGCTATGTGTCTCAAGCGATCAAAATTCACATTTGCACCACTCAGTATCGACACAAAGTGTTTTTCTTTTATTTGATACTTGCTTATATATTGTTTGACTCCAGCCAGAGACAATGCGCCTGCAGGCTCAGCTATTGATCTGGTATCCTCGAAGATATCTTTCACCGCAGCGCATATTTCATCGATCGTCACCGTCAGCATTTCGTCTACGTGGCGCTGAGCCAACAAAAAATTTTCTTTACCTACCTGTCGTACTGCCGCGCCATCAGCAAATATACCGATCTCTTCCAAAGAAACTCGCTTACCGGAGCCTAAAGCGGCAGTCATGCTTGCGGCCTCTGCGGGTTCTACACCAATCAATTTAATAGTAGGTGAAACTTCTTTGATATAAGCTCCTATACCGCTGACTAGACCTCCACCACCTACAGGAACAAAAATAGCATCTATTTCGCTATTTGCTTGTTCTAAGATCTCTAAACCAACGGTACCTTGTCCTGCAATCACCAACGGATGATCATATGGAGGTATGAACGTCAATGTACGTTCAGAAGCTAATGATTTCGCGTACTCACTGGCGTCATCGTAACTGTTGCCGTGTAACACAACTTCACCACCCAAACGAAATACTGCATCGATTTTGATAGAAGGGGTGGTCTTTGGCATAACTATGATTGCCTTTGTGCGCAACTTTCTAGCCGACAATGCGACACCCTGAGCATGATTTCCTGCAGAAGCTGCAACTACACCCGCAGCAAGCTCAGCGGCGGTAAGTGACGACATTAAATTATACGCACCACGAATCTTATAAGAGAAAACTGACTGCATGTCTTCTCGCTTCAACCATATTTGATTATTCAGCCTTTGTGATAGCAAGCTCGCAAAGTCTAAAGGGGTCTTTCGCGCGACGTCGTATACATTTGCGTCACGTATCATTTCAACGTAATTATGTTTCATAATGTTAAGATAGCACCTGCTAACATGAATTTATTTATTATTTTTAAATTATTTGGAATTTTAACATGCTAAGTCAGTCCGATAAAAAACAAGCGGTTGCAAAACGAGCTGTAGAATATATTGAGGATGATTCCTACATAGGCGTGGGAACCGGCAGCACTGCCGATTACTTTATTCAGGAACTCGAGAAAATAAAACATCACATCCAGGGTGCAGTTGCGAGCTCCGAAAACACCCTAAAGCAACTCAAAGCGCTAGGTATACCTATAGTACCACTAGATTCTGTCGTTGAATTAGACCTGTATATTGATGGTGCTGACGAAGCCACACGACATCGGCAATTAATAAAAGGTGGGGGTGGCGCTCTTACGCGGGAAAAAATTGTGGCTAGTGCGAGTAAAAAATTTATATGCCTAATAGACGATAGTAAACTGGTCGAAAAGCTTGGATTATTTCCCCTAGCAGTAGAAGTAATTCCTATGGCTCGTAGTATGGTGGCTAGGGAAATAGTAAAGTTGGGAGGATCTCCCAATTGGCGGCAGGGGTTTATTACCGACAATCATAACTATATTCTAGATGTTCAAAACTTGAACATCCTCGAGCCCGCAGTGCTGGAATCAAAATTAAACCAAATCTCTGGAGTCGTATCCAACGGAATTTTCGCTGCCAGACCTGCCGACCAACTTTTGATTGGAACAGATCAGGGAGTAGAAGTCATCTGATTACCCCTAACTCTTGGTATCAGTTGAATCATCATCTGCCTCTTTTACTTCAGGCTTCGTCCAGCGACACATCAACAATCCGACCTCATATAAAACCCATATCGGAAGCGCCAGCATAGTCTGAGAGATAACGTCTGGCGGGGTTAAAACCATCCCTAATGCAAAGGAACCAACAATAATGTAAGGTCGCTTAGCCGCCAACGACTCGACGGTTGCTGCGCCAGTTCGAACGATTAAGTAAGTGGCTACTGGTACTTCAAACGCAGCTCCAAAGGCTAAAAACAGCTTTAAAACAAAATCTAAGTAGTGCGAAATGTCAGTCATTATGGTGACACCTTCTGGCGCAACGGCAGTAAAAAAACCAAAAATAAGCGGGAATACTGCGAAATACGCAAACGCTATGCCGCAGTAAAAAAGTAATGTGCTCGAAACTATTAAAGGTAGCGCTAACCGACGCTCATTTAAATACAACCCAGGCGCAACAAACGACCAAGCTTGAAAAAATATATACGGAACCGAGACAACTACAGCAACGAAAGCGGTAAGTTTGAATGGAGCTAAAAAAGGCGACGCAACTTGCGTCGCGATCATCGAACTTGAACCAGACAAGTGAGCCAATAAAGGTTCTGCAAGTACAGCATATAAAAAGTTAGAGAATGGAAATAAACATAATAAGACTACAAAAACGCAGGCGATTGCGCGCAAAAGACGATTTCTTAGCTCGATAAGATGAGAGACAAACGTTTGTTTTTTCTCGTCTACCTCATTTGACTCACCATCAATCAAACCTGGTTTTTGCTTAGACTTACCAAATATCATAAATACGTTTCTAATTTTTTCTCAGGAACAGCGATTTCAGGCTTTAGGTGTCACATCCTGTCGCGACGTCTCATTACTTGTTTCATGATCTGATACGTCATCGACAGTGGGTTCTCGAGCAAGATCTTTCAACTTTCGATCTTCTTCCAGAAAATCCTTATTAAGTTGCTTATACTCATCAGTTTGAGCTTCGCGCTCGATTTCGTATCTTGCACTTCTGATCATGCGCTGTAACTGCCCAATCCATTGACCAGCACCTTTAATCAAAGCAGGCATTTTCTCAGGCCCAACCACCAGGAGAGCTACGATAAAAATGACTCCTAGCTCCCAAAACCCAATATCAAACATTTTCTATCTCGGCGCGCCTTCTTCTTTTTCAGAAGTGACCTCAGCTTCAATAGTTTGCGCCTCTCCTTTAAGCGGATCAGTTTCTGTGGGCTCCTCTTTCATTGCCTTTTTGAAGTCTCTGATCCATCCTCCTACGTCCGAACCCACACCTTTAATTTTTTTAGTGCCGAATACTAACGCCACTATGACTAGTAAAACTACTAATTCTTTTATTCCAAATCCCATAATATTCTCCGCTAGAAACAACGCAACAGTCATTTCTGTCTATTAGCTTTCTCCTCAATACCAGATGTACCAGACCTACGCTCAAGCTCAGCCAACACATCCGACACTTCTAAATCAAAGTACTTTAGCAGTACAACTGAATGAAACCATAAATCAGCTGCTTCGTATACTACCGCATTCTTATCTCCACCCTTACCCGCTAATACCAGTTCGGTAGCCTCCTCGCCGACTTTTTTTAATATCCCATCTATTCCCGATGCGAATAAACTCGAAACATATGACTTATTAGGATCAGACTTTCTTCGAGCTTCGATCACCTCACTTAAATTTCTTAAAACATCGTCCATATAATTAGCCTTTTTACCAGGTTATGAGTAAATATCAGTCGAATCCTTAATAACGGGTTCTGTCACTAGCCATGACCCGTCCTGATAGAGTTTATAAAAGCATGTTGCCCTTCCTGTATGACAGGCAATCGGTTCTATTTGCTCAACAATTAGCAAAATACTATCCCCATCACAGTCAAGCCGCAGCTCGCGGACCTTTTGAATGAAACCCGACTGTTCCCCTTTTCTCCACAAACTTTTCCGACTCCGAGACCAATATACGACTCTGCCTTCGTCAATAGTAGCGTTCAAAGCGTCCTCGTTCATCCAGGCTAAAGTAAGTAACTTACCTGAAGTACAGTCCTGAGATACCGCCGGAACTAGTCCATTCTTACCCCATTTAACTTCAGTTAAGCGACTCATATCCGCACCTCTATTCCGTGGCTCTGCATAAGCCTCTTGGCGTCCAGAACAGTATATTCTCCAAAATGAAATATACTAGCAGCTAAGACTGCGCTAGCATGACCCTCCTTTACACCATCAACTAGGTGTTGTAGTTCACCCACTCCACCAGATGCAATAATCGGTATAGATACCGAGTCTGATACCGCCTTAGTTAACTGAAGATCATAGCCATCGCGAGTCCCGTCTCTATCCATACTAGTTAAAAGAATTTCTCCTGCGCCATAACTCTCCATTTTTTTGACCCATTCAACTGCGTCTATACCGGTACCATTTCTACCACCGTGTGTGAAAATCTCCCATCGGTCACAACCAGACAAACGAGCATCAATTGCAACAACAATACACTGTGATCCAAACTTTTCGGCCGCTGCCTTGACGAGTTCCGGATCGTTAATTGCAGCGGTATTCAGAGATACCTTGTCAGCACCTGCCTGCAGCATGATCCTAATATCATCTAAGCTCCTTATCCCGCCTCCAACAGTCAGCGGAATAAAAACCTGTTCAGCCACGGCCTCTACTACATTAACAATTGTGTCCCGACCGTGCGCACTAGCTGTAATATCTAAAAATGTTAGCTCGTCCGCACCCTGCTTATCATACCGTCGTGCTATTTCAACAGGATCGCCCGCATCTCTAATATCTAAGAATCGTACACCCTTAACTACCCTCCCAGCGTCAACATCCAAACAGGGAATAATACGAGTTGCAAGCGTCATTTAAACAAAGTTTGACTCTGATAGCTGGTCAGCCAAAGCCTGAGCTTCCGAAAAATCTAATTTTCCTTCATAAAGCGCTTTACCCGTAATAGCTCCAGATACCCCATCTTTCGAAACCTGACTTAAACGACGAATATCATCAAGATTCGTGACCCCGCCCGAGGCGTACACCGGTATTTTAAGTTCTCGAGCTAAAGAAGCTGTCGCCTCAACGTTCAGGCCTTCCATCATGCCGTCGCGGCCAATGTCTGTATGAATAATAGCCTCCACACCATCACTTTCGAAACGCTGAGCAAGGTCTAAAGCATCGTGCTTGGACAATTTCGACCAACCATCTATTGCAACTTTACCGTCGCGCACGTCCAAGCCCACCATTATATGACCAGGGAACTCTATACAAACATCAGATACAAAATGAGGCGCTGTCACTGCTTTCGTACCGAGAATCACGTATCGAACACCTGCATCGAGGTAGCTCTGAATAGTATCCTCGTCTCGAATACCCCCACCTACTTCAATATCAATTGTCGGCAGCTCTTCCGCTATCTGGTGGATCACATTGTGATTAATCGGGCTGCCTTCAAACGCACCGTCCAAATCAACTAAGTGCAAACGACGTGCTCCGGCCTCAGCCCACTTAACGGCCATTTTTACCGGATCATCAGAATAAACTGTATCCCGTTCCATATCGCCTTGAACTAGCCGAACACATTTCCCACCCTTCAGATCAATCGCCGGTATTAAAAGCATATTCGTTTTTCAATCCCCAACTGGGAGCGCCTCCAATTCCAAAGACAAGTTTAATGAATTTTCACTTATGGTAACACGGTAGATACAGCAGAAATAATCTCGATACCCTGAAAGTCTCAATGCGCTTCCTCCCAACTTTCCCCTATGCCCACATCAACAATTAAAGGAACACTCAATTTCGTGATAGATTCCATAATATGTCTCACTTTTTCCCCTACCTTCGGAGCTATCGAAGACTCGACTTCAAGTACTAATTCGTCGTGAACTTGCATGACTAAAACGGCGTCGACACTTTCATTTTCAATCCATTTGGCAACAGCAATCATCGCTAGTTTGATGATATCAGCTGCGGTCCCCTGCATAGGCGCATTAATAGCTGTTCGCTCGGCATATTGCCGCAGCTGCGCTCGCTTTGCATTGATATCGGGTAAATTAAGTCTCCGCCCAAAAATCGTTTCTACAA
>CAJWTO010000092.1 GCA_913047675.1 uncultured Pseudomonadota bacterium | reverse complement strand
ACAGAAAGTATCTGGTCGTGATCGATAGAGGGAGCTAAATCTATATCACGAGTTAAATCCCAAACTTTCGAAAGCGTTTTTGCATTATAGATATCACCATTTTTGTTTTTTATCATGATGGCAATCATCATTGGATTACCAAAGTTTTTATTGTCAAAATAAACTTGTACGTATGGGTCGTCTTCTGGCAGCAGATCTAGGAATACTGTTCTTATGTCAACCTTCGGTATACCAAACATGAAACCGATAGTTATTGCCAAGAAAAGTAGGCTAACCAACCCTTTATATTTCATTACCCAATAAGCAATTTTTGCTCTCATATCAACCTTCTGTCTGTACTTCTGTTTAAAACAATATAGGTAGCTCAGACACCTATCGATTTTGACTTATTTTGAGGATGCCGCGCATTACTGCGCGGCTTTATACATTATTTACTTAGTACGTCTTTGATAACTAGTTTGCCTAGTTGAGACATGTGTACTTCATCAGGTCCGTCAGCCAGCCGACATAGACGAGCATAAGTGAAAATTTCTGGCAGTATTGTGTCCTGTGCCAGGCCAATGCCTCCAAAACTTTGCATAGCTCTATCGGTCACTTCTTGGCACATGCGTGGCACAGTTATTTTGATCATTGCCAGAGCATCTTTGCTCACTTTGTTACCTTCTTTATCGAGTCTATCAGACGCCCATTGAGTAAGTAATCGCGCCTGCTGGACTTCACTAACTGACTTGGCTATGTCCTGTCGAATACTCGAGTTTTCAGATATTTTTTTACCGAAAGCCACTCGATTTTCCACGCGTTCGCACATTAATTCCAGTGCTCGCTGTGCGCCTCCTATGAGGCGCATGCAGTGGTGTATTCTTCCTGGCCCAAGGCGACCCTGCGCAATTTCAAATCCTCTACCTTCTCCTAGTAGTAGATTCTCAAACGGCACGCGCACGTCAGTCATGCGCACTTCTGCATGACCGTGAGGCGAGTGCAGATCATTTAATACCCTCAACGGCCTAACAATTTCGAAGCCATCGGAACCAGCGGGCACTAATATCATCGATTGTTGGGCATGCCGAGCAGCTGATGTGTCAGTTTTACCCATTACGATATAAATTTTATTACGCGGATCAAAGACACAGGAACTCCACCATTTCCTGCCATTTATCACATATTCATCTCCATCTCGCACGATTGACGTTTCTACGTTGGTCGCGTCACTTGAGGCTACCTGAGGCTCGGTCATGAGGTAAGAAGAACGTATTTTCCCATTCAATAAAGGCTCTAGGTACTCTTTTTTATGTTCCTCCGTACCATACCGAGCCAGGACTTCCATGTTGCCAGTGTCTGGTGCACTGCAGTTGAAAACTTCAGCTGCCCAAATGACTCTACCCATTTCCTCAGCAAGCGGTGCGTACTCAAGGTTAGTGAGCCCTGCACCATACGGCAAGTATTCTTCAGGTAAGAACAAATTCCAGAGACCTTTTTCCTTCGCAAGGACTTTCAGTTCTTCGATTTGAGGCGGAACGACCCAGAGGTTGGCAGGATCGTGATTCCAGTTAAAAACATCTTCCTCAATCGGGTAAACATATTCCGCCATAAAGCTTTTAATTTCGTCTAGTAATTGCCTACTTTTGTCACTGTAATTGAAGTCCATTTCAAATCCTTTTTGATTTTCCCCGCCTAATACAGAAGCTCTTAGGTTTTAATTGATACTCTCAGCACGTTTTCAAGCAGAAGTAGTTCTGAGTATGATCGCAGTTGCTGCCCCGTCGAATTCCCACTAATGCGTCGCTGATTTTCTAGTAGTCTTACATTAGAACAAATCTTACGGGTGTAAGCTAGTGGGAGAGTTTGATTGTATAGCGCGCTGGTGCGCACAATAAGCACTGCATAGGAGGTTTTTATGCTTAGAGCAATATTGATTAGCTTTTGTTTGTTTTTCCAACAAGGGATGTTGTCTGCTAGTGAGAAGATGACTGTTCTTTTGACAAATGACGACGGCTATTTATCTGAAGGCGTCTCTGTACTGTATGGCGAGCTAACTGCGGTGGGCTATGATGTCACCGTTGTCGCGCCACTAAACCAGCAGAGTGCGACTGGAATGAAAGTTTCACTTCATCCACTATCTGTATTAAACCATGCCCCAAATGTTTGGTCGGTGGAAGGGACTCCAGCTGATTCTGTGAGGGTCGCATTGGCAAATTTTTACAAAAAGCGACCGCCAGATTACGTCGTTTCGGGACCCAATTTTGGACAAAACTTGGGAAGTAACGTCATGATCTCAGGTACTGTTGCTGCAGCGGTTGTTGGCACTATAGAGGGTATAACGTCCGTAGCGTTGTCTGTGGGCCTAGACCTTAATGAATCGAATGCGGAACCCGCGAGATTCCCCAGTACGGTTGAAACATTCGATAGCGCAGCCAAACTTTTGGTTCAAGTTTTGGAGCAGCACCAGAGGCGGCCTGAATTGATCCCAAAGGGGCATGTATTAAACATTAATTACCCGTTGTCGTTAAACGCAGAAGGAGCACCTTATGTGTCGAGCAAGGTGAGCGATGCGGGAGGATTTGGTATTAGTCACGGCACTATAAACTCTGCAACTAACATCAGTAAGGTTGAAATATTTGTTGAAGAGCCCACAAAACATTCTATCAGCGCTGATGCCAAATATTTTAGTCAGGGCAAGGTAACCTTCTCGTTGTTGAAACCCGACTGGAATGCCACTTACACAGACGTTGAAAAGCTTAACCAATTAGTGCGTAACCTTAATGAGAATCACGGAGCAAGACAATAGGCTTAACTTAACGTTCCAACAACGCATTTACCTCAGTCGCTGCCTCTAATTGCACTAAGTGTCCATAACCATCGAGCACTGTGCTGTTTATTTGAGCTGACAGATCTCTGGCATGGTCTGCTGGAATTATTTTATCTAAAGATCCCCAGATCAGATTAATCGGGATCGTAAGCAAGGCAGCTTCTTCTCGCATGATTCGACTCTGACGTCCTTCGTCATTGATGAAGCCAGCCGCGATCTGACTAAGTGCATCAGAAACACCATCAGTTCTTTTAAACTGCAGCATATCATTTACTAGTGCTCTATTGACTAATTCAGGATCTGCCACTAGCTGCTGCAAAAGTCCCTTCATTTCTTTGCGATTATCTGTCTCTATAAATCCGTTGATGTAATCTACGTTAATCTCTCCACCAAGACCGGCGGGTGCTATGAGATCAAGTCTAGTCACTCGATTTGGGTACAAGATCGCGGCTTGAAGTGCTATCGCTCCGCCCAAAGAGTGTCCTATTAGTCGCGCCTCTGCTATATCTAGCGAATCCATTAAGGCTATTACCGTACCCGCTAAACCCGAGACAGTGCCATCATTTACACTTTTACTTGATTGGCCGTGCCCAGGCAGATCGAACGCATAAACTGTAGCTTTCTCAGATAATGGTTGCTGGGTGAATAGCCAACGATCTGCATCGCCACCAAAGCCATGGATTAGTATGATTTTTTCTACTCCCGTGCCCATCTGAGAATATCTAAGTCGATACCCGTCTACTTCTATGTATTGATATGCAGACTCTTCTTCATCTTCTTCTTCGGGATCAGGCGGCACATAATTCTCTAAAAAATCTGAGACAAAAGCGTCTATCTCGTTGTCTGGTACTTCGCTCGGAGCAAGCACAGCCAATAGTGCTCCTATCGGGAGAATGTCGTCTAAATTTGCAACTTTTTTTCGCAGTATTCCCGGATCTAAAGCCTCAAATGTGTTTGCGATTTTCTCAGTTTCTATATCTACTACAGGATCCCCAACATTTAGATCAGTGCCTTCCTCAACCAGCCATTCCATGACTTTACCTTCTGTCATTGATAGGCCCCATTTTGGCATCGTGATTGCTGTGATTTTATCATTACTCATTTTGTATACTCAGACACGTTTTTGACAGCGCTTACAATTTTTTCTGGACTAGGTACGTAACTGTCTTCTAACGTTCCGCTAAATGGCACTGGCGTATGTGGCGCTGTCACCATCTCAATTGGGGCTTTCAGTTCTCCGAAAGCTTTCTGCGCGACCAGAGCAGAGATATCAGTGGCTATACTGCATCGAGGGGTAGCTTCATCTACCACAACAAGCCGTCCAGTATTCTCAACGGATTCTAATATCGTATCTTCGTCGAGAGGAGAGGTAGTCCTGAGGTCGACTACTTCACAACTTATTCCGTCTTTGCCCAGAGCTACGGCAGCTTCTAACGATTGTTGTACCATCCTCCCAACCGCAACTATGGTGACGTCGTCTCCCTCTTTAACAATATTGGCCTCTCCGAAAGGTATAGTGTAAGACTCTTCGGGCACGTCACCTTCCACCGTGTAGAGAACTTTATGTTCACAGAAAATAACTGGGTCATTGTCTCTGATAGCTTGGATTAAGAGTCCCTTGACATCGTAAGGAGTAGATGGAATGACGACTTTTAATCCAGGTACCGCGGTAAACATTGGGTATAAGCATTGCGAATGCTGAGCCGCCGCTCTAAAACCTGCACCAAACATTGTTCGAATAACTATTGGGGTTTCGGCCTTTCCACCGAACATATAGCGAAACTTTGCGGCTTGGTTGTAAATTTGATCAAAGCATACGCCCATGAAATCGATAAACATCAACTCACAAACTGGACGTAACCCAGCGGTTGCTGCGCCTACCGCTGCGCCCACATAACCAGCCTCGCTGATTGGTGTGTCCATAATTCGGTCGCCATATTTACCCCAAAGGCCTTTGGTTACTCCAAGAACGCCGCCCCATGCGTCCATTTCACCTTCGGCACCTGAACCGCCGACAACATCCTCACCCATGACGATTACAGATTCATCGCGCCCCATCTCTTGATCGATAGCCTCATTAATTGCTTGCTGAAAAGTAATTTTTCTAGCCATGATTCGTTCCCCTAGTATTTAATGTAAACGTCAGTCGTAAGATCGGCTGCGTCTGGATCCGGTGATGTTTCAGCGAATACTACGGCTGCATCAATCATGGACGCCACTTCATTGTCGATTTCTGTTAGTTGATCTTGTGAGACCCCATGTTGTTGCGTGACTTCGGCACTAAATCGCTTGAGGCAACATACTTCTTCTCTCAACCGTTTGACTTCATCTTTGGGACGATAATTTTGATTGTCACCCTCAAAATGCCCAAAAAACCTATCTAGCTTATGTTCAATCAAAGAGGGCCCATCTCCTGCGCGGGCTCTCTCAGCGGCCCGTCCGAAAGCTTCGTGAACGGCAAAGAAATCATGCCCATCTACGATCTCACCAGGCATTCCAAATCCTACCGCCCTATCCGCTATATCTTTACATGCAACAGAGAACTTACTTGCAGTAGCTTCAGCATAGCCATTATTCTCAAAAACAAAAATCACTGGCAGTTTCCATACTGTAGCCAAGTTCATGGCTTCAAATGTAGTTCCTTGATTAGATGCTCCATCTCCGCAGAACACTACAGCTATCCCATCTGTGCCCTTCATTTTCGCAGCTAATGCGGCTCCACATGCTAAGGGTGGACCGCCTCCAACAATCCCATTTGCTCCCATCATTCCAGTATCTAGGTCAGCAATATGCATAGAGCCGCCTTTGCCGTGGCATGTTCCGGTCTTTTTACCGTATATCTCCGCCATCATTCCGTTGACTTCGACTCCCTTGGCTATGCAATGTCCGTGTCCTCTATGATTACTCGCTAACTTATCACTATCTTTAAGATGCATACCGACACCGGTGGCAGATGCTTCCTCGCCCGCATATAAATGTACAAAGCCTGGAATGCCACCTTTCGCAAACTCTACGTGTACGCGATCCTCAAACTCTCTGATGGTTTTCATAGTCCGGTATGCGTCAAGTAGATCCTCAACGGACAGTGTCGTCGCCATGTTTATCCCCTTTTACTGACTAGATTCTTTCTTCAATTATCGATAGGCGCTTTTGAGCAATGCCCTCCGCGCAGTAAATACATTGTAAATTTATATCGGTTTCTCAGCATCCGACATTAGAGCATAGATTAATAAGTTAGAGTAACTCAAGTGACTTTTTGGTTTTCACTTTTTTAAATCGATGATTTCTTAACTTTTAGACATTCAGCTGAACCAATATTAGTATGGATAAGTCAGTTTATATAGGGGCTTACGATGGAGTTTGATAATTTAATTTTAAAAATGACTCAGTCGATTGTGCAAAGAGATGGGTTCAGAGCATCTGAGTGTTTTACTGAAGATGGCGTATACCACGATGTTTTTTATGGCTCTTTCGCTAAACCAAATATTCCCAAAATGGTTGAGGATTACTTTCATAGAGATGCTACTGATTTTATCTGGGATATTTTTGACCCGATATCGAACGGTAGTATCGGGTACGCGAGATACGTCTTCAGCTATGACAGTAAATTGGCCGACTGTGATGGGAAGAGAGCGGTATTTGAAGGAATCGCTAGGTGCGAATTAAGGGATGGTTTACTTCTAAGTTATCACGAAGTAGCTGACGCATTTACCGGACTAAGCCAACTAGGCTTTTCCGGTGATAGATTAAAAAGAATTGCTAAAAAACAGTCTAGTTTATTATTGGCTAGAGACGAATCGCTGAA
This sequence comes from uncultured Pseudomonadota bacterium, assembly GCA_913047675.1. Classification (GTDB taxonomy): domain Bacteria; phylum Pseudomonadota; class Gammaproteobacteria; genus UBA4457. The sequence goes on along the minus strand of CAJWTO010000092.1, from coordinate 1,118 downwards.
ACATTTGAAAGGGACATGATCCCTAAACGCGATTTGCTTTCAAGCCCTTTTACCCTCGAGGAGATTGAATCTGCTCGCGATGTAGTTCGAAAATCGATTAAGCCGACCCCTCAATTTTCGTGGCCGTTGCTTTCAGAGCGGACGGGGTGCGAAGTTTTTGTGAAGCATGAAAACCATCTTCCTACGGGTGCATTTAAAGTGCGGGGAGGGGTGTTTTTATTAGATTCTTTGCGTGACTTGGGCAGTTTAAACGGATTGATCGTAGCTACACGTGGGAACCATGGACAAAGTATTGCGTACGCTGGCAGGAAAGCGGGTATACCTGTGCATATAGTTGTTCCTAAAGACAATAATAGTGATAAGAACAGGGCAATGAGAGCACTCGGTGCTAACCTCATTGTCAGCGGTGAGGATTTCAACGAAGCGATGGATTTTGCTATCCAACATGCTCGTAAGCTGGGCCTGTTATTCGTTCCGTCTTATCACACTTTATTAGTACAAGGTGTCGCTACTTATGCATATGAACTATTAACCTCGGTACGTAATCTTGCAACAGTTTACGTACCCATAGGTTTAGGTTCAGGTATTGCGGGAATGATTGCTGTCAGAGATGCTTTGAAGCTAGATACAGAAATTATCGGAGTTGTTGCCAAAAACGCTAATACTTACCGATTATCATTTGAAGCTGGTAAAGCTATTTCTACGGATAGCGCATCAACTTTGGCAGACGGGCTTGCTGTGCGTAAGCCTGATAGCGATGCCTTGGAATATATTCTTAGAGGTGTTGAGCGTATTGTCGAAGTATCCGAACAGGATTTAAATCTAGCTATTCAAGCAATATTTTTAGATACACATAATGTTTCTGAGGGGGCAGGAGCCGCATCATTGGCTGGTCTAATGAATGAAAAAGATAGGCAGATGGGGAAGAGAGTTGCGATAATTCTATCTGGAGGAAACATTGATACCTTAACCTTGATGAGTGCTCTCTCACTCAAATCTTAGGAGGCTCATATGCTATTAGAGGGATCATGTCATTGCCAGAAAGTAAAATTTCGTCTCGAGAGTGCACACCCGTACCCGTTCAACCTTTGTTATTGTGAGGTTTGTCGAAAGACTGC
>CAJWTO010000091.1 GCA_913047675.1 uncultured Pseudomonadota bacterium | reverse complement strand
GTTAGTGAGGTATACGCTAGAATGCGTCGATGCCCTCAGCCAATCATATGTCTTGCTCACGGAGCTACCACTGGCGGTGGATTAGCATTTGCTCTCGCCTCTGACGTAAGAATTATCGCCGACGATACTAAAATTAATGTCGCTATGGTGAAAGTAGGACTGACCGGTTGTGACGTTGGTATTAGCTACTTCTTGCCTCGGTCGGTTGGTCAATCTGTCGCGGCAGAACTCATGATGACAGGTAGATTTATCCAACCACAAAGAGCATTACAACTCGGCTTAGTTTCAGCCGTCCTGCCCAAGGAAAAGCTTCTAGATGAAGGCGATGCTATCGCTCAAGATATGCTTGCAACTTCGCCGATGGGTTTGCGATTAACCAAGGAGGGACTGAATTTATCTATCGACGCCAACAGCCTAGAAGCTGCGATCGCATTCGAAGATCGTGGACAGATCCTATGCGCAAGTGCCGGTTTATTTGAAGAAGGAATCAACGCCTTCTTGGACAAACGCGAGGCTGTTTACGACGACGGTCAGCAATAGCGCGACGAGAAGCATTTGTGCCTTAAGTATGGATAGCGCTTATTAATTCTGACCATTTTGAGAAGTGACCGTCCGACCCCATACTTGAGTAGAGAGAGACTCTATCCAACAGGCCTTCCGACCTCGCCCGCATAATATTCCCGATTTCACTGGGTTTGCCAATTACCGCGAGATGCTCTAGAAGAGCATCAGGAATCGCCGCGGCCATCTCTTTAACTTTACCTTCTCTCATTAGAGTATTTAACTGACGACCCAAATCAGGATAGCCGTGGTACTCAAGAACAGCACTATAGCTGGGCGTCGATCCATAAAAGGAGATCTGTCCTCGCACTGTACGCTCCATCTCATCAAACTGCGCCTGAGTATCGCCAGTAATTGTAAAAACAGGTGCGTAAAGTGCCACACTGCTTGGATCTCTTCCAACCAATTTCGCACCTTCAGCTATGGAAGGTTTAATAATATCCCGCACATAACCGGGAGAGTGCATCGGGTGAACATGAAAGCCATCCGCTGCCTCACCCGCCGCGCGGCACATTCGCGCATTCACTCCAGCTAAATATACAGGAATCGAAGGGTGGTCCAAGGGACCTGGGTTAAAAAACGGATTCATCAGCTTGAACTTATAAAAACGACCGTCATAACTAGGTTTAGAGCCATTTTGGAAACAGTCCCATATTGCTCTCAAACACTTAATATAATCAACAATTCGTGCGGCGGGATGATCAAAATCAGCGGAAAATCTCCGTTCAACGTGCGCACGTACCTGGGTTCCCAATCCCAAATGGAATCTGCCCCCTGAGTCTCGTTGTAGATCCCATGCTATCTGGGCCATCGAAAATGGCGAACGGGCAAAGGCGACCGCGATATTCGTTCCGATCTCTATTTTCGAAGTCGCAGCGGCGGCATGTGCCAATGGTATAAAAGGATCGCTCATTGCCTCGAACGTCCAGATACAATCGAAACCCTGAGCCTCTAATTGCGCTGCTTGCTCGCGCAGCACATTCGGAGGCGCGGGGGCCATCAAAGTATCAATTTTCATGCCTTTCTCCTTCAATTAAATTAGAAATAAGAAGCACTTTACATAAACCATCTAAAATAAAGTTCAGCCGGTTGGGAATTCTTGAATTGCGAGAATCAGTAAAGTAGAACCTTAAACATTGAAGCTCGCAAAGAATTTTCGAATTACTTATGAATACAGGTATTAGTAGAATACTCGCACGTGAGTGTTAGATACTCCAGTCACTCCAATTGGTTAAGGCATGCCATCGTAACATCCCACCCGCAAGGTTAGCTACCTGCTTGAAACCGAGGTTACGAAGCATTAGGGTTGCTCTCGCGGACTTGCTGCCAGAACGACACACTAATATGATTGGAACCTCCGTTGATAAACTTTGTGTTTCGCACTCGAGACGATCAAGTGGAAGAAGCACCGCGCCCTCGATATGACCAAGAGGCCCATCGAACTCGGCAACATCTCTGACATCGACAATTTGCACGCTTCCCAAGTTTTGCTGCAGCCACTTCGCTTCGATTTCCCAAAATCCGGCAAAAGTATAACGCAAAGGTCCCCAGGCAGTATCGAGGTCGTGTACGTCAATCCCCTCAGGGGGTTTGCCGCACATTAAATTAGCCGGCACTGCAATGTCAATCCGCTCAGGGTACGCTAACCCAAGATTATTCATGAACCCTGAAAAATCTTCCTCGCTGACTTCACCCCCCAGCCTAGGATTGTAGTTTTTTTCCTCAGCAACACTAGTACTGCTTAAGCCTCTGTAGTCATGCCCTGGATAAAGGATAGTCGTCGGGGGCAACATGAATATTTTTTGATGGACCGATCGGTATAACACCGACGGATTACCTCCTTGGAAGTCAGTGCGACCGCATCCTCTTATTAAAATAGTGTCTCCTGTAAATGCCCTCGACATATCGTCTAGTACAAAAGTCGCACATCCTTCGGTGTGTCCTGGGGTGAGTAAGACCTTTAATGAGTGATTACCAAAAGAAAGAACATCATTGTCGACAAGATATACTGTAGCCCCAGTCACTCCTGACTTATGCGAGACAGCGATACCACAAGACAATTTCTCGCGTAATAACCACGCAGCAGATATATGATCGGCATGACAATGCGTATCCAAAACAAAATTAAGAGACAGTGATAATTCTCTTAATAGAGCAGTATCACGGCCTACTTGTTCGAACACGGGATCAATTAAAACCGCGTCTCCTGTGACGTCATCGCCTAGCAAATAGGTGTAAGTCGAAGAATCTTCGTCAAAAAGTTGCCTAAAAATCAACACTAACAGCCCTCCCGAAGTCGTTACTATTCCTAACTAAATGTTAAGCCTATTACTTTCTCTAGATCTCTAATTGCTTGAGCTTCACTAAGTACTTTTATAGTTGTCATACCCATCTCTCGAGCAGGCTTTAAGTTAATACCTAAATCATCAAGATAAACCACACAATTGGGCTGGATATCCATTTTGTTACAGGCTAAACGATAAATTGCAGGATCAGGCTTCCGAATACCCTCCTTACTCGATTCGATAACTATATCAAACAGACTAGTAACTTCGTCCACATCTTTTTCATGCTCGCTATTCGAAGACATCGCCAATCCCAAGCCTGTGCGCATATTATTTGTAAGACACACATTTTTGAAGTGCTGTTTGCACTCTCTCAACACCCTCACCATTTTTTTGCGAACCGATGTTTGACTAATTAACGGTAATATCTCTGAGCCCTGAATACCGTGTCCTGCCTGACTACTTTCTTCAAGGAATAATGTGTCAAACTCGTCTGCACTAATTTGATTCGATTCTAACAAGGCCCAAGCATTAGTCTTATGGTTTACGGCATTAATACCACGGATGAAGTCGATAGGTAGACCGTTCTCCTTCTCAAACTGGTTAAAGGAATCAAATGGTGAGGTCGTAATTACTCCACCGAAATCCCAAAGAATTGCCTTAACTTTCATTGCTACACACTCGTTTTCAAATAGGTTACTCTGTTTCCGGCGAATCATTAATTGCCGAATACTCATTATAACATTAAGAGAACTTTTACTTTGCAAATTCTAGTGACAGCAGTTTATCAGGGTTCTCGTTCCTATATAGGTGAACAACAGCAGGCGAGTGGGATAAATAAAGTAAAAACTGACCGACAATTAAAGGTTACTTGTGACGGTATTGAAGGAGACTTCATCGGTGACAAAGTACTGCATGGCGGACGGGAAAAAGCCCTACATCACTTTCCCGCAGATCATTACCAAAAGTTATCTGATACGTTCCCTAGTTCGGCAGAAATGATGGTTCCAGGGTCGATTGGAGAAAATATCTCATCCCTCAAGTGCGTGGAGCAAGACGTTTGTATAAGCGATAAATTTCGTATGGGCAGCGTTATTCTTCAAATAAGTCAGCCGAGAAAGCCCTGCTGGAAAATCGATGAAAAATATGACTCTGGAGGCGTAGCGACTTTTATGCATACCCAAGGGCTATGTGGTTGGTATTATCGCGTTCTTAAAGAAGGAATGGTAGCATCTAGTGACCGTCTCGAGTTGATTCAGCGCGAAAAGAATGCCCCGACTTTAAAGGAGTTTCTATCTGTCACTAGTGCTAGTCGACCTAATCCTGAATTACTTGAGCAATTTACGGAGATAAATGGCTTATCCGAAGAGATTATCCAGCAACTAACCGACAGAGCAAATTGGTTAAAGTTGTATGGGACGTAAAATGAATAAAGGGATTTAAATGACAGAAGCATCAAACGCAGACAGTGCTATCAGCGCAATTAAAGAAGCCTTGAAAGGCCATGACTATATAGCCAGTCAAAACATTTCTACTGCTGTCTACCTGGCACAAAAATTATCGAAGCCCATCTTAGTCGAAGGTCCTCCAGGGGTAGGTAAAACTGAGTTGGCTAAAGCTACTGCTCTGCTACTCGACAAACCCATGATACGTCTCCAGTGTTATGAAGGGCTCGACGAATCAAAAGCTCTGTATGAATGGAAATACGGTAAGCAACTATTGTACACCCAAGTACTAAAAGAAAAATTGTCTGAATTAACGTCGAATAGTGAATCATTAAAGCAATCTGTAGAAAAACTCCACGAGTTTGACGATACTTTTTTCAGTACTGACTTTCTAGAACCAAGACCGCTGCTAAAAGCTTTATGGGCTGAACAGGGTGCCGTATTGTTGATAGACGAAATCGATAAATCTGACCTGGAATTCGAAGCTTTTTTACTGGAAATTTTACAAGATTATCAAATTTCTATTCCTGAGATAGGTACCGTAACAAGTACAGTACCTCCTGTGGTATTTCTTACATCAAATAATACGCGAGAAATAGGGGACGCCCTAAAAAGACGCTGCTTACACCTTTACATCCCATTTCCAGATAGCAAACTTGAGCGCGAGATAGTAAGGTCCAGAATACCTAATGTAGAGGAAACTCTAGAAAAACAGATTGTAACCTTCGTGCAAGAAGTCCGCGAAATGGATCTTAAAAAAGTTCCCGCTGTTAGTGAGACTCTAGATTGGGCAAAGGCATTAATACTGCTCAATGTGCGTAATTTGGAAACTAATATTGTTCGCTCCACGCTAAACGTTTTGCTTAAATTCCAAGATGATATAGAGCATGTTGAACCCGAGATACCCACCTTAATTCGCAGCGCTGCCCGCTAATACTTGAGATAAGCTTGATGATCTATAACTTCATTAAAGCACTACGGGCTTCTAACATTAGGATCTCTGCTGCAGAAACCATGGAGGCTATCGAAACCCTTAACCATGTCGGCTTATTTAACCGGCAGCTCCTAAAAGATTCTTTGTCATTAGTTTTAGCTAAAACTCGAGATGATAAGGAAATATACTCTAGTTGCTTTGACCTGTTTTTCACTATGGAAACGCCTGAACCAACTGAGATCATCGCGCAAGATGCTTTAGATAACACACTGATGCCAAAGAATGAACAGTCCGACAGCGGTAATTCACAAAATGAGCGATCATCTAGCCTACTCGAATTATTAGAGCGACCTGATCAAATGGCGTTAGCCGAAAATATTGCCATAGCCGCACAGCAAGTCCAACTGTCGAATATTAAAATTTTTACGCAGAGGGGAATTTACGCGCGGCGGATCTTAGAGCACATGGGTGTCAATGAACTTGAACGAAAAATACATGACTTGGCACGGGCAGGTGAAGAAGACGCTTACAATAATTTAAAGTTTCGGAAGGCCCAGACTCTGGAGAGTGTTTTAGAATTGGTTGATAAAAATTTATTACTTTATACGGCTAATTCTGGAGCAAATCTCCGACAAGAAATTCTGGAGAAAACACCACTGGCTCAGGTAGAGACAAGAGATTTCAAGACGATGCATGAGTTGGTTAAAAAACTTTCCAAGCGTCTTATATCTATTCATTCGCGCAGGCGACGTAAAGCTAAACGAGGTGCCCTTGATGTTCGCCAAACCATCCGAAAAAATATGCAATTCGATGGAGTTCTTTTTAATACTGTCTGGAAAAAGGTCCAGATCGATCGTCCAAAAGTCATAGCAGTCTGTGACGTCTCTGGTTCAGTAGCCCAAACCGCGCGCTTTTTACTGATGTTTCTTTATAGTGTGCATGAAATCATCCCTAAAGTGAGAAGTTTCGCGTTCTCTAACCAACTGGGTGAGATCACCTCGCTGTTTGAGGAAATGCCCATAGAAATTGCATTGAATGAAGCGATTAATCAATGGGGAATGGGCTCTACTGATTACGGTGGTGCGCTACACGAACTGGAACGACTAGTAGGAAATGAAATAGACAGTAAAACAACTGTGCTGATTCTCGGGGACGGGCGATCAAATTATGGGGATCCTGGCCATTTGGCGCTAAAGAGAATACACCTAAAATCAAAAAGCGTGATGTGGCTCAATCCTGAACCTAGGACCTTTTGGAATACTGGCGACTCTGAGATGAATAAGTTTAATGCATCATGCGACCGCGTAGAATCATGCCGATCCATTCGCCATTTGGAGCGAATAGTCAGTGATATTGCGCGACGCACCGTTTGATAGTTTCACGGGTACAGCAGTTTTTTACTCCAAAGATCACCATCTAACCAGTAGAAATTCCGTACGTGCAGTCGATCAGCTCGATCTTCCCAAAACTCGATTGTTTGTGGCTTTACTCGATATCCCGACCAAAATGCGGGTCTTTGTACTTCTTTATCTTTAAATTTTTCCTCAACTTGTTGAATGCTGTTGAGTAATATTTGCCGGTTCTCCAGCGTGGCTGATTGATCCGAAGCCCACGCCCCAATTTGAGAGCCTCGGTGTCGCGATGCAAAATACTTATCGGCCTCGGCCTCAGGCACCTTAGATGCGACACCTTCGACCCGCAACTGTCGTCCTAACGATTTCCAGTGCAACGCGAGAGCTACGTGGGAATTTTTTTCTATTTCACGTCCTTTCCTGCTCTTCGTATTCGTATAAAACACAAAGCCGGACTCATCCACCCCTCGCAACAAAACGAGCCTCAACGACGGAAGACCAGTTTTAGAATCTACTGTTGCTACAGACATTGCCTCGGGTGTGCTCGGTTCAGCATGGATCGCTTCCTCAAACCACTGCTGCACTATCTTGATAGGATCTAAAGGCATAATACTCGAAACACCTTATTCGAACGGATGTTTCAAAACAATGGTTTCCATCCTCTCCGGGCCAGTTGATACTATATCTATGGGGCACCCGACTACTGACGATAACCGCTCGAGATACTTTATAGCATTGCCTGGTAGCTCGTCCCAATGTTTGATGCCAGAGGTATCCTCCTTCCATCCAGGGTGAAACTCATAAATCGGACTGGCTGCATCTACCTGGTCAGCACCTGAAGGGAGACTATCAATCTCCTTACCAGCTAAACTATACCCAGTACACAAACCGATTTCCTCTATACCGTCTAATACATCAAGCTTTGTCACGCAAAGGCCAGATAGACTATTCAACTGACGCGAACTTTTTAAAGCCACCCCATCAAGCCAACCACATCTTCTTGCCCGACCAGTAGTAGCCCCAAACTCATGCCCTTTAGTGGCTAAATATTCTCCCATCTCATCAAATAGCTCGGTTGGAAATGGCCCTGACCCCACTCGAGTAGTATATGCTTTGGTAATACCCAAAACATAGTCAAAATCACATGGACCCACACCAGAACCTGACGCTGCGAAACCAGCTGTAGTGTTAGACGAGGTGACGAACGGATATGTCCCGTGATCAATATCTAGAAGGGTCCCCTGCGCGCCCTCATATAAAAAGTTCTTCCCATCAGCCATTCCTGCGCCAATTACATGACTCAAGTCCGAAACCATAGGAATAATATCCTGCGCAAACCTCATCTGCTCATCCAGCAACAAGTTGAAGTCATGAGCCTCCTCTCCAAAATAATTCACTAGTACAAAATTATGAAAGTCCAACACAATTTCTAATTTTTCAGAAAATCGTTCCTGATCTAGCAGGTCTCCAACTCTTAAGCCGCGCCTCGCTACCTTATCTTCATATGCTGGTCCAATACCGCGACCTGTCGTGCCGATCGCCCGACCTCCAGCTCTTTTTTCTCGAGCCAAATCGAGACTAACATGATAAGGCATAATTAAGGGGCAGGATTCGCTGACAAGTATCCGTTCCCGCACAGGTATACCATTTTGTTCTAACATTAAAATTTCTTCTAGTAACGCTGA
>CAJWTO010000090.1 GCA_913047675.1 uncultured Pseudomonadota bacterium | reverse complement strand
GCTCCAAGTAATCAAACAGTTGGCCTGCAGACCTAAGGAGCTAAAAAATATGATCCTGCTATCCTTTCATTTTCGCAAAGCTCTAAAAACACTTAGCTCTTGTGCTGACTTACTCATTAAGTAAACGAAAAGAGTGATTTCGAAATTCGTCAATCAATGTTTCTCTAGCCTGGTTCGGCTAAGTATTAGTAATAAATACCTGGTTGTAGTTACAGCGATCCTTGCTGCTGTATTAAGCACATGGCTCACGATCCAGCATGCTCAAATTGATACAAATACAGAAAACATGCTTTCAGACCGGCTTGACTGGCGTATCGCTTACAATAACTACAAGGAAAAATTTCCATACTTTTCCGACACGATCATTCTTGTTATTGAGGGGCCAACTGCCGAGTTGACCCTCGAAGTAAGCTCCTATTTCGCGAAAGAAATTGTCAAATTTGGTGTCAAATCAGAACATATTTTCTTCCCTGAATCAGAAGATTTTTTTCGACAAAATAAATTCCTGTACTTAGATTTAGATGAGTTGGTAGATGTAGCGGATACTCTTACTCAATCTCAAGCTGTGCTTGGAATGCTCGCTCAAGACCCTAGTATTTTAGGTTTGCTGGATGTTACTAATCTAATCTATGCCAAGAACATCGACCAAAATATGGAGAGTAGTAGGCCATTCGTAGATTCTTTGACCAAGTCTTTAGATGCTTTTTTATCCGGAGCTAGTACTCCGATGTCGTGGCAGAGTTTATTAGACAGTGAACGCAAGATTTCTCAGCCGCACAGGATACTTTTCACAATACAACCAGATCTTAGGTTCGACGAATTACTGCCTGGGTCAAAGCTAATCGAACATATAAGAGACATCTCTCATTCCATCTCTGCTGATAAATGGCCTAACGTTAATGTTAGGCTAACGGGACACGCGGCACTTGGATATGATGAATTAGACAGTGTAATAGAAGGCGCGGGTAAAGCAGGAATTTTAGCATTAATTGCTATATTACTCGTTTTAAGTATCGGACTTAAATCGCCGTCGGCAGTTTTTTCAATAATCTTCGTGGTTATAATTGGTTTAACCTATACCTCCGCTTTCGCGGCTATAGCGATCGGAAGTCTAAATATGATTTCTATCGCTTTCTCGGTACTATACGTTGGGTTGGCAGCGGACTTCGCAATCCATTTTTATTCCACATATATAGAAGAAAGTATCAAAAATTCTCAAGTGAAAGCGCTTGAGAAAGCGACCGAACACAATATTGCACCATTATCTCTCTGTGCATTTACGACAAGTATAGGGTTTTTAGCCTTTATTCCTACGGCTTACAAGGGCGTTGGAGAGTTAGGGTTAATCGCGGGCGTCGGAATGATCGTTGGACTTTTATCTAGCTTTACTCTTTTACCCGCGATCATATCAATTTTTCCGGGAGCACCGCTGCGGAAATATCCTAGTAATACCTGCAAAAAGGATAAATTCTTACTTACCCCCCAAAGAAAATTATTTTTACTTAGCTCAGCCTTAATTTTCCTCGGCGGACTGCACGTTACAAAGCAAGCTACATTTGATGTAAATCCAATTCACTTAAACAATCCGGAGGCCGAGTCAGTTACAACTCTTAATGATCTTTCTTCGGAGGGGATAGTGATTATAAACTCAATTAATTTTGTAGCTCGCGATGAACAGACAGCAATCAATCTAGTCGGCGCTTTAACAAAATTACCCGAAGTTAAAGAAGTCAAGACAATTCAAGATTTCATCCCTGACAGTCAAAATGAAAAATTAAAAACCATTGAAAATATGATGTGGTCCCTAGGGGGTGATATTGAGATCAGTTCACCTACCAACGATCCTTTGCTTTTAGAGAAAAATATCGATAGAAATTTAGTCACAATCAAGGATATCGATAACCCAACTTTTCAGACAATGGCCTTTTCAAAAACACTTAACAGGCTAAAACAAGCGGACATGAATCTTGATGATCAAGAAAAAAAGAAATTCTACCGGCAATTAGACTCACATATTATGCGTCATTTTCCCGCATTAATTTCGCAAATAAATATTGGAACCGAAGCTGAAAAAATTAATCTGCAAAGTCTGCCTAAAACATTGAAGAAACGATGGATGAGTCATGACGGTAGTTATCGCCTCGAAATCATTCCGAAAAATGTTTTAGACACTAACGAGAAAACGGAGCACTTTATAAAAATAGTTCGTGAAGTCGTCGGACAAAATGCCACAGGTGTCCCGATTATAAATACTGAGGCTAGCCAGGCGGTGATAAAATCTTTTATGCAGGCATTCTTATTCGCGATAGTCCTTGTAACGTCGGTAGTTTGGCTATCAACCAAAAGTATCAAACAGCTATTAGTCGTTATGACTCCTTTAGTCGTCGGATGTGTTTGCACTGTTGCGGCTCTGGTCGTACTAGAAATATCGTTCAATTTTGCTAATATTATTGCACTACCTCTCCTAATTGGGATAAGCGTAGACAGTACACTCCATGTACTTTATCGATACCAGCGCATGCAGCAAAAAGATGAACACTTTCTTCGAACTGGCACCGCCAAAGCTGTTTTTTTGAGCGCGCTTACGACAGGAGCCAGCTTCGGTAACCTAGCGTTTTCCCCGCATGCTGGCACCGCCAGTATGGGAGTGCTGCTATCAATTGGCCTAGTTGTTAATTTAATCTGTTCCTTAATGCTTCTGCCACTTCTACTAGACTATTTTATAAAAGCTAGGACAGCAAAATCATGAGGAATAAACCATGGGATGCTCGGTTAGCAGCTTGGATGGTCACACCCTTAGCATCTTCGACAGTAGTTCAACCAAACCACTTTACTTCACTGCGCCTACTAACTGGTGTTATGGGTTGTTGGCTATTTGCCTTTAGTGATCAGATTAACAGTGCTGCATTCATGATAGTGCTATCTAACTTTATCGATCACATGGATGGAGAATTAGCGCGGATAGGCGGGAAAACAACCCGTTTTGGGCATCTTTTCGATCTAGTTTCGGACGGAATTGTGACTATACTGTTATTTGTCAGCATAGGATACGGCCTGAGTGCCTCAGCTCAAATATCTAACCTAATAGGAGGTATGTTGGCAGGACTGTCGGTGGCATTTATTTTTCATTTACGTTATCTAATTGAAGATAGGGTAGGTAAGATTGGTACTAAACAACCAGGTTTGGGGGGGGTTGAGGCGGAAGATGTTCTATATCTTTTGCCGATAGTAACAATGTGCGAAGGACTGCAACTCTTCTTACACGCTGCGATAATCGGCGCCCCTATTGGTGCCATCATCGTCTATAAACAATACCGAAGTATTATAGGAGGCAGCTAGTAATAATGAAGACATTAGTCACGGGGGCTACCGGTTTTCTTGGAAACGCGATCGCGCGCGCGCTCCAAAAATCTGGCGTCGAAATTAAATTACTAATTCGGCAGAGTAGTAACACAAGCACAATTCAAGATATTGATGCGGAAAAATTCGTAGGAGACATACGAGACCCTTTATCAATAAAAAATGCACTTCGCGGCTGTAAGCACCTATTCCATGTTGCGGCGGATTATCGACTATGGGCTCGGCGCTCCAGAGACTTATATGATAACAATGTCTTAGGAACAAAAAATATCATGATAGGAGCGCTTGAGAGCGGTATTGAGCGGGTGGTCTACACTAGTAGCGTCGCTACTATAGGAGTGACAAAGGATGGTGCAGTATCCGATGAATCCACAGAATCTAAACTTTCTGACATGATTGGACATTATAAAAGGTCTAAATTTTTAGCTGAAAAAGAGGTAGATCGATTAATCCGAAACGAAAGTTTACCTGCTGTTATTGTAAACCCTTCGACCCCTATCGGACCTCGAGATATAAAACCGACCCCCACAGGCAGAATTATTTTAGACGCAATAAATGGGCGTATGCCTGCCTACGTGAATACTGGATTGAATATTGCGCATGTTGATGACATAGCAACTGGACATCTCCTCGCATTTCAGCGCGGTGCTGTGGGAGAAAGATACATACTCGGTGGCGAAGACTTAACGCTAAAAGAGATATTATTTCATGTAGCTAAGGCGGCCGGCCGAAAACCTCCGAGGATCTGTGTACCCAGACAATTAATATTTCCGATAGCCTACCTGTCCGAATTTTGGGCTTGGTTAACTAATGGGCCAGCACCACAAGCTACTGTAGAGGGCTTAAAAATGGCCGCCTATCAAATGTATTTTAGCTCAGACCGAGCTCGACGTGAACTTAATTACAAAAGCAGACCAGCAATCACGGCAATAGAAGATGCCATAAAGTGGTTTGATGGCTTTACATCGAAATAACTTCAGCCAGAATCATCCGTCTTTGGCAGAGTTGATCGACGATGACCATGGCTTGATAGAGTAGAATGAGGCGAGCAGTAAGCTGCCAGCAATCCAGATAAAATCCCTGAAACGTCGGAGTAAGGCCGTAGCAACCCCCACAGCCGGTAAACCGGTGAGAGCACCGATGGTGAACAAAAAGGCGCCCTCTTGAGTTCCCAGTCCAGCTGGTATGAAAAATGTAACGACTCTCACTAACTGGACAACGCTCTCAACAATAAGTACTTCTTGAATACTTAAAGGAAAGCCAATTAGATAAAGAATGACATATATTTCCAAAACACCGAATAACCAACTACACATTGCAGCTAAACACGAAAAAAATGCTCGTACATAATGCCGTTTGTAAAAAGACACGAACTGATCATCAATGTCTTCCACTGCCGCGAACGAACTAGCAAGTTTTTTGGCAAATTCAAAGCGTCCTAGCTTTTTAGTTATGGATGAGGAAAACCGTAAATATTGCATCAAAAAAAATACAATCGTGGAGAAAATAACAAAAATCACGCTGGCTATAGCTGCATTCTTCTCTGCAACCGAGAACGCAGCCTCTTCTAGCATCAAGAAAACGCCCAGAGCACCAAAAATACTTAGGGACAACATACTAGCGGTCTTAGTTATAACTAAAGACGAACCAGAGTCGCGGAGCGGAACTCCCCAGTTCGCCTTCAGTAACCACGCCTTTATTGGTTCCCCGCCCAGGGAGGCGGTAGGAGTGATATTATTGTAAGCTTCGCCAACCATGCGAGCTGCATAAAGTCGAAGATACCAACGTAAACTTAATCTGGATTTAATTAACACTACTTGCCAACTTAAGACATCGGATCCAAAATAGAAAACATACACAATTAGTATTAAGCAGATGCCTAAGAAACCTACAGAGGTAACGTGATGCCACAGTTGCGCAGTATCGGTTTCTGCAATGACAAGAAATAACAGCCCAACGCCTAATAATAGAAATAATATTTTTATACTCTTAGACATAACTTCTCTTAGTACTATCCGAATCCGATTGATATCACCATTGGACCACGGAAAACCACGCAGCGCGAGTCGCCGCCACATCTGCTGAACGGAGATCTCTCAACAAAAACCTATGAACGAGAAACTTTAGTATTATATTGACATGGAATCATTATCTAAAACTAAAATAGAAAACGCGATGGCGTCTCATATCTCTAGATTTGACGGCCAAAATTTGCGATATAATTTCCTAAAAAAAGACGAGTTCATTCGCATTCCAGGCTTCTTGCCCGAAAGTATAACAAACCAATTATTAGAAATACTGCCGAAAGTTGAACCTTACGTCCACAGAAGCTACCTCCCAAGACATAAAAGCGGAGGTAGTGTTTCTCGCTTTAACTTAGAGCACTATGCACCACTATTTACAGAGGTCTATTTTTCTAGATCTAGCTTGGACCTCTTTTCTCAAATTACAGATAGCAAACTATTCACTTGTCCTCCTAATGATGCCCATGCATATGCCTTGTATCTCTATACCCAAAAAGGAGATCACATAGGATTTCACTACGATACTTCGTACTACTCCGAAGCAAGATACACGGCATTAATAGGGCTAGAGGACGATTCTTCCTGTAAACTAGAGTGTGAGCTTTATACCAAAATGCATGGTGCTAAGACTGTTATGGAAAGTATAAAGTTGATGCCTGGAGAACTTGTGTTTTTCAACGGTGACAAGGTACGACATAGAGTCACCCCCAGTGGCGCAAATGAAAGGCGTGTAGCTCTTACCATGGAATACGTAACCTCTACAAAGATGTCCCCTTATCTGCGCTTTGTATCTGACATGAAAGATGCTATCGCCTATTTTGGTTTTGCGGAAGTATGGAAACGACTAATTAGGCGAAAACTATGAAAGCCATTATTTTAGCGGCGGGAGTAGGTTCTCGACTTGGAAACTCCCATCCATCGGTAAAGTGTCTCCTTGAGTTCGGTGGAAATACCCTTTTAGAAAACCATATTAAAAACCTAAATGAGGCGGGGATTGCAGAGATTCATATTTGTCTGGGACATATGTCTTATGAAATTCGTCGATTTATCCAATCGATAAATGCATCAAACATAGTTTTTCATTACAATCCACTATTTCGACTGGGTTCGTTAGTTAGCCTTTGGACAACCAGAAGCGTGTTAACGAGCGGTAGTGACATCATCTTGATGGATGCAGACGTTTTATACCACCCCACTATTTTGAAACGACTGATTAAAAGTCCATTTGCTGACTGCTTTCTGATTGATAAAAATTTTATAGACGGCGATGAGCCCGTAAAGATATGCATAAAAAATCGAAAAATTGTTGAATTTCGAAAAAAGCTAGCCGAAGAAACCTCCTACGATGAAATCGGCGAGTCTGTTGGGTTTTTCAAGTTTTCGACTGGTCTTTGCGGAAAACTGGAAAGAGTTATTTCTGAAATGTTACGTGACGGTCAACATCATCTTCCGCACGAAGAAGCATTGAGAGAACTTATCACGATTGAAGGCTATAATATCGGCGTGGAAGATATAACTAACTTGCCATGGATAGAAATTGACTATCCCGAAGACATCACGAGAGCAAAAACTGAGGTATTACCTAGAATTCTGGCTAAGTAAAAATAAAGATCATGTCTAAAACCTCCAAATTAAAAAATCTCCTAAAAACGCAAGAATTAGACTTTATTATCGAAGCACATAACGGTATCAGTGCTCGTATTGCCGAAGAAGCGGGGTTTAAAGGTATTTGGGCTAGTGGGCTGGCTCTATCAGCTCAGTATGGCGTCAGGGACAATAATGAAGCTAGCTGGACGCAAATCGTTGATATGGTGGAGTTCATGGCAGATGTAACCAGTATTCCGATATTGCTTGATGGAGATACAGGGTACGGTAACTTCAACAACATGAGACGTCTAGTTCGTAAATTGGAACAACGCGGCATAGCTGGTGTTTGCATTGAAGATAAATTATTCCCGAAAAAAAATAGTTTCATAAATGGCGAGAAGCAAGAATTAGCCGATATCAATGAGTTTTGTGGAAAAATAGCTGCAGGTAAGGACTCTCATCTAGACTCAGATTTTTGTATCGTGGCGCGAGTAGAGGCCTATATCGCGGGATGGGAAACTAAAGAAGCGATCCGTCGTGCAGAGGCCTATCACAAGGCTGGTGCGGACGCGATTTTGATTCACAGTGCCTTGTCGCAACCCGATCAAATTCTTGAATTTACGAAGGAGTGGGCTTCGCGGGCGCCGCTAGTTATAGTGCCTACAAAATACTACAGTACCCCAACGCAGGTTTTCCGGGACGCTAATATCAACCTAATTATCTGGGCTAACCACATGATAAGAGGTGCTATTACCGCGATGCAAGAATGTGCTTTTAAGATCAAAGAGCAAGAAAATCTTACGGAAGTAGAAGATGATATAGCGAGCGTTAAGGAAATATTTAGACTGCAAGGTGCTCAGGAATTAGCTGAGGCTGAAAGGCAATATTTTCTTGGTACGAGAAAAGAAACAAAGGCAATAATTCTTGCAGCTTCGCGAGGAGAAGGACTTGACGAACTAACTAAAGATCGACCTAAAGCAATGATTTCGGTAAATGGCAAACCATTATTGTCAAGACTTGTAGAACGTTGCAAGAGACAAGGTGTTAATGCTGTGACGATAGTAGGGGGCTACAAATCAGATACGATCCCAGCAGAAAAAATCGACCTAATAGTCAATCACGAATATGCAACTAGTGGTGAACTAAGTTCATTACTGACAGCTAGTACCGGCTTTTGTGACGATATGGTTGTCCTTTATGGTGACTTACTATTTAGGGGGTATGTTCTCAGGAGTTTACTTGAATCAGATAGAGAGATGACTATAGTTGTTGATTCCCAAAACAAATCTGACAAAGCCTCAGGGATACCCGATCTG
>CAJWTO010000089.1 GCA_913047675.1 uncultured Pseudomonadota bacterium | reverse complement strand
AAATGTTCCGTATTGTTTTTCTGCAAGGCGTTTTGACAGTTTTGCTTGGCTTGGTGGGATTTGGCGCTGGATCGGTTGTCGTGGGAAAATCAGCGTTCATCGGTGGTGTTATTGCGGTATTACCTAGTTACTATTTGGCTTCTAGGATGTCTGTTAGTTATCCCGAAAAGCCGATTGCGAGTTTGCAGAGAATTTATATCGGGGCGTTTATAAAAATTTTATATACGCTCGTATTGTTTGGGTTAGCGATAAAATACTTAGATATTCAGTTTGTGATAATGATTTCGTCATATTTTTTAGTCACACTTACGAATTGGTTTGGTCTAAGGTTATTGGATTTGTCCGAGCGGGGGATAGCAGTTAAGTGAATAAGTTATTTGGGAATTAATCGTTGAATTGTATTAGTAGGAACTTTTGAATGGCAGGCTCATCTCCGGCAGAGTATATCAGCCATCACATCCAGAATTTGACTTACGGTCGGACGCTTGACGGCTCCTGGGGATTCGCCCATTCGGCCCAAGAAGCTGCGCAAATGGGATTTGTCAGTATTAATGTGGATACGATGTTCTGGTCTCTACTAACTGGTATTATTTTTTGCGTGCTGTTTCGCAAAGCTTCTGCGTCGGCCTCTGTTGCAGATCCGTCGAAATGGCAGCTTTGTGTTGAACTTGTAGTGGAAATGGTTTGGGGCAGTGTTAAAGATGCTTTTACCGGAAAAAATGCTCTTATAGCACCTCTGTCGTTGACAATATTTGTTTGGATTTTTTTGATGAATCTTATGGACTTAGTTCCCGTTGATTTTGTGCCCTACGCCTCGCAGCTTGCCGGACTTAGCCACATGAAAATAGTTCCGACAACAGATGTCAACGCTACTTTTGGGATGTCGCTGTCGATTTTTGCACTGATGATTTACTACGGGATTAAGATGAAAGGTTTGGGTGGGTTTGCTGGTGAGCTTGCGTTTCACCCATTTGGTAAAGCATTTCTTCCAGTTAATTTAGTGCTCGAGACCGTTTCGCTGATCGCAAAACCCCTTTCATTGTCGCTCAGACTGTTTGGGAACATGTTTGCTGGCGAACTTGTTTTTGTCCTGATTGCCGCCCTTGTCCCCTTTTATTTGCAATTTGTTTTAGCTGTACCTTGGGCGATTTTCCATATACTAGTGATAACTTTGCAAGCTTATATTTTTATGATGTTGACGATTGTTTACTTGGGCCAAGCGCACGAAGTGCATCACTAGGTTTGAGTGTGAATTACTTATAGGAGATTAAAAGATGGAGTCTGTTGTTGCATTTTCAGCTTTGGCTGCAGGTATTATGATTGGTTTGGGTGCCCTAGGTGCCGGAGTAGGTATTGGTATCTTAGGTAGTAAATTTTTAGAGGGGGCCGCCCGACAGCCTGAACTCGTACCTATGCTTCAGGCTAGAATGTTTCTGATGTTAGGATTAACGGATGCTGTTCCAATTATCTCTATCGCATTTGCTGCATTGCTTATGTTCGCTAATCCGTTTATCGGACAAGTGGGATAAATTAACTTAAAGAACAGTTGGAATATTAGCGATGAATATGAACTTAACGCTACTGGGCCAAGCAATATCCTTTGCGATATTTGTGTGGTTTTGTATGAGATATGTTTGGCCTCCGATTATCGCGGCTTTGGAAGCCCGTGAGGCTGAAATTGCGGACGGACTTGCGTCAGCTGAGAAAGGTAGACATGAGTTAGCTAATGCTGAAAAGCACGTAGCTGATATTTTGTCGGAAGGAAAAAATAAAGCGCAGGACTTTGTTTTGCAAGGACAAAAGAGAAGAGACGAAATTCTTGAAAAGGCCAAGGCGGAGGCTATGGAAGAGAAAGCTAAAATTTTGGCGTCCGCGACTACGGAAGCTGAGCAAGAGCGTAATCAAATGTTGGAAGTGTTGAGGAAACAAGTTGGCGGGCTTGCCTTGCAAGGGGCGGAGCAAATCTTAATGCGGGAAGTCGATGAGCAATCTCATCGTGATGTGCTCGATAAACTGTCCTCGAGTCTCTAGGGAGATTTAATCGTGCAAGAAAGTTTAACAGTCGCTAGACCTTATGCCGAAGCGGCCTTCAACTATTCTCATCCAGAAAGTCAGTCTGGCGATTGGATGCATATGCTTTCATGCTTGTGTGACGCACTTAAAGAGCCTAACTTGAGTAATCTAGTCGGTAACCCGAAGGTTGCTGACGACATTTTGCTCTCGATTCTTGTGGAAGTGCTAGGCACAGACCTCTCAAAACAACAAATAAATTTTTTAAGTTTGCTGGTTGAAGCTAAGAGATTAGGCGTAGTGCCGCAAATTTTACAATTATTTAGTGCACTTAATGCCGAGTCTGAAGGGGTAGTCACTGCGATGATCACTTCCGCTTATGAACTTAGTGCTCCTGAGCAAGAGAAATTAAAAATGTTGATTGGAGCTCGCTATAGTAAAAGCTGCAATTTGGAAACCCGAGTGGATCTTGGGTTAATCGGAGGAGCTATCATAAAGATTGGTGACTCTGTCATAGATTTGTCTCTTCGTGGACGTTTAGCCCACATGGAGAGCAAGATAATTTAGTTAAATTAGTGAATGAAAACTTTAATAAACTTAAACAATAGCCCCAGAGGACTGCAATGAGTGTCAGCGCAACAGAGATCAGCGAACTGATCAAAAAAAGAATTGAAGGTCTTGAACTTAATACTGAGGCCCGTACGGAAGGTATTATCGTCAGTTTATCTGACGGAATAGCACGAATACATGGGCTTAGTGATGTCATGCAAGGTGAAATGATCGAATTCCCCGGCGGAGTGTTCGGTCTTGCTTTGAATCTGGAGCAAGACTCCGTGGGCGCGGTAGTGCTTGGTTCCTACGAGCATCTATCGGAGGGCGATACTTGCCGGTGCACGGGCCGTATTTTGGAAGTACCCGTTGGTGAACCTTTGTTAGGAAGAGTTGTTGATTCGCTGGGTGCCCCCATAGATGGTAAAGGTGAAATAGTCACTGAAAGAACAGAGCCTATAGAAAAAATCGCCCCAGGGGTCATCGAACGTCAGTCGGTTGATGAGCCAGTACAGACCGGGTTGAAGTCTATCGATGCGATGGTTCCGGTAGGACGGGGACAAAGAGAACTGATTATTGGTGATCGTCAAACAGGTAAGACTGCAGTAGCGGTCGATGCGATTATCAATCAAAAAGGTACTGGGATAAAATGTGTATATGTCGCTATCGGACAGAAAGCGTCTTCGATCAGTGCAGTAATCCGTAAGCTTGAGGAACACGGTGCGCTAGAACATACAATCATAGTCGCTGCGACAGCGTCGGATTCTGCAGCGATGCAGTACATTGCTCCATATGCTGGCTGTGCTATGGGAGAGTATTTTCGAGATAGGGGTGAAGACGCTCTCATTATTTATGACGATCTGACAAAACAGGCGTGGGCGTATAGACAGGTATCGCTTTTACTCAGGCGTCCCCCCGGTAGAGAGGCTTATCCAGGTGATGTTTTCTATTTGCACTCAAGACTTTTGGAACGCGCTTCTCGTGTCAGTGCTGAGCATGTAGAAAAAATTACTAATGGTGAAGTGAAGGGGAAAACAGGGTCACTAACAGCTCTTCCCATAATCGAAACGCAAGCAGGTGACGTTTCTGCCTTCGTACCCACGAATGTGATTTCGATCACAGATGGTCAAATCTATCTTGAGACTGATTTGTTTAACTCGGGATTTAGGCCCGCTATAAACGCTGGTTTGTCTGTATCACGGGTTGGTGGTGCCGCTCAGACATCAATTATTAAAAAGTTGGGCGGGGGGGTTAGATTGGCTCTTGCTCAATATCGTGAGTTAGCGGCATTTTCTCAATTTGCGTCGGATCTCGACGAGGCGACTAGAAAGCAACTTGAAAGAGGACAAAGGGTAATGGAGTTGATGAAGCAAAAGCAATACTCTCCTCTATCAGTGGCGGAAATGGCTGTTAGCTTATTCGCGGTTGAGAATAGTTATATCGACGAGGTGCCATTGGAAAAAATTGGCGAATACGAAGGTGCGTTAGTTGACTACATGAATGAAGGACACGGGGAATTAATGCAACAGATTAATGAATCGGGTGCGTTTGATGACCCTATCAAGGCCAGCTTGAAGGCGGCGCTTGACTCTTTTTCTGAAAGTCACTCTTGGTAATTGGTTGTTTTTAGGTAAACGATATGTCAGCTAAAGAAATCCGTACCAAGATAGGCAGTGTTAAAAACACTCAAAAAATAACCAAAGCCATGGAGATGGTTGCAGCTAGTAAAATGCGAAAGGCTCAGGATCGTATGACTAGTGCTAGACCTTATGCCGATAAAATGCGCCAGGTCGTTTCTCATATAGCTCATGCCAAATCAGAGTACCGGCATCCTTTTTTAGAGAATCGAGACGAGAAGCGTATAGGACTAATAATAGTCTCGTCTGATCGTGGTCTTTGCGGGGGCTTAAATGGCAATCTTTTTAGGCAGGCTCTGCGTAATTTTCAAAAGTGGGAGACTGAAGGGAAAGAACTTGACCTTTGCCTCATTGGTAACAAAGGGACTAGTTTTTTTTCTCGAATAGGCGGGAAAATTTCTGCACAGGTGTCCCAATTAGGTGATGCGCCGAAGTTGCAGGACTTAATTGGTCCAGTAAATGTCATGTTGGAATTATACAATGAGAACAAATTAGATAAATTGTATTTAGTTTCTAACGAATTTGTAAATCGCATGACCCAATCACCAAAGTTTGAGCAACTATTGCCATTAGTCCCTGAGGATGCCAGCGATTTGTCGCATCATTGGGATTACATATATGAGCCGGAGGCGCCGGAAGTGATGGATCAACTCTTAACGCGGTATATTGAGTCGCTTGTCTACCAAGGTGTGGTGGAAAATATTGCATGTGAACAGGCTGCGCGCATGGTGGCGATGAAGTCTGCTTCTGATAATGCGGGCAAAGCGATAGATGAGCTAGAACTTATATATAATAAGGCTAGACAGGCAGCGATTACGCAAGAATTATCTGAAATTGTAAGTGGCGCGGCGGCGGTATAGCTTCATGCGGTATTTATTCAACATTAACTTTTATAAGCGAATAAGAGGAACTTCAAGATGAGTTCTGGAGAGGTAGTACAGGTTATTGGTGCTGTAGTGGATGTTAAATTCCCTAATGATGCAGTGCCCAAGATATACGATGCGTTAAAGATCGATGACAGCAATGTCACGTTGGAGGTGCAACAGCAGCTTGGAGATAGTGTGGTGAGAACCATTGCTCTAGGTACTAGTGATGGATTGCGACGTGGGATGGTTGTTGAAAACACCGGCGAGGGACTGAAAGTGCCTGTTGGCGTTAAGACTCTGGGCCGGATCATGAACGTGTTGGGTGATCCGATTGACGAAAAAGGTCCTATTGGCGAAGAAGAGAGAATGGTGATCCACCGTGATGCGCCTGCGTTTACTGATCTTTCGCCTGCAACTGAGTTGCTAGAGACGGGTATTAAGGTAATAGACTTGATTTGCCCTTTTGCGAAGGGCGGTAAGGTCGGATTATTTGGCGGTGCTGGCGTAGGTAAAACTGTGAATATGATGGAGCTAATACGCAACATTGCGATTGAGCATAGTGGATATTCCGTTTTTACTGGGGTTGGAGAGCGTACTCGCGAAGGTAATGACTTCTACCATGAGATGAAGGAATCAGATGTCCTTGACAAGGTTTCCTTGGTTTATGGACAAATGAATGAACCCCCTGGAAATCGACTGCGTGTAGCGTTAACTGGTCTAACAATGGCGGAAAAATTCCGTGATGAAGGACGCGATGTACTGCTGTTTGTCGATAATATTTATCGTTTCACTTTAGCAGGGGTAGAAGTGTCGGCCCTGCTAGGAAGAATGCCGTCTGCGGTTGGCTATCAACCGACGTTAGCTGAGGAAATGGGACGTCTTCAAGAGCGAATCACATCCACAAAAACTGGATCTATTACTTCTATACAGGCAGTGTATGTTCCGGCCGATGATCTTACAGACCCATCTCCTGCGACCACGTTTGCTCATTTAGATGCGACAGTGGTCCTTTCTAGGCAAATCGCTGAATTGGGTATATACCCTGCTGTTGATCCCCTTGACTCGACATCTCGCCAGTTGGATCCCTTAGTTGTTGGCCAGGAGCATTACGATACTGCCCGAGCTGTTCAGAATACTCTGCAAAGATATAAAGAATTGCGCGATATTATTGCAATACTAGGTATGGATGAGCTATCCGAAGTCGATAAATTGACAGTGTCTCGCGCTCGAAAAATTCAAAGATTCCTGTCTCAGCCTTTTTTTGTGGCGGAAGTTTTTACTGGGAGTCCAGGCAAGTATGTTTCGCTTAAAGACACTATTGCAGGATTCCAAGCTATTGTTAACGGCGAATATGATGAACTTCCTGAACAAGCGTTTTATATGGTTGGCTCTATAGAAGAGGCGGTTGAAAAAGCGAAAGCGATGTAATCCTCTAGGGGCAAAAATATGACAGTTCAAGTCGATATTGTGAGTGCTGAGAGAGAAATCTTCTCAGGGGAGGCCGAGATGGTATTTGCGCCAGCTATTTTGGGTGAGGTTGGAATAGCTCCTGGGCACGCGCCCATGTTATCGCGTCTTGGGCCTGGCGAAGTTCGGCTGAGATTACCTAATAGTGAAGAATCCTCCTTCTATGTGTCTGGAGGTCTGCTGGAAGTTCAACCCAAAGTGGTAACGATATTGTCGGATACTGCTGAGCGGGCGGAAGACTTGGATGAATCATTGGTATTGAAAGCTAAAGAAGCGGCGGAAATTGCGCTGGCAGATACTGATGCCACTATAGATTATGCCAAGGCTAGAATAGAGTTAGCGGAAACGATAGCTCAGCTGCAGACTATTCAAAGACTTCGCGGGCGGACCGGACGTTAATTAATCTAGTATACTCATTTTCATATGGTAATTGTCCCCGTTTGCTATGCGCACTATGATAAGTGTGTTGACTTAAGTGGGGTGGGACAGTTATGAGTTTGAGTGTTTTAATTTTGGCAGCCGGTAAAGGCAGTCGCATGAACTCTGCGTTCCCAAAGGTTTTGCAAAAGTTGGCCGGTAGGCCGATGATAGATTATGTGCTGACTATCGCGAAGAAACTCACAAGGAAGGTAATCGTGATAGTGGGATCTCAACAGGAGATGTTGCGCCAACATCTGGCGGGAGAGCAGATTGAGTTTGTGGAGCAACGGCAACAATTCGGCACGGGTCATGCTGTAGCACAAGCTTTACCTCAGCTTTCTGATAAGGACGCGGTATTAATTCTTAGCGGTGATGTTCCACTTTTAACAGATGAAATAGTTTCTCAATTGATAGATTGTGGATCTAGCTGCGATGTTGCTGTTCTAACAAGTAATTTGGATAGCCCAGCTGGTTATGGTCGAATTATCAGAGATAAAGAAGGAAAAATCACTTCGATTGTCGAAGATGTCGATGCTGATGACACTCAGAGATCAATCAAAGAAATTAATACTGGCATCATGGTCGCAAGAGCCGACTTCCTGCAAGAAGTTATTCCGAAAATCGGGGCTAGAAACGGTCAAAATGAGTACTATTTGACGGACTGCGTTAAGATTGCCTTCGAATTAAATAAGAAGGTCGGGTCGGTAGTTTTAAGTGATGCGTTATTAGGTTTGGGAGTAAATGATCGCGCACAACTTGCGGCAACTGAGCGAAAGCTTCAGGTACGGACGGTAGAGAATCTAATGAGCGGTGGTGTGACTGTCGCTGATCCGAGTAGGATCGACGTTCGAGGCGAACTCATTTGTGGGAAAGATGTTTTTATTGACATAAATACGATTTTTTCGGGCCGAGTAGTTTTGGGTGATGGCGTCACTATAGGTCCGAATAATGTCATCTCAGACTCTGAGATCTCGTCATCAGCAACAATACTATCTAACTGTGTCATCCAAAATTCTTTGGTAGGGGAAGGGGCTCAGGTTGGACCATTTTCTCACCTAAGACCAGAATCTACGATAGGGGACAGAGGGAAAATCGGAAATTTTGTGGAAATCAAAAAGTCCGATATAGGTGCGATGAGTAAAGTCAATCATCTCAGTTATGTTGGCGATAGCGAAGTTGGGGAGCGAGTCAATATTGGTGCTGGTACGATAACGTGTAATTATGACGGTCAAAATAAACATAAAACTGTTATAGAAAATGGGGTTTTTATTGGTTCTGGGTCGCAGTTAGTCGCCCCTGTGACCATAGGTGCCGGTTCTACTGTAGGCGCCGGTAGCACTATTACAGATAATGTACATGCTGATAGTCTCGCGGTTTCAAGGGTCCCTCAAAAATCGATTCCAGAATGGGCGAAACGGAAAAAGTCCATCAAAAATAAATGATAATGTACTACCCAAATCAGATAT
>CAJWTO010000088.1 GCA_913047675.1 uncultured Pseudomonadota bacterium | reverse complement strand
AGCGAGTGTCTCGCATGGTTGAGATCAGGATCAGACATGGCGGGATTCTCTCCCATGACGTAAAGACCCGTTACCTCTTTTTTCTCTGCAGCTTGAAGGATCTCAGTTACAGTGAGTCCTAATTTTGGATTCAATGGCGTATCCCATGTAGTCTCAAATTTCTGTTGCACATTTTTATCTGTCACTGGTTGGTAATCTGGATAAACCATGGGTATAAGTCCAGCATCGGAGGCACCCTGCACATTATTCTGACCACGCAAAGGATGTATCCCAGTGCCAGGCTGGCCGATATTACCTGTTAAAAGTGCCAGGGCAATGAGACTTCTGGCGTTATCGGTGCCGTGTACGTGCTGCGATATACCCATACCCCAGAAAATCATAGAGCGCTCTGCAGTAGCGTAAAGTCTAGCAGCCTCCCTAATGACGTCTGACTCTATTCCACATACCAGTGACACACTTTCAGGAGTATATGATGAGACGACATGTTTAAGCTCGGCAAAATTAGTTGTGCGCTTCTTAATGAAGTCTTGATCGAGTAGATCTTCCTCGATTATTACGTGCATCATAGCATTTAGTAATAGTACGTCCGTATCTGGTCTAAATTGAAGAAAATAGTCCGCGTGCCTTGCTAGATCTGAACGATAAGGGTCTATTAGAATGAGTTTTTTGCCGGCTTTAATCGCGTTCTTCATAAATGTTGCGGCTACAGGATGATTTACTGTCGGGCGTGCTCCAATTATTAGTATTACATCAGTTTCAGCTACTTCCTCTATTTGATTAGAAACGCCGGCGTTACCTACCATTTCTAACATCGCCGCAACTGAGGACGCGTGACAGAGCCGAGTACAGTGATCAACATTATTAGTCTTGAAACCAGTTCTTATTAACTTTTGAAATAGATATGCCTCTTCATTTGAACATTTGGCAGAACCAAGTCCAGCTAGTGCATCGCCACCTTTAGTGTCAGAAATGGATTTGAAGCCCTCCGCAGCTTTCGTTAATGCTTCCTCCCAAGTTGCTTCTCGAAAAAATTTTTGAATATCCTTTCTATCGATTATGTCACGAGTCTTTGGTGCAGTATCCAATCTGATGAGAGGTACGTTAAGACGTGATGGATGGTTAATGTAGTCGAAACCAAAGCGGCCTTTCACACAGAGGCGATTAGAGTTCGACGGTCCGTTTCTTCCTGAAACGCTAGTAATTTTAGTATCAGCTACGTTAAACGTGAGAAGGCATCCGACGCCACAGTATGGACACACAGAGTCTACTTTCTTTGTGACTCGCGGACTTTCGGAATTGGCAGCAGGTAGCAGCGCGTTTGTAGGACATGCCTGCACACATTCGCCACAGCTTACACAGGTACTATCGCCCATCGAAAGATCTGCATCGAATGTGATTTTAGATTCTGATCCTCGGAAAGAGTATCCGATTACATCATGGACTTGTTCTTCCCGGCAGGCTCTAACGCAGCGACCACATTGGATGCAATCGTTGAGATTTACGGATATTGCTTGGTTAGTGTTGTCTGATGGTAACTGCGCGCGAGTAGCAAAACGATTCTCTTTCAATTCAAATGTTTTAGTCAAGGCCGCTAGTTCAGAGTCTGTTTCCATTTCAGATGAGTTGATATTAGTGTCAGACGCTAAAAGTTCTACTACCAGTCGCTGGCTAAATCTAGCTCTCTTACTGGTTGACTTAACCTCCATCCCATTCGTAGGCTGTCTACAGCAAGACGCTGCTAAAGCGCGTTCTCCCTCGATCTCGACGACACATGCCCTACAATTCCCATCTGGCCTGTACCCTTCCAGATAGCATAATCTCGGTATTGCTACTCCTACCTTTTCAGCAGCGGTTAAAATCGTGTCTTCAGCAGTTGCAATGACAGGCTTGCCATCGATAGTAAACGTGATCGGACTACTCACAACTCGTCTCCAAAATATTTAATCGTAGATAGGAGAGGGTTGGGGGCAGCTTGACCAAGTCCACAGATTGAAGCCTCTGCCATAACTGTAGCTAGATCTGTGAGCTTTTCTAGATCCCATTTTTCTTCCGACATAAGTTCTGCCGCTTTGTCCGTACCGACCCTACAGGGTGTGCATTTCCCGCAGCTCTCTTCTTTGAAGAAGCGCATCGCATTTAGAGCGTATTCTGGAATCGCGTCATGATCGGATAGTACGATAATTGCGGCTGAGCCGATGAAACAGCCATGCGCTTGTAAAGTATCGAAGTCTAGAGGTAAGTCCTTAATTCCAGCAGGGAGAATACCTCCAGATGCACCTCCGGGGAAGTAGGCTTTGAGTTTATGGCCAGAGAGCATACCGCCGCAGTAGTCATTAATTAATTCGTGTATCGAAATTCCAGCCGGCGCACGGTGAACTCCTGGAATACACACTCTGCCACTTACAGAGAAAGATCTTAGTCCTTTTCTTCCTCGTAGCTCTATAATCTCCTCTTTGCCCCCCTTAGCCTTTCGTATGATCTCAGGTATCCAATACAATGTCTCGAAATTATGCTCCAAAGTAGGCTTTCCAAAAAGTCCTTTTTCGGCGATATAAGGCGGCCTGAGTCTCGGCATTCCTCGTTTACCTTCGATCGATTCCAACATTGCGGATTCTTCGCCGCATACATATGAACCCGCCCCACGTCTTAGCTCGATATCGGGTAGCTGGCGGGGGAACTCGGTTCTAAGTTTTTCAAGTTCTATAGATAACATTTCATGACAGGCCGCATACTCGTCGCGTAAGTAAATAAAGCAAGTACTTGCGTTGACTGCCCATGCCGCGATCAACATACCTTCTAAGAATTGATGAGGAGCTTTCTCAAGATAATGACGATCCTTAAATGTGCCTGGTTCGCCTTCATCGATATTAATTGCAACCACTCGAGGAGCTGGGAATGATCGGACAATATCCCATTTTTTCCCAGCGGAGAATCCAGCTCCTCCGAGTCCTCGGAGACCCGCATCTGTGATTTTCTGGATTACTTGTGAGGGAGTAAACTGTTTCGACAGACATGATTTGAAAGTTTTGTAGCAGCCGTCACTTAGGGCATCCTCTAATTTTATGTAGTTGGGGAGGGAAGGCACAGTTACATTATTGTTGACTAGGGTACATACTTTGTCTGGGGTTGCGTTTAGGACAGGTCTTTTCCCAACTACACAAACAGGAGCGCTGTCACATCTGCCAACACAGGGCACATGCTGAATAACTGCGTTCTCCGGGAGTTGTTTCGTAAGATCAGTAATAAGATCATCAGCACCAAACATTGAACAAGTGATCGACTCACATACTCGGACACAGATCTTCTTTTCACTGTCATTTTTTTCAGTAAGATTGAAATGATGATAAAAAGATGCAACCTCGTATATTTCGCCCGTCGCTATACTCATTAAATCCGCTAGATCTGAAATGTGACTTTTTGAGATACAACCGAACTGATCCTGTATCAGGTGGAGGTATTCTAGTAAGTGGTCTCTTCGAAGTTCCGCCAGACCAATAAGGTTCTGGATTTCCTTGTTGCGAGACTTGGGTCGAGGTGATGATTTAGTTTTCACAGGCGCTAGTACTTTTCGGGACTAATTGAGTTACCGACATCTGATACGAACAAGACATACAGGTTATGATCGACCGCGACAGAATTTCCTGACAACATATTACTCCCCAAAAATACTAACCAATTGGAATTATATTTGCGGGTTCTATGCTTTCAGCATCCATAGACCGTGCTTAACTGTCATTAATATAGCACGAAGTAAAGTGCAGTGACATATGCTTGGAGGTGAAGTCAGTCGGCCAAAATAAAAAAACCGGCGATTTTTAGTCGCCGGTAAATGGAGCGCACTGTATCCCTGTTGGAGGAGAGATACTTAGCTATGGCATATTAATCCCAGCTAAGTGCGCCGCCGGTCTGATACTCTGTTACTCTTGTTTCAAAAAAGTTTTTTTCCTTTTGAAGGTCCATTACTTCACTCATCCAAGGGAACGGATTGGTAGCATCTTGATATTGTTCAGGTAATCCTATCTGTGCACACCGTCGGTTAGCAATAAAGCCAAGGTAGTCTTCAAACATGTTAGCGTTTAAACCTAACACTCCTCTTGGCATAGTATCGTGCGCATAAGCAACTTCTAACTCAACAGCCTCTCGGATCAATTGTATGATTTGCTGCTGAAATTCCTCAGTCCATAGGCCAGGATTTTCTACCTTGATCTGGTTGATGACATCTATCCCAAAATTCATATGCATAGACTCATCACGTAAAATATATTGGAATTGTTCGGCAACTCCTGTCATTTTATTTCGTCTACCCATGGAAAGAATTTGCACAAACCCCACATAGAAGAATATACCTTCGAACACCACGTAAAATGCAATCAGATCTCTCAGCAGTCGTTGGTCATCTTCGTGTGTCCCGGTACTAAAATTTCTATCTCCTAGGCTATCAGTAAATTGAGTAGCCCATGCCGCCTTAGCATGGATAGACTCAACTTCCCTGTACATGTTAAAAACTTCCGCTTCATCTAAACCTAAACTTTCGATGCAGTACTGATAAGCATGCGTATGCAGTGCTTCTTCGAACGCTTGCCTAAGCAGGTATTGTCGACACTCAGGGTTTGTGATGTGGCGATAAACTGCGAGTACCAAGTTATTAGCGACTAATGAATCAGCAGTTGAAAAGAAACCCAAATTTCTTTTGACGAGCGTCCTTTCGTCTTCCGTAAGACCATTAGGATCTTTCCAAAGAGCGATATCAGCGGTCATATTAATCTCTTGGGGCATCCAATGGTTCGCGCATCCGTCTAGGTACTTTTGCCAAGCCCATTTATATTTGAATGGGACGAGCTGGTTAACATCAGATCGACAATTGATCATCGCCTTATCATCGACGGCTAATCTACCTGCGCCGAATTCAACCTCTTCTAACCCGGTAACACCCTGCTCTTGAATTTTTTCAGGTTTGATAGTTACTGTTTGGTCGGCAGTAGCCGGCGTTGAGATAACCTTGTCTTCGCTTGTTACGGAAGATATTTTAGGCTCCTTCTCTATATTTAAAACCTGCTCATCTACTATGGCCTCTGCAGGATTCGGCTGTCCGGTTGTTTTGAACTGCGCTATCGGGTCGTCCCAATTTAGCATCATTATCTCCTTTCGTTTTATCTTACGTACTAATCGATTTTTTATTTACTGACAGGCTTCGCATTCAGGGTCTAATATTGAACATGCGGCTGGCGCTTCCGGTTTGATTTCGTCAGTGTGCTCCACCGCGTTTAATTTTCCGTCTGCTAAAGTGCTTTTCTCTACGTGCGTCGCGCCTATAGTTCTTAAGTAATAGGTCGTTTTCAGACCTCTTACCCAAGCTAGTTTATAGATGTTATCCATTTTGGGACCGCTAGGTTCGGACATGTAAAGATTTAGGGATTGCGCCTGATCTAACCATTTTTGTCGACGTGATCCTGCTTCTATGAGCCATCTGCAGTCGATTTCAAACGCTGTTGCGTATAGCTCTTTTAATTCAGAAGGAACTCTGTCTATCTTTGATATGCTTCCATCATAGTATTTCAAATCATTTACCATGACTTCGTCCCATAGGTTAGCTCGCTTCAAATCATCAACCAAGTACATATTTACCACTGTAAAATCACCGGATAGGTTAGATTTGACAAACAGATTTTGATATGTAGGTTCGATTGACTGACTTACGCCACAAATATTAGAAATGGTCGCTGTTGGGGCTATAGCCATACAGTTTGAATTTCGCATGCCTACGGATTTTGTTCTCTCTCGAAGTGAGTCCCAATCTAATCGTTGGCCTCTATCCATTTCTAGATAACCGCCTCTACCTTTTGCTAAAAGTTCTATGGAGTCGATTGGTAAGATTCCTTTGCTCCATAACGAACCTTCAAAACTTTGGTATGTCCCTCTTTCTTCTGCGAGGTTGGTGGAGGCTTGTATCGCGTAGTAACTGACGGCTTCCATTGATTCGTCAGCGAAGCTAATCGCGTTATCAGAACTGTAGGGGATCTTTTGGGCGTACAAGGCATCTTGGAATCCCATGATACCCAGCCCAACTGGTCGGTGTCTCATGTTTGAGGCCCGCGCTGTTGGTACACTGTAATAGTTATAATCAATGACGTTATCCAACATTCTCATTGCTATATCTATGGTGCTTTTCAGCTTTTCAGTATTTAGACCATTTTCGGAAACGTGCTGGGCTAAGTTGACTGAGCCGAGATTACATACAGCGATTTCTTTCTCTGGCGAGGTGTTCAGGGTTATTTCGGTACATAAATTAGAACTATGCACGACCCCTGTGTGCTGCTGTGGTGAGCGTAGATTACATGCATCCTTGAATGTGAACCACGGGTGTCCCGTTTCATAAACCATTGCAAGCATTTTTCGCCAGAGGTCGACAGCTTTTAAACGCTTGAAATTTTTGATTTCACCTTTATCTGCTTTTTCCTCGTAAGCGCTGTAAACGTCGTCAAAATCTTTGCCGAAGCTATCATGTAATTCCGGCGTTTCATCAGGCGAAAATAACGTCCAATCTTTATCTTCGCAGACTCGCTTCATGAAGAGATCGGGTATCCAATTGGCTGTATTCATGTCATGCGTTCTTCTGCGATCGTCGCCGGTGTTTTTACGCAGTTCAGTGAATTCTTCAACATCTACATGCCAAGATTCCAAGTAGGCACACATAGCACCTTTTCTTTTACCTCCTTGATTAACCGCTACTGCGGTGTCATTAGCAACTTTCAAGAAGGGGACAACCCCTTGCGACTTTCCGTTTGTCCCTTTTATGTGTGCGCCCATACCCCTTACAGGAGTCCAATCGTTTCCTAGGCCTCCCGCAAATTTCGACAGCAGAGCATCATCTTTAATCGCCCCAAATATCCCATCGAGGTCGTCTGGAACTGAAGTTAGGTAGCATGATGACAACTGTGGGCGTAGTGTTCCAGAATTAAACAGTGTTGGCGTGGAGCTCATAAAATCAAAGGAAGATAGCAGGTTGTAGAATTTAATTGACCATTCTTCAGGATCTATCTCGTTAATTGCTAGACCCATACTAACTCGCATGAAGAACACCTGCGGTAGCTCAAACCTAATATCATTACTTTGGATAAAATATCGATCGTAGAGTGTCTGTATACCTAAATAGTTAAAATTAAAATCACGCTCTGGTTTTATTGCTGCACCTAATTTACTCAAGTCATAATTGGCCAAGCGAGGATCTAGAAGTTCTAAATCGATAGCTTTTTTTATATAGTTTTGAAAATACTCGGGGTACTTCTCTGTCATTTCAGCCTGAGTCGCTCCCTCCTTTCGGCCTGCCACGAAACTTAGTGCCTCTTTTCTAAGGGAGTCGAGTAATAATCTAGCGGCTACGTAGGTATAATTAGGCTCTCTTTCAACAAAAGTTCTCGCACTCATTGTAGCCGCTTTATCGACATCTTCTTCTGCTACGCCATCAAAAAGCGATCTTTTGGTCTCTTCCAGTATGGCCGTAAAGTCGGTTCCTTCTATTCCCCCGCATGCCTCTTCCAGAATTCGCCTCAGCCTTGCTTCATCTAGTGGCTTACTAGTCCCATCGCTACAAGTTACTTTTAATGCGGAGGATTTTCCTTTCGGTATAGGAGCGTGTTGTTGGGCTAGGGATCTCTCTCGAGCCCTTTCTTCCCTATAGAGGACATACGCTCTGGCAACTTTCCGTTCAGCTGCCCGCATCAGGGCAAGCTCTACCTGATCCTGTATGTCTTCTATATGCATTGCACCCCCTGCAGGAGTGTGCCTCGTAACCGCAGCGACAATTTTATCACCGATCTCTTCTACTAATTCGTGCACCCTAGTGGACGCCGCAGCCTGGTTACCTTCAACGGCCAGGAAAGCTTTAGTTAACGCTACTTTAATTTTACCCCCATCAAAGACGGTGACCTTTCCGTTTCTTCGTATAACCCGGAACTCTCCCGGAGCGGTCGCCGCAACTTCAAAATTAATATCGTCGGTGTTTTCTTGTAATTTAGCCGACTCATTTGTTACCCGACTGTTATCGGCGACGCTCTCAAACTTCATGTTTTCTCCTGCAATTTTAGTCCTTTGGCAAACTAAAAATATTTAATCCAATTTCTTATGAACATACTATAAATAAATGTATATCACCACAATAACTTGTGGTCAAGAAGTTCTATGACCACTACATGATGTGTATATTATGTTTGTTTCATGTCAGCTACTTTTGAGTATTATGATGATAAGCTGTGGATAACTTTGGGATTAGCTATATAAAACAATCAATTGAGTGCGGCAGGCCCTGGACGAATTAATTATCGTCTCCTAGGAGCGGATCAGATAACATCTATGCTATGCGAATTATACAAATAACAGATAGTCATATATATGGCGATACAACCTCAACTTTTGACGGAATTAATACAAAAATGTCATTTGAAAGAGTGTTAGAGAGGGTCCAGCAGCTCCACAAACCTGACCTTGTTATAGGT
>CAJWTO010000087.1 GCA_913047675.1 uncultured Pseudomonadota bacterium | reverse complement strand
GATAAAGTTGAAAAAAAATGGTATTTTCCGTTTCTCCACAGATAATCCAGCCTACGCGCTAGACGTACTCGAATTGGCACGATATGACAAACGTTGGAGAAACTTAGCTGGAGATAGGCTGTGGTCCCCTCGTCCAACACACAGGGTTATAACTCGGTTTGAGGAGAAGGCTAGAAAGGCACAAAGTAAGATTTTTGAAATCTCTATGTGCCGTTTAATTTAGGAACTTAGATAGCGAATCTCTTCGAAATTGTTTATTAGTTGGAACTCTGAGTCGCTTACTGGCGTTCCTTGGCTACTGGGATTTCTAATGCCAAAGAGATTTTTTATGCCAAATTTTTTTGCAGTTCTTAAAACTGTTAAATTATCATCAACTAGCAAAGTTTTGCTGGGTGAGAAGCCGATTTGACTTTGTAATTTCTCCCAGAATTTTAATTCTTCTTTGCAAAACCCGATTTCGTGAGAACTAATTATAATGTCGAAATAAGTCGCTATGCCCGTAAGTGAAAGCTTCCTAATCATGCTCTTAGGATATGCGTTAGATGCTAAAATCATTAAATTGCTACCCTTCGCTTGCTTGAGATAATCTATCGCACCTGGCCTCGGTTTTATCAGGTGCGACATTTCGATTTCAATTTCCCCAATATCGAGACTAAATTCCTTACTCCAGTAATCTAGATCATACCAATTTAATGTGTGTTTAAGAGGCGCGAGCTTATTTTTTACGATTTCACTAGCTACGTTTAGAGGTACGCTTAAGATACTAGCCACTTTCTCTGGTAAGCGATGGTGCCAAACAGACCTATCAAAGTTCAAGTCTAAGATGGTTCCATCCATATCGAAAATATATGCTTCCGCATTACTTGAGTGATTTCCCATGAGTCCTAGTTAGCCGCTTGAAATTTTTGCATTATAGTTCTTTACCATTTGCTATTTTTGCTGTTATTTCATCAATTAGCATCTCAGCTGACCGTAATTCATTTTCGGACATTTTTTCTCGAATAATTAAGCTATCTACTTCGGCTTGCGCTATTGAAGTAGAAGCTATTTTTAACCAGGCATATGCTCGTTTCAAATTAGACTCGCCACCTATCCCTTGCGCATACATAGCACCGAGATTGTGTTGCGCGGGAGCGAAGTCTTGCATAGCAGATTCTTTTAACCAGAAAAAACCCTCTTCGCTATTTAAGTCTTGCGCATCCCCAAATAGATACAATAGCCCTAACTGCATCTGGGCACGAACATGCCCCTTTTTAGCTAGCTTGAGCATAAGTTGGGATGCTTTCTCTCGATCCAGCTGGTTTTCAGAGTTTCTCAGATACTCGGTAGCAAGTTGAAATGTTGCCATCTCATATTCCTGATCATCTGCTTTTTTGAGCCAATCTAATGCGTCGACTCTATTACTGCGATGCTCAGAATCTCTTAATAAAATTATAGCTAGATTAAACTGAGCAGCGGCTAGTCCGGAATCAGCGGATTTCGAAAACCATTGTTTTGCCTTTGCTAAGTCAGCTTGAACGCCTAGTCCTTTACTGAGTAATACTCCAAGAAAAAATTGCGCTTCCGAGTCACCGAGTTCGGCACCTTGTCTAAACCATGTTACTGCCTCCGGATAATTTTTTGCCCTACCGTATCCTCTGAGATTCATAATTCCTAGATTAAACATAGCGCCTTTAAAGTTTTCGCCAGCGGATTTTAAAAATAGCTCATAGGCTTTTTGATAGTTTTGGGGTACGCCCTTGCCTCTCAAGTAGAGAGCACCAAGATTATTCTGAGAACGAGCATCCCCCGCTTCAGCTTGTATCTGATAACGCAAAGCAGCTGACTCATAATCTCCATTTTTGTAATCGTCAGAGGCCGAGTCCGCTCGACAAAATGATGCAATGGTTATTAAATAAATAAGTATTAGTTTCAGATTCATGTGCGTTCTACGAGTTCGTGCTTTAAACTATATATGTTTACAAAATAACCTATTAAACGATGCAAGTGAAAACAATCAGAAAAATACTAGTTGCAAATCGCGGTGAAATCGCAATCAGAGTTATGCGAGCGGCGTCCGAGTTAGATATCAGAAGTGTCGCTGTTTACGCGCATGAGGACCGTTTTTCACTGCACAGATTTAAAGCTGATGAGTCTTATTTTTTAGGTGAGGGCGAGACTCCGGTCAAGTCTTACTTGAATATAAAAAAAATCATTGATATCGCCTTGATGTGTGGTGCAGATGCCGTCCATCCTGGATACGGCTTTTTGTCCGAAAGCCCTGAATTCGCAGATGCTTGCGGTCTGGCCGGCTTGGTTTTTATAGGTCCTTCTGCTGAAACGATGCGACAATTAGGCAATAAGATTCAGGCAAGAGAGCTCGCCGAATCAAGTGCTGTTGAGGTGATGCCTGCGACGGGTTCACTTCCAATAGAGAGAGAAAAGGTGTCGGTTTTAGCGGAAAAGATTGGTTACCCGCTTATGTTAAAGGCTTCTTGGGGTGGTGGTGGACGCGGGATGCGAGTCATTGAGTCAGAGAGCGAGCTTCACGAGACTGTTGAGACTGGTCGTCGCGAAGCATTAGCTGCATTTGACAATGACGAAATATATCTAGAGAAATTAGTTTTGCGTGCTCGCCATGTTGAGGTTCAGATTCTAGCAGATGGTCAGGGAAATACAGTGCATCTTTTTGAAAGAGATTGCACGGTTCAAAGACGCAATCAGAAAGTGGTGGAGCGGGCTCCGGCTTTATATCTGAGCGATAAGGAGCGCGAAAATATCTGTCTTTCTGCTATTAAAGTCTGTGAAGCTGCGGGCTATAAGAACGCAGGCACAGTAGAGTTTTTGCAGGATGTTGATACAGGCGCTTTCTACTTTATTGAAGTCAATCCGCGAATACAGGTTGAACATACTGTTAGTGAGGCGATCACTGGTATTGATATAGTAAAGGCGCAAATACGAATCGCCGAGGGGTATGCTATAGGGAGCAGTGAGTCGGGTGTGCCCCCGCAAGAAGGTATTAGAATTAACGGACACGCCATACAGTGTAGGGTGACGGCCGAGGATCCAGAGAACAACTTCATTCCAGATTACGGGACTATTTCGACTTATAGGAGTCCCGCTGGATTCGGGATCAGGTTAGATGCGGGGACTGCCTATACAGGAGCCGAAATCACGCGATATTATGATTCATTACTAGTTAAAGTTACGGCCTGGGCGTCTTCGCAAGAGGATGTTGCGAGACGGATGCGGCGAGCTCTGCAGGAGTTCAGGATAAGGGGGGTCAGTACCAACCTTACTTTTTTAGCGGGGCTGATGGAAAATAAATGTTTTCAAAAGGCGGAATATACCACCCGATTTATTGATGATACGCCAGAACTGATGCAGCTGCCGAAGAGCAGAGATCGCGCATCACGCTTGCTCAAGTATGTGGGCAATGTTGTTGTTAAAGGGAACCCAGCCGTCGCGTTCAGAAAGAAGCCTGATAGTCTAGAAACGCCCACGGTCCCCGGTGGCGAAAAACAATCTATTCCTGATGGTAGTCGGCAGAAGTTAGAAGAGCTAGGCCCCGAGGGGTTTGGAAAATGGATGCTCGATAAAAGAGAAGTTTTGATTACAGACACTACTTTTCGCGATGCGCACCAATCTTTATTAGCAACTCGAGTACGTAGCTATGATCTCGTTCAAGTGTCGTCGGCTTATGCGAAATTGGTACCAGAGTTGCTTTCCGTAGAATGTTGGGGGGGCGCTACTTTTGACGTTGCGATGAGGTTTCTCCATGAATGCCCGTGGAAACGGCTGGAGGCCATTAGAAATAAACTACCGAATATTCCGACACAGATGTTACTGCGTGGTTCTAATGCGGTAGGGTATAAAAATTATGCGGATAACGTAGTACGGTATTTCGTAAATCAAGCTGCGAGTTCGGGTATCGATATTTTTAGAGTATTTGATTCGTTGAATTGGGTTGAGAATATGCGCCTATCAATGGATTCCGTTATAGAAGCGGGCAAGGTATGTGAGGGAACAATCTGTTATACCGGAAACGTAGCTGATGCTAAATCGGATAAATATAGCGTCAACTATTATTTAAAAATCGCAAAGGAATTAGAAGCTGCCGGAGCTCATGTTCTTGGAATAAAAGATATGGCGGGACTCTGTTTACCCCATTCCGCCTCGATGCTTATTAGCGCGTTAAAACAAGAAATTGGGATTCCTATTCATTTTCATACTCATGACACCAGCGGAATAGCAGCTGCGAGCGTGCTTGCAGCGATAGATGCTGGCGTTGATGCTGTAGACTTGGCAATGGATTCTATGAGTGGTCTAACCAGTCAACCTAACATGGGCTCTGTAATAGAGGCTTTGCGTCATACCGAGAGACAGAGTTCTTTAAATCCAGTTTCTGTGAGGAAATTATCTGATTACTGGTTGGTAGTTCGGAAAAACTACAGTGCATTTGAGAGTGAAGAGCGGTCTGGAGCATCCGAGGTATTTGTTCATGGGATGCCTGGTGGTCAGTACACGAATCTGCGAGAGCAAGCGAGAAGCTTAGGTTTGGCGGGTAGATGGAGTGAGATTGCGCAAGCTTACGCTCAGGTTAACGACATGTTTGGTGATATTGTTAAAGTGACGCCTAGCTCCAAGGTCGTAGGTGATATGGCGCTTTATATGGTTACTAGTGGTTTGGATCGAGACTCTGTCGAAGATCCTGCCATCGAAGTTGCTTTCCCAGATTCAGTTGTATCTTTTTTTCGCGGTGATTTAGGGCAGCCGTTGGGTGGATTCCCTGCGGAGCTCAGGAAAAAGGTTTTAAAGGAAGAGTTGGGTTTAGATGTTAGGCCAGGTTCTATTATCCCCGAGGTTGATTTGGTCGCTGAGCGAGTGCTAGCCGAGGAAAGAGCGCTCCGTCCAATTTCTGACCCTGAGTTCGCCTCTTATCTCATGTATCCTGATATTTTCATCAAGTACATGGAAGCATATCGAGATTTTAGTGATCTAACCGTTTTGCCATCCTCAGTATTTTTTTATGGGATGGAGTCTGGGGAAGAGGTTCAAATTGAAATGGAGCCGGGCCGAATAATCGTACTTCGATATAACGGTATGGGCGAAGTTGATTCATCTGGGAAAAGAGCGGTCTTTTTTGAATTAAATGGTCAGCCCAGACAAGTATATGTTCAAACGGAAGCGCCAGCTGTTGAAGCTGCGGCTCGCAGAAAAGCTGAAAAAGATAATCGCACTCACCTGGGGGCGCCGATGCCCGGTCTGATAGCCCAAATAGATGCTAGCGTGGGTAAGAAAGTTACTAGAGGGCAGTCACTTTTGACTATAGAGGCCATGAAAATGCAAACTAACATTCGAGCGGAGCTTGATGGTGTCATCAAGGAGATTCTGCTAGATCCGGGTCAGCAGGTTGATGCTGGTGATCTACTCATAATCTTTGAGTAAAAATACGTTTATGAAACATGTCCTCCACTATGCCGTCGCTGACCGTAATCTTGAACCAGAAAGCTCAAGGTTGGGACGTCAATACTCGAATCAGGCTGTCCGGCAGGACCGGATATGCTCAACATCGTGGTAAAATCTGTCCCTATGCTATAAATATTATCGGCTCAGAGATTGTCAGATCAGTTCGCAAACAAAGCAGAGAACACGTAAATCAGATCGTACATGGTTTTGAAGTAATTAGGAATTAGTTCTTTTAATGAGATTCAGCTTCTTTGAATAAATCTAGATTTTGGCGAGAAAGTACACTTTGAATTTTAGACTCGATACGAGCCAGGTTGTCGCCCCTATTCGCAGAGGCCTTTTCGTTTTTTTTCTTTAATTTAAGGTGCTCGTTGACAACATTAAGAGCTGTCATGACAGCGATGTTTTGATCGCCTTTCATATTTCCGGACAGTTTTTGTTGTTCAATTTTTGCGTTCAAGAACTTGACTGACTCTATCAGCTCTTCTTCCTCGTTATGCTCGCAGGCCACGAGATAATCATTACCGAGTATGGTTACTTTGATTGGCTTCGGAGTGTCACTCATGCTCTAGTTTCCAAAGCCTTGAGTCTTGTTATCATTCCCTCTACACGGGTTTTAGCTTGTTCTGTTTTATTTAGTAGCTCTATTTTTTCATTTGCTAAACTAATTTTTTGATTGCGCAGTTCGGCATTTTCATCCGCGAGACCTTCGATAGTTCGAATCAGTTCGTCTATTCGGGTTTCGAGTGAGGCTAGTTCTAATTTGTCGTTGTTGTCGGCATTCATTTTTGAGCTTCTGCAGTTAGTAAGAATTACAAATATAGAGCTGTTTTGGCCGGTCGGTCAATACTAAGGCTCATTGTAGGTTATATCAGCATCGTGGGATAATAGAATCTACAAAATAGTGGAAGGTTAAAAAAGTGGATAACATTTATGATCGGCTGAAAACTGTCCTGGAAAATTTTGATTGTGATGTTGGTGCTTCCGAAGCCCACGGGATACTGTTTGGTCTAATTACTGGCCCGAAAGCTTACGAGGAAGGTGTGTGGTTTAGTTGTTTGGCCGAGTCTGAAGACGTTTTCCGAGATAGTTTAGAAGTCGATTCAGCGAAATTTCTTTCCTTGTTAGCGGATATCAGTATAGAAATTCTCCGCGCCGGTAGCGGAGTTTTCTTGTTGTTGCCGAGGGATGATATTAAATTAAGCGTCAGAGTTGCTGAGTTTTCGAAATGGTGCCAAGGCTATTTATATGGACTAGGTATATCAGGTTTCAATCGCGATAATCTTTCGGCCGAATCTTGTTTAAATTTTTTGTCTGATTTAGAACAATTTTGTCGTCTTGACGAAGATTTGATCGAGGATGAAGAAGGAGAGAAGGCTCTAGTGGAACTCTATGAATTTACACGTGTTGGTATTATGACTATTTATGAGGAGCTAGAATCTTTAAAAGGGAGTATCGCTCCCAAGAGAGATATACATTAAGGGACTATTCTGATGGAAAAAAGAGAATTTCTACGTCGCAGGAAAGAGCTCATGAGAATGGTTGGTAGTAATTCTATTATTATTCAACCAAACTCTCCGGAACAGGTTAGAAATAGAGATGTTTATTATCCATATCGTCCTGATAGCGATTTTTATTATCTGACTGGTTTTCCTGAACCTATGTCGCTGGTCGTTCTTATCCCTGAAAGAGAACAGGGCCAATTCGTTTTGTTCTGCAGAGAAAAAGATGTGGACGCGGAAATTTGGCACGGACGGCGGGCTGGACTGGAAGGCGCTTGCGATTTTTATGGCGCGGATGACGCGTTCCCTATTGAAGATTTAGATGAGATATTGCCTGGTCTATTAGAGAATAAAGATCGGATTTTTTACACTATGGGCCGTTATGCTGATTTTGATCAAAGATTGATAGGATGGTTGGGTCAGGTGACCAGTAAGGGCCGAGCAGGTGTTCATGCCCCGGATCAGTTTATTTCTTTGGGACATATTATTCACGAGATGAGATTATTTAAGAGTGTAGCTGAGCAGCGTGCTATGAGGAAATCTGCGCAGATTGCGGCGGAGGGACACCGTCGCGCTATGGAATTTGTGTCGCCAGGCAGTATGGAGTACCAAGTAGAGGGAGAAATACTGTCGTGCTTTATGGAAAGAGGTGCTCGATCTCCCGCTTATCCTTCTATTGTAGGAGGGGGCGCAAATAGTTGCATACTTCATTACACTGAAAATAGTGACAAGCTCAGATCGGGAGATCTATTGCTTATA
Source organism: uncultured Pseudomonadota bacterium (assembly GCA_913047675.1). GTDB lineage: Bacteria > Pseudomonadota > Gammaproteobacteria > UBA4457. The sequence goes on along the minus strand of CAJWTO010000087.1, from coordinate 924 downwards.
GATGCCGGCGCTGAATATGACTACTATGCAAGTGATATCACTAGAACCTTTCCCGTTAATGGAATATTTAATGAAAGTCAGGGACTTGTCTATGACATTGTGTTGGAAGCTCAGAATGCAGCTATATCTAAGGTTGTTCCGGGTAATAGATGGAATGAGCCACATGACGCTGCTGTAGAAGTACTCACGCGTGGTTTGGTTGATTTAGGTATTTTGAGAGGACGCGTATCAAATCTAATTCAAAAAGAGGCTTATCGCCCGTACTATATGCATAAAACTGGACACTGGTTAGGCATGGACGTACATGATGTTGGGGACTACAAAGTTGGTGATGAGTGGAGGGTATTCGAACCAGGAATGGTTACTACGGTAGAGCCTGGCCTTTATCTGTCTAGCACAGCTAAAGGATTGGCAAAAAAATGGCAAAATATTGGTATCAGGATCGAGGATGACGTGCTCGTGACGGCAGCTGGCCCGGAAGTTTTAAGTAATAATGTTCCTAAAAGCAGGAAGGAAATCGAGGCATTGATGGATGCAGGATGAGGCTATTCAGTCGGACTGTATCATTGTGGGGGCGGGGTTAGTAGGAACTATTCTCTCAATTGCTTTGAGTTCACAGGGACTAAATATAACTTTAATAGAGCGAGAAAAAACTGAAACGCAAGGTCTAAAGGATGCACGATCTTTGGTACTGTCAGCGGGAACTGTTGGTATTTTAAAGAGCATCGATGCGTGGTCCACGATTTCTTCATTATGCACACCTATTGAGAAAATCTTAGTCTCTGAGAAAGGTGTATTACCCAGAGTAACGTTAAAAGCTATTGAGTCCGGACTTGATGCTTTGGGTTATTCGTGTCCCGCTCACCTATTGCTCCATAATTTACGAAAAAAAGCGTTTTCTTATAAAAATTTGAGATTCTTGGA
>CAJWTO010000086.1 GCA_913047675.1 uncultured Pseudomonadota bacterium | reverse complement strand
CTAGAGGCCTAGGACACCGGGTTTTCATCCCGGCAACAGGGGTTCGAAACCCCTAGGGGACGCCAAACATTTCCGAATGGAAACAATGGCTTACGTGTTTTAAGGTGTAATTTGCGCCGCTTTTGTGCCGCTTTTCTGTTTCACTTAACGACACGTAGGCCATGATTTGGCACCGCAACACCTTCCAAATGTGATCTATCTTTCTTACCGCTGTACCCTCTTATGAAATGCGCGTAGGTGCTCTGGAAAACGCCTACACCGTGCCCTAATTCCATAGCGCACTCTGCGTGACTATTGTTCTGACTAATCAACTCAGAGGCTCTGGTGTGCCTAAAACAGTACATATCGCGTGGTTGGAACCCCTGACGGTGCAGGGCAATGTTTTTGTCCGCGTGTAGTTGCTTATGTAGCTTGTAAAGCGGCTTTCTGTCCTTAACAGGGTTTCCGTCTTTGTTTACGAACAAGAAGTCCCCGTAATCTAGATTTTTGCAATATGTAGTAATGTGCGGCCGAGCCCATGTCGGTATGTAGACGTGACGAGTTTGCAGGGTTTTTGTTGTATCGATCCCCTTGGCCTTCCGCTTTCTTATTAGCCGATATCTATAGTATCTTCTGGGTATGAATATGAAAAATTTTGTCAAATTTAAGATTACTTTGAAATATAGGAGTAAAGAATGTCTAAAGTATTTTCGCTAATAATTGTGTTTGTCTTCACTTTTGCCACACCGCTGCTTACCTTTGGCTTTGATGTAACAGGTGACGAAGTAAGTCTTTCAGGCACTATAAGTTCCATAGTACTGACAGACGAAGGCGGTGTTCTTAATGTCGTCTCTGACAATGAAATATACGGAAAGACTTGGCTGACTTATAACATAAATTTAGATAATCCTAACTCCGCAGATCAAGGCTCTTTCCAAGGTCGAGCCACGGCGATAAATAATGATGGGTCTAGAGTAAGTTCATCTCGTCAAGGTGTTTGGAGTAGGAATGGATTTATCTATTCTTTTTATTCGTTAGATGATGTCAGCGATGGTAATCAGTACATATGCATTACGACAATGAATTTACAAGATGATTCAGTCGAAATGAAATTTTACCCAAAATAAAGAATGATTAATCCTTTACTGACTTCAAGTACGGCTAAAACTTTTGGGGTTACGACACAAATATAATGAACAAACTACTAACAACAATAACCTTACTCTGCTTTTCTGTTGCCGCTAATGCGGAGACGTATGTGTGCTCTCCCTCGACTAGCGATGATCTATATACATTCAAAAGAGAAGGCGTGCAGTTTGTTCGGGAAGGCGGCTTCAGAACAATGCAGTTTTTTATAAATAGTGAAAACGACCGTTGGCTACTTTTGTCATATGCGCATATAGGTGACCACGGGATTTAGTGGTCTTCTCGGTGGCATGGGGATGAACGAGCGCCGCTGATCTGTACCGGTTTTGGTACCGGTTTTGTCGTCCGTCAGCGACTTTTTCTGTCCGCGACTGCCTGACAAGTGCAATTAAAACAAACACTTATATCAGACACTCGTGGACAACAAAGTAAAAACTAGGGGTTCGAAACCCCTAGGGGACGCCAACTTATTTGGTTGATAAAACAAAGGGTTACAGCCGTTTTGACTGTAACCCTTTTTATTTTTCATAGGGCAACTTAGTCAATTCACCCTTTTTTAGCTGATCCGTTCCTCGCTGATTAGCTTGCTGCGATCCTTATCCTTGCCTTCATATTCTTTTATCTGCTGCGCGTGAATTCGGAAGAACATTTTTTTGGAAAAGATCCAAATCGCCTTGAACAGGCGATTTGGACACTAAGGTGTTTATGTATTGTACATCGTGCCGTTCCACTCTAAGTCCGCGAGCCCCATTTCGCCTTCGCTCCTTATTGTGGTGCCATCTGAAATATTTATAAGTAGACTTGTCTTTGCGACGTGACGATCTGGGGGCGTCTCCCAAGTGCCTTCACCTTGTCCGATAACAGTTGTGCCGTCTTCATGGAATGCTTGACCGACCCACTTAATGGTTCCGCCGCTATTTAATTCGGATGGTGGTGTTGGGCCAAACGTTAAAGTTCCGAACACAGTACCGAATCCGTCGCCACTCCCTTGCCAGTTTTGACGAATAGTAACGTCACCATTGCTTTCAGAGGTATACGTATTTCCTGCAAATTTTAATGAAAACTTGCCAATTTCTTCAGACATAAAAATTTCCTTTGGTTGAGCTTTACTTGCAAACTTGAATTGATTGTTCGTGAACAAGTTATCAAGTTCTCATGTAATCATTCAAGCTCACATTTGGAGTGCAAAATTATATAGTCATTTCTGCCAACTTTAATCGAAATTGCTAATCGCTTAACAAGTGTTGAGCTTGCTGCGATCTTTGCCCTTGTTCTCCTTGTCTTTCATCTTCCTGGCGTAGATTCGGTAAAACATTTCTGGTGACTGTCTATTTGTTTGAGGAGTTTGATGAGCGGAGGTCTGGCTGTTGAATAAGGACAATCTGATTTTCAGGTGGAGGTTAATTTCTGCGGAAAACTGTTAAATGTGCCAACTCATTAAATTTGCACGCAAGCATTAGGATTTGGGCTGTGCTCACAACTCACATCGCACTATTCAGGGGCAATCCCTCTCTTTTAATGTCGCTAATGCCTTCTTTTTGGGCAGCGCCTCTGTGCTAAGTTTGATTTTCTTTTGCCTGGATCCACAATTTCCATGTCCGTTTTACTCTATATGGAAAGTTGGCTCGATATTAGCATTTCGCACTGACAGACAATTTCATGAAAACGATATAGTTTTGCTTTAAGACGTTAACCATTAAAATTAAAAAGGTATTCCAATTATGCTATTAAGAGCGGCCTGTTTTCTTAGTGCACTAATATTTTCTCAACTGTCATTTTCTCAAGCTTTTTTCCAGGGTTTCGACTTAGTCGTCACCAACCCAGCTGCCGCTGTTGCAGCACTTAATAAGTATCAGGAAAGCCCGACTGGTGAGGCTAACGACTCAAACACATTTTTGTATCGGTATTTGGCAAATGGATCGCGTGAGGCAACACACTTAGTTGTTGTCGTCTATCCGTCAGCTAACGTAATGGAGGAAACACTGGCATTAAACGGTTCTTCACCTGATTGGCTGCAGTTCGCTGAGGAAATGAGTGCTGTCGCTGAAATAGAAAATGAAATAATTGGCCAATTTATCGCAACAGGTGGAGACCCTGCCAATGTAACAAGCCCCGCCCGTGCAGGAGTGATTTATGAAATGACAGTTTCTGATCCAGTTACTTATCTGAATGCTTTTAATGAGTTGTCGGCGGCGAATCCTGATGTTAAGACCGTATCATACTTATCCGCGCTGCTTGCTAATGGCGAGAATCCGTCAACACACAATGCTGTGAGTTGGTTCAATTCGCCGAGTGAGCTCTTGATGAATCAACCTCAGACCTACAATGGGTGGGGAACGTTTCTTGAAAAAATCAGTGATGTTCGGACAATAGAAAGTACAGCTATGGTCCAAATGGTGACAAGTTGGGTTTCCGACTAGTTTTTTTCAACAACAAACGAATTAAACAATTTTAGGAGAAAAAAAGCCTTTGAGTCTTGAGGAAAGACAATTAAAGACATAGTCGATCAGGCCAGGGGCTAGTCTATAGGTAATGTTCAAAGCCTATATAAGTCAGTTCTAAATTTATTAAACCCTAGGAAAATATTAATGGGAAAAGTTATTCGTTATACCACTGCATTTTTTGCATCCATGATTTGGGCAAGCTCATCTTTTGCTCAAGGAGGAGGGCTAAATGAGGTTCTGCAATGCACATTGAAGCCTAGCTTCTCCGTTGAAGAGGTTGTCTCAGTAGGGAAAGCTATTCCGAGGAATGAGAACGGACCAAATTTGGTATTTTATAGAGAGCCTATTGTTGCTCCGGCTTCTAGGGCGGGCAGTATCAACGTTGTTAGATATTGGGATAGTTTTGAGCATATGATTAGAGGCTTAGAGACTCAGGCACCATCAGGCCCAAGTCAGCACTTTTTTGCAATGGTCGACTGTGCTGGAACGCGGTCAGTTGGACGAAATCTGTCTGTGATTGAGCCAGGCACGGCTGCACCTTACGAAGGAGGGAACCTTGATGAAAGTTACGTTGCGATACGACAATGCACTTTAAACCCTGATAACAGTATAGAGGATGTGCAAAGCTTACTCAGTGAATTCGACACGGATTATAGGGCTGAGGGAGATAGAACAGGTTATGGCATTCTGCAAATACTAGCGAGCGGCCAAGATGGAGAAATGAATAGCGCTTTCGCAATCAGAGCTATCGGAGAAAACGCGCTAGGCTTGGGAAGGAGGCTAGACGCTCTGCCTTGGAATACTCCTGACTCAGAATCCCCGGCTACCTGTGGGAGTCTATCGCTTTGGAAGAGCTATGTAATTCATTGGGGTAATTAGTTTTATACTCGGTAGCCGGGAACATATCCCGGCAACAGGGTAATGTAGAATTAAAAATGTTTATCTTTCGGATACCCAACTTAACGTTTTAAGGTTACCTATATGTACAAAGCCATTACAACTTTACTCGCAACCATTTTGATGTCCACGTCAGTTTCCGCAGAAGTGCTTGAGGTCTACCGATGGAAAGTTTATCCAGGTAAAGACAACGACACTCTTGCGTTGTTTGAAAAATCTGCCGCTATCCACGCTGCGATGGGAATACCTGTTCAAATAAACCGATTGAATATCGGATCGACGCAGCAACTTGATTACGTCATGCGTTATGACGATATTGCGGCTTGGGGGCGGCTAAAGGATGAGGCCTCAACAAGCACAGATTTTTTGGAGGTCTATGCTGAGTATGTCGAGAATCCTCCCGCTGAACTTATTGAAACGATTCGTGGGACGAACCTCGACACGTCAGTTATGGCTTCTGATTTTGGTGATGAGCCAGTGTTTGCAGTTTATATATGGGAACCAGATCGCGGCACGACTCCTCAACTTGTCGAAGGGTTTAAAAGTTCAGAAATTTTGCATGAAAACTATGGCGCTCGGATTGAGGGATACCAAGAATCGTATGGCGGCACTACGAAAATGCACTACCTTATGTTATTTGAATCATGGTCTGCGTTAGCTGCTTTTGAGAGCAATGAGGATATGGTGCAGTTTGCCAATAGTCTGAATTCTAACCCGGACTCAACAAATACTCTTGTTGCAAGTTTTACAGGGACTACAATTGCAACTTTTAAATAAAGTGTTGGTATCTAGGCCAAATAGATACTGTTTGAGACAGTCGAGACTCAATAATTTGATTTGTTTGATATCTGGGGGTCCTGTTATATGTATCGTAGAAGAGAGTTTTCCCGTTTATTGCCTTTAATCTTTTCCACTTTGAGCATTGCTACAGTTAGTGTGAACGCTCAAGATCAGCATAACGCATCTATGCATGATTCAGCACATTCAGGCCATCATGGGCATTTGGGTCAAGCGGTTAGCTGCACTGATCTCGCTAGTCCCCCTTGGGCAGGCCTGCCTTCATACGATAGGTCCAAAATTAAGGACCTTGAGGACTCGCTTGCTTCCCTGAGCACACCGACTGCCGCAAGGGAAGCGGGGTTTCTACCAGCGCTAGGTGAAATACCGGGTATGGGGCAACACTATGTTAACCTTGAGTTGAGCATGAACAACGATGTTGATGTGGATAAACCTAATAATCTTTTATTCGCTAACATCGATGGTGAGGATCAGCTTGTGGGCGTTGCTTACCTTTTCATGGACAAGGTAAACACTACTAAGGAAATACCTTTTGAAAGCGGGTTAGCAGCATGGCACGACCATCCGCAATTTGCGGGACCTGGCCAAACCTTACACATGCTTCATGTTTGGTTTATTGAGTCTTCCAACGGCCCTTTTGCGGGCTTAAATTTTTGGCTCCCCTTCAAAACCGCTGGCATGGCCGTCCCAAACCCTTGTTGGATGGCAGATGAAGAGGTCGCCGATAAGATCCGACGTGTTTCCGTGGCGTTCGCGCAATTTACAGGGGCGATCAGGAATCTTCTTTCACGTGAATCGACAACATCTTCGAGTAAAGACGGAGCAGATTTTAATTACAGAGAAGGCGAAATAGAGACCGTGATAGATGCTACTCGCCAAGTCGGAGTCGGCATCGATGATTCCGAGGTAGAAAGAGCATTAATGGCAGGTGTCAGAGACGCGGCCGCGACAACTCTGCCTCTATTGGAGGGCTTGATTTATGTTTCACAATTACCAGAGAAGCCCCTTACTCCCGAAGGTGAGGCTCATTCGAAAAGATTCTTGGAATTCCATGAGATAGCAATGCAATTAGAAGCTGCGGCGAGGGATGATAATAAGTTGGCTTGGAGCGAAGCAGCTGATAGATGGTTCGAAAATGCGAATGAGGAAGAGAAAGAGGGCGTTCAGCGTACGCTCAACGAATTGACCAATAATCAAATGTCCTCTGAAGAACGTGACGCGGCCGGAATAGAGCAGCCAACAAGCACAGGTGTCAATTAAAATCGATGCGGCGAAATAGCGGCTGGTACTGTGTTGCTGCATGGGCTGGTATGCTGCTCAAGCTGTGACCAGTCTTGGAATTCAAGGGCGACATCCTATCTCACCCGTGTTCATCGTATAGGCTGCTCAATTGAGAAGACTTTTGAACAGGAACAACATCGGGCAACACAAGCTTAAGTGATTTGTTGAGAGGTATAGTAATGCAGCAATTGCGGCGGAATACGATGAACGACCGCCGCTAGTCTGCACCGGTTTTGTCGTTTGTCAGCGACTTTCTCTGTCCGCCAGTGTCTGATAAGTGTAAGTAAAACAAATACTTATATCAGACACTCACGGACAGTGAAGTACAATATAGTGTTTCGAAACCCCTAGGGGACGCCATTTTTTGTAGCCCGGTAACCACCGGGCTTTTTATTGTCTGCTGAATTCGTGTTGCCATTTGCGAGTTTCCTACGCGATACTCCGTCGCTCTGTGACAGCCTTGTGTCCAGGGCTGGAGAAAAAGTTCGACTAACTACACAAGATGCTATGAACGTTGCGATATCAATCAAGGATCTGCGCAAGACCTACGCCAATGGATTCGAGGCGCTGAAAGGAATTTCCCTGGATGTTGAGCAGGGGGACTTCTTTGCGCTTCTCGGCCCTAACGGTGCGGGTAAATCCACCACGATTGGTGTAATTTCTACTTTAATCAATCGATCGTGTGGACAAGTGCAGGTTTTTGGTCGCGATGTGGATAACCATGTCTACGAAACCAAACTAGATCTTGGTGTCGTCCCTCAGGAAGTGAATTTTAATCTGTTTGAACGGGTTGAGGATATCGTCATTACCCAAGCAGGTTATTACGGATTGCCTCGCAGTCTCGCGCGAGAGCGCTGCGAAAAATACCTCAAGCAACTCGGGTTGTGGGAGAAGCGGCGCGACCGTTCACGTTCACTCTCTGGCGGCATGAAGCGCCGCCTGATGATCGCTCGCGCCTTGGTGCATGAGCCGCGGCTCTTGATCCTGGACGAGCCAACTGCCGGCGTGGACATCGAACTGCGTCGCTCAATGTGGGACTTCCTTATTGAACTCAATCGAAATGGCACTACGATAATCCTTACGACACATTATTTAGAAGAAGCGGAGCAGCTGTGCCGAAATATCGCGATCATCGACAACGGATCCATTGTCGAGAATACCAGCATGAAAAAGCTGCTGGCGGAAGTCGACTCGCAGGTGTTTATTCTAGATATTGCGAACGCGGTGGCTGCAGATCTGCATCTGGACATCGAAGGAGTGAGTGCTAAGAAGGTCGAGGAGCATTCCGTCGAGGTGGCAGTATCAGCCGGTGTGAGCATCAACGGTGTTTTTGCAGCGCTTGCTGCGCAGGGTCTTGAAGTCACTAGCTTGCGAAACAAGAGCAACCGTCTGGAGCAGTTGTTTCTCGACAAGGTAGAAACTAACTAGGCTTGCAAAAATCTATGTACTCCAACCATAAACTTATCGCATTCGAAACCATCGTTGTAAAAGAAGTAAGGCGATTCTCAAGGATCTGGGTCCAGACCCTGGTGCCGCCCGCGATTACCATTGCGCTCTATTTCGTCATTTTCGGTAACCTTGTTGGACGCAGAGTGGGGGAGATGGGTGGCTTTCAGTATATGGAGTTCATCGTTCCGGGACTGATCATGATGGCCGTGATTCAGAATTCCTATTCAAACGTAGTTTCCAGCTTTTTTAGCCAAAAGTTTCAGCGCAGTGTCGAGGAGCTCCTGGTTTCTCCGGTGCCAAATTATGTCATTCTGTCCGGGTTCATCGTGGGAGGCATGGCGCGGGGGCTTGCAGTAGGCGCAATTGTGACTTCTCTCGCCTTGTTTTTCGCTGATATACAGGTCGCCCATCCGCTGATCACGATCTCAGTCGTCCTGCTTACTTCTATTGTGTTTTCCCTGGCGGGATTCATCAATGCGGTTTTTGCCAATAGTTTTGATGATATCTCGATTATCCCGACCTTTGTGCTTACACCGTTGATCTACCTTGGTGGCGTGTTTTATTCCGCGCAACTATTGCCGCCATTCTGGCAAACGGTTAGTGCCTTGAATCCAATTTTTTATATGGTGAATACTTTTCGCTATGGCTTTCTGGGTAGCTCCGATGTCGATGTGATTTGGGCGTTTATGATCCTGGGAATCTTTGCTGTATCACTCTATGCCGGGTGTATCTGGTTATTACGCCATGGCACTGGCATTCGCA